>DATNIJ010000055.1:0-19790 GCA_035604475.1 Alphaproteobacteria bacterium
GACACCGTCATCGAGGATTACCCGACCGAGCCGTGGAACCTCGCGCGTCTCGCCGAGGTGTGCTTTCTTTGCCAGCCCGCCGTGTTCTTTCGCCGGCGCGTGGTCGAGCGCTTCGGCCTGCTTGATGCGTCACTCTACTACTGCATGGATTACGAGTTTTGGCTCCGTCTCGGCCATGGCGGGGCGCAGTTCGCGCATCTCAAGCGCTTCCTTGCCGGCTCGCGCTTCTACCCCACCAACAAGACTTTGAGCGGGCACGCCGCCTCCCACGCCGAGATCAACGACGTGCTGAAGCGCCGGCTGGGCCGCGTGCCGGACCGCTGGCTTTCAAATTACGCCCATCTCGTCGTCGAGGAGCGCGGCATCGCCCGCGCGGACCGGCCTCGCTTCGCATATGCGGTGAGCTGGGCCGTGCTCAGGGCGGGCTGGCATTGGAACCGCATGCTCAACCCGTCGCTATTGGCGCTTATCTTCGGTTGGCTGCGCGGCGCCGTCGCCCAGACGCTGGCCTCGCGCCGGCCGGGAGCCGTCCCTTGAGAATCGGCTTCGACGTCAGTCAGACGGGTGCGGACAAGGCGGGCTGCGGCTTTCTCGCCGCCAATCTCGTCCGCCAACTGCCCGCACTCATGCCCGCGGACGAGTTCCTGCTCTATCCGACCTTCGGCGATCTCTATTGGGACGAGCGCTGGCCGACCGACACGGCCTTCCCCGAGTGCCACAATGTGCGGCGCGGTTTCCACCACGCGGACTTCGAGGCGGCGCGCGACTTCTGGCGCTCGCCGCCCGCCGATCTCGATCGGCTGCTCGGCGATCCCGACATCGTCCACTCCAACAACTTCTTCTGCCCCTCCGGCCTCCGCCGCGCCCGCCTCGTCTACACGCTCTACGATCTCAATTTCCTCGAGAACCCCGAGTGGACCACCGAGGCCAACCGGATCGGCTGCTTCCAAGGCGTGTTCAATGCGAGTGTGAACGCCGACTTCATCATCGCCATCTCCGATTTCTCCCGCCGGCACTTCCTCAGCTGCTTTCCGCATTATCCGGTCGAGCGTACCGCGGTGGTCCAGCTTGCGAGCCGCTTCAACGATGCTCCCGCCGATGCGCCCGCGGCGGCGGCACCCGAGCGGCTCGCGCACCTCCGGGCCGCGGGCTTCTGGCTCACGGTCGGCACCATCGAGCCGCGCAAGAACTACGACGGCCTGCTGGAGGCCTATGCGCGCTTGAAGGTGCGGGACGGTGCGGTGCTGCCCCTCGTGATCGCCGGCAAGAGCGGCTGGATGATGCAGCATTTCGAAGAGCGGCTCGCCAAGCTCGGCCTCGCGCACGATGTGCTGAGGCTCGGCTACGCGAGCGAGACGGAGCTGCGCTGGCTCTACCGGAACTGCTTCGCTTTCGTCTACCCGAGCTTCTGGGAAGGCTTCGGCTTGCCGGTCGTGGAGGCCATGAGCCAGGGTGCCCCGGTGATCTCCTCGAACGTAAGCTCGATCCCGGAAATCCTCGATGACGCCGGCCTCCTCATCGATCCCCATGATGGCGAAGCCTTGCTGCGCGCGATGCGCCATCTTGCCGGCTCGTCGGCATTGCGTCGCGAGCTCGGCGCGCGCGCGCGCGCGCGCGCGGCCCGCTTCTCCTGGCAGGCGGCGGCGTGCCGCGTCGCCGAGATCTATCGCGAGGCGCTCGGCCGCCCGCGTTACGCGGAGAGCCTGGCTTAGCCGGCGCTTTACGGGTTGCGGCGACGGACCTCGCCGGACGCCTTCGAAGCGGTGTTCGAGAGCGTGCGTGAGGCATCGAGTCGAGCTTAGCGGCGCCGGCCGCCTGAAACCTGCGCTGGCCTCGATCGCGCAGGGAGGAAAAGCAACCCAATGGGAATATCCCGATAGCTTTCATTGATTTGCAACAAACCGCGGTATAAATATCGTCGCATCGCAACAGGAGCGCAGTGGCTTGATCATGAAGCAAGCTTTGGTGCTAGGTGCTGGTGGTTTCATTGGGGGTCACCTAGTCAAGCTTCTCAAAAGAGAGGGGTTTTGGGTCCGCGGCGTCGACCTGAAATTCCATGAATACGGCGAGACCGTAGCTGATGACTTTGTGATTGGAGACCTCCGAGATCAGTCATTTGTGCGTGAAGTGATTGATCGTCGGTTCGACGAAGTCTACCAACTCGCCGCCGACATGGGCGGCGCGGGCTACATCTTCACGGGCGAGCATGATGCTGACATCATGCATAACTCTGCGACGATCAATCTGAACGTGGTCGACGCATGCCACAATCGGACGATCAAGCGGGTGTTCTATTCCTCATCAGCCTGCATGTACGCCGCATATAATCAGGAAGACCCGGACAACCCCAACTGCGCCGAAGGCTCTGCCTATCCCGCAGCGCCCGACAGCGAATATGGTTGGGAGAAGCTGTTTTCCGAGCGGCTGTTCTTGGCCTACAACCGTAACCACGGTATGCGGTCGCGCGTCGCGCGCTATCACAACATCTTCGGCCCGCAAGGTACCTGGCGGGGGGGAAGGAAAAGGCGCCCGCTGCGATTTGCCGAAAAGTCGCTTGCGCTCGCTCCGGCGACGCTATCGACATCTGGGGCGATGGCGAACAAACCCGCTCGTTCCTTTACATCGATGAATGTCTCGAAGGCAGCACACGTCTGTTGCGATCGGACTTCGAGGGGCCAGTGAATATTGGCTCGGAAGAGATGGTGACCATAAACCAGTTAGTCGGCTTGGTGGCAGATATCGCGGGCAAGACGATTCAAATCAACTATATCGACGGCCCATTGGGCGTACGCGGACGCAACTCCGACAACCGCCTGATCCGCGAGAAGCTGGGCTGGGCGCCGTCGCAGCCGCTCGTGATGGGTTTGGAGCTGACCTATGGATGGATTGAGCAACAGGTGCTGCGAAATTCAGCCTGACTATCGGCAAGTGGCTGCGGGGATCGATCGATGCAGGTGGCCAATCTCTCGAGACGAGGGGCGCTTGCCGCGTTGTCACTCGGCACCGTGTCGGGGTCTAGGCCACTAGCGGCGGATGTTTCTACGAACACCGCTATCCGACCAGAATGCCTAGGGGAATGCGATGGCCTTTGACCGGAGTATGCGACGCCTGTTTCCGTTGTTTTCACGCCTGACCTACTATCCGCTCTTCAAAGCCGTGCTCAGCACATTCGACGTGCGTCCGCGGACGAGTTCCCGCTGGCAATTCAGTGTGCGTCTGGCACGAGGTCGACCGTGACCTCGCTGGGAATCCGCACGGCTCCGGTGAAGGGCAGCGGCGCCTCCCCCTCGGTCACCTCGATCGGCCCCAGCCCATCGTGGCGATCGCGCACGAAGGCCATGTTCGGGTCGGGCGTTCCCGCGAGCTCGCCGCTGTTCATCGAGAGGGTATAGAGCCCCGGCCGCACGGCGAATTGCAGGGTGAAGCGCACTATCGCCGAGCTGCCTGCCTCGAGCGACGGCAACGGCCGGCCGAGATGAATAAAGCTCGTGGAGAAGACGAGGCCGCCCGCGCTGTCATAGAGCTCGAAGCCGACATTGGGTTTCTCCACCCTCTCGCGGACCACGACGAGCGCCTCGATCACGAGGCGGTCGAGTGCTGGAATGCGCCGGCAGTCCTCGCCGGAGGTATTAACGAGGCGTACCGCCGCGATCCCGAACGACGACCCGCCGAGATGCTTCCGTCGGGGGATGAGCGAGTGCGCGCGCAGTCGCTCCGCCGCGGCGGCGTCGGCGACCATGACGCGCGCCGGGACGGGAGCGCGGGCCGTGGCGGCCGGCTCGAGGGCGCGCCCGGTCTCGACGATGTAGCGGCCGATCGCCTCGTCGGTCGAGCCGTCGAAGTCGATCGCCCCGCCGCGCAGCAGTATGGCTCGGCTGCACATGGCGCGCACGGCTGCCATGTCGTGCGAGACGAAGAGGAGCGTGGTGCCGCGGCCCACGGTCTCGCGCATGGCGCCGTAGCATTTCTGCTGGAAGAAGATGTCGCCGACCGCGAGCGCCTCGTCCACGATGAGCACGTCAGGGGCAAAGAAGAGGTAGGTCGCGAAGGCGAGGCGGATCATCATGCCCGAGGAGTAGATCTTGAAGGGGTCGTCGATGAAGGGGCCGATTTCGGCGAAGGCCAGGATGTCCGCCATGCGCGCCTCGGCGTAGCCCGCGGGAAAATCCAGCAAGCGGGCGAGATTGCGCACATTCTCGCGGCCGCTGAGCTCCGGGTGGAAGCCGGCGCCGAGCTCGAGCAGCGCCAGCGTCGAACCGCCGACTTGGGCGCGCCCCGCGCTCGGCGTGAGCACGCCCGCGAGCAGCTTGAGAAGCGTCGTCTTGCCCGCGCCATTGAGGCCGATGATGCCGACGCTCTCGCCGCGGCTGACGCGGAAGCTCACCTCGCGAAGCGGCCAGATCTCCTGGCGGTAGCGCGAGCGCCCGCCGGAAAGCCAATCCGCCAAGCGGTGCCAGGGCTGCTCGTAGAGCGCGTAGCACTTCGACAGCCCCTCGACGACGACGGCACCCGGCCCGGCCGTCATCAGAGAGGCCTCGCTTCATGGCCGAGGGCAAGGCCGCGGCGACGCGCCAGACCGTCATAGAGGCCGGGCCCGCGCGCGGGGTAGAGGAGGAGCGAGCGGCCGAGGCACCAGGCGGCCTCGAGCGCACGGCCGTGATGGTAGTAGGCAACCCCGCGCTCGTACCAGATCGTCGAGCGCAGCAGCCGTTGCGCCTTCCGCGAGTGCCGGCCCGCGGCCTGCCGGTGTCTTTCCCAAATCTGGGCCACGGAAGCGTTGACGGCCGCCACACTCGGCCATGGGGCACCCGCATGGACGACAGCGAGCGGCTCGCTCAAGGAAGCGATCGGCCGCTTTGCCGCATAGCGCAGCAGCCAGTCCCAGTCCTCGAGCCGCGGCATGGCCTCGTCGAGCGCGCCGAACTCCTCGAAGGCGCTGCGCCGCACGAGCGCGCAGGAGCCGAAGCTCACATTGCAGGCGAGAAGCAGGCGCAAATACCAATCCTCCGGCTCGAGGAGCGGCCGCGCCTCTGCTTCCGTCCCCTGGTCGCGGCTGAGCGCATAGCCGCAGAGTGCGACCGAGCGGCTCTCGCGGGAAGCCGCGAGGAGCGCGCGCTGGCGCTCGAGCTTGTCCGGCAGCCACTCGTCGTCGGAATCGAGAAAGGCGATCGCTTCGCCGCGGCTGTCGCGAATGCCCGTATTGCGCGCGGCGGCGGCCCCGCGATTGCGCTCATGGCGCAAGACGCGTAGGCGCGCGTCCGCGAACCGCTGCAGCGCACCCGTAAGGTCGTCAGTGGAGGCGTCGTCGACAATGACCAGCTCGAAATCGCCGAAGCTCTGGCCCAGCACCGAGCGCACCGCCCTGGCGATCGACCACGCGCGATTGAATACCGGGATGACGACGCTGATCTCAGGCGGGCTATTCATGACCGGGGGCGACGCTCCGACCTTCGCTCGGCGCATTCCGAGACAGGCTCATTTCTACCATGGCGGGGGCGAGCGCGTCCCGTGGCCGCCGCAGCGGCTTGCCTTTCGAGATCGTTGTAATTGCAATTATTCGCCGGTACCATCGCTTGCCGATGGCGCTTGAGGGGAGAGGATGACATGGACTTCGGCTATTTTACGTTGAGCGATAATCACTACCCCGACAATCCGCGCAGCGCCGAGCGCTTCATCCTGGATATCCGCGAGCAGGCGCTTCTTGCCGACGAGCTCGGCATGCACTCGGTTTGGATCGGCGAGCATCATTTCGATTCTCTCGGCGTCAATTCCTGTCCGGGCATGCTGCTTGCCAGCATCGTGCCGCTGACGAAGCGGGTCCGCCTGGCACCGGCGGTCGCCGTGCTGCCGCTTCACCATCCCCTTCGCGTCGCCGAGGAATGGGCCACGCTCGATCTCTTGAGCGGCGGGCGCGTCGACTTCGCCGCCGGGCGCGGCTATGACCGGCGCGAATACGAGCCCTTCGGGGCCAATTTCATGGCATCGATCGAACTCTTCGCGGAAGGGGTCGACATCCTGCTCAAGGCATGGAACGAGCCTGGACCATGGTCCTACGAGGGCAAGCATTACACCATCAGGGACATGGCGATCACGCCGAAGCCCGTGCAGAAGCCGATCCCCTTCTTCATCGCCTGCTTCTCGCGCTCGAGCATGGAGATCGCCGCCAAGAGGGGCCTCAACATCATTTTCGCGCCCTTCGCCGCCGCCATGACCTTTGGCGACCTTGCCAAGGCGGTCCAGGCCTACCGCGACGAGTGCGCCAAGGAGAGTACGAGGCCCGGCAAGGCGATGTGCAGCTACTTCATCCATATCGCCGACACGGCCGCCGAGGAGGACTACGGGCGCGAGGCGCTGATGAGCTACTTCCGGCATTGCGTGCTGCCCGCCTTCCCGAAGGATCCGGCCAAGGCGCCGCCGACCATGCAGTACTTCATGCGCATCGTGGAAATCCTCAAGGGCATGCGCAAGGAGGATCTCAGCGACAAATCGATCCTGCTCGGCTCGCCGCAGAAGATCATCGAGACGCTCAAGCAGGTCGAGACCGCCGGCATCGAGGAGGTGATTCTCTATTTCAATGTCGGCAACAAACCGCACGGCCTGGTCAAGGAGCAGATGGCCAAATTCATGGCGAGCGTGGCTCCCGCTTTCGCAGGGTCTCACCAAGATGTTCAATCTCGCTTCGTATCTGCCTTACCTGGTTAACCGCATCGGCGTCCGCCTCGCAGGCGCCTTCGGCAAGGAGCTCGCGGCCTACGGTATAACATTGCCGATGTGGCGCGTGCTGGCGGCGTTGCGCCAGCGGGGCGGCCAACGCGTGGGCCGGCTCGCCGAGGCGACCTCGATCGAGGTTTCCACCCTCTCGCGCCTCCTCGCCGGGATGGAGCGCCGCGGCCTCGTCCGCCGCGAGCGGGCGAGCGAGGACGCGCGGAGCGTCCTCGTCGAGCTCACCCAGGCCGGCGCCCGCCTCATCCAAAGGATCATCCCGCAGGCGCTCCACTATGAGGACGTGGCGCTGCGGGATTTCGACCGGGCGGATGCGGAAGCGCTCAAGGACATGCTGGTGCGGGTCTACGACAATATCGGCGCGCTCGAGGAGGAGGGCCTCGAGAAGGCCCGGCGGAGCGCCTGAGCCGGCGGGGGACGGCGCTTTCCGTGCCCGGCAAGGTCGAGTAGACTTCGCTTTCGCCGCTACCATGACATCAGGGAGGATAACCATGAATAAACGACTGATCGCGGCTGCCACGGCGCTCTGCCTCATCGCGGCACCCGCACTCGCGGCCGACAAGGTGAAGATCGGCTTCGTCACCACGCTTTCCGGCCCCCAGGGCGTCATCGGCAAGCACCAGAAGGACGCAGCCGATTTGTCGCTCGAGATGCTGGGCGGCAAGATAGGCGGGCTCCCGGCCGAGATCGTCTACGGCGACGACCAGTTCAAGCCGGACGTGGGCCGCGAGGTCGCCGAGGAGATGCTCAAGAAGGACAAGGTCGATTTCATGACCGGCTTCATCTGGTCGAACGTGCTGCTGGCGGCCTACCAGCCGATCATCAAATCCGGAACCATCCTGATCAGCGCCAACGCCGGGCCGCACGAGATCGCGGGTGCGATGTGCGCGCCCAATTTCTTCTCGACCTCCTGGCAGAACGACGAGACGCCCGAGGCCATGGGCCAGTACATGACCGACCGGAAGATGACCGATGTCTATATCATGGCGCCCGACTATGCCGCCGGCAGAGACATGCTCGCGGGGTTCAAGCGCTACTTCAAGGGCAAGCTGGTCGACGAGGTCTACACCAAGATGGGCCAGGCGGATTACCAGGCCGAGATCAGCCAGATCCGCGCGGCCAATCCGAAAGCCGTGATGGTCTTCTATCCGGGCGGCATGGGCATCCAGTTCATCAAGCAATACGCGCAATCGGGATTGCGCGAGAAGATTCCGCTCTATTCGGTGTTCTCGGTCGACGAGACCGTGTTGCCCGCCATCGGCGACGCGGCCGACGGCAATTACGAGACGGGCTTCTGGTCACCCGACCTCAAGAACCCGCGCAACCAGCAATTCGTCGCCGCCTTCCGCAAGAAGTACAACTACTTCCCCTCCTTCTATGCGGCCGAGAGCTTCGATGCGATTGCGCTGATCGACAGCGCGGTGAAGGCGGTCAAAGGCGACCTCGCCGACAAGAAAGGGCTGCTCGCGGCATTCGACAAGGCCGACTTCGCTTCCGTGCGGGGACCCTACACGTACAACACCAACCACTTCCCGATCGAGAACTTCTATCTCTTCAAGATCGCCAAGGACGCGGAAGGGAACCACGTCCGCAAGCTCGAGAGCACGGTCTTCACCAACCACAAGGACGCCTACTACGAGGAGTGCAAGATGCAGTGAGGCGGCCTTAGTGCCCACTCTCGAAAATTCGAGCGTCACCCCCTCCCTGCCCTCCCCCCTCGAGGGGGAGGGGGAAGTTGTTGATGGCACTCCTATTTCCCTCCCCCCTTGAGGGGGAGGGTAGGGAGGGGGGTGTATCACGTCTCGATGATTCCGAGAATCAGCACGACCCTCTCCCGCAAGCGGGAGAGCGTGGCCGCGAAGCGGTCGGGTGAGGGAGCGGCCCTGGTGTTGCAACCCGAGGTCTAGGCAAGGTCCGGTCGATGCAGCCGCTTCTCGTCCTCGAGCAGGGATTGAACGGCGTGCAGTTCGGCGTCATGCTGTTCCTGATGGCGGCCGGGTTGACGCTCGTGTTCGGCATCATGAACCTGATCAACCTCGCGCACGGCTCGCTCTACATGATCGGCGCCTACGTCTGCGCCTACGTCTTCCAGGCGAGCGGCTCCTTTCTCCTGGGCATCGTCTCGGCCCTCGCCGCGGCCGTTCTCGTCGGCATCGTCATCGAGGTCGTGGTGTTCCGCGCGCTCTATACGCGCGAGCATCTCGATCAGGTGCTCGCCACCTTCGGGCTCATCCTCTTCTTCGACGAGATGGTGCGCATTATCTGGGGCCCCACGGCGCTCTACGCGAGCATTCCCGAATTTCTTTCCGGTCAGGTCGAGATCCTGCCGGGGGCGCCCTTTCCCTCCTATCGCCTTGCCATCATCGTCGTGGGCCTCTTGGTGGCGCTTCTTCTCTATCTTCTGGTCGCCAAGACGCGCTTGGGCATGCTGATCCGCGCTGGTGCGAGCAACCGCGTCATCGTGGGCGCGCTCGGCGTCAACGTGACGCTGCTCTATACCTTCGTCTTTGCCTTGGGTGCGGCACTTGCGGCTTTCTCCGGCCTCATGGCCGGACCGATCTTCACGGTCGAGTCCGGCATGGGCGAGAATGTGCTCATTCTCGCCTTCGTGGTGATCGTGATCGGCGGCATCGGCTCGATCCGGGGCGCCTTCGTGGCGAGCCTCCTCGTGGGCATCGTCGACACCATGGGCCGCGCCTTCCTCCGCCCGCTGCTCGCGACCGTCATGGCGCCGGCGGCGGCCGACAACGCGGGGCCGGCGCTCGCCTCCATGTTGATCTACATCCTGATGGCGACCGTGCTGTTCTTCCGGCCTCAGGGCCTGTTCCCGCCGCGTGTGAGATAGGCCATGCGGCTCGACAGAGGGGCGCTCACCGTGGCCCTCGGGACGCTTGCGCTCGCCGCGGTGCCGCCGCTTGCGGCCGTCTTCGGCGAGCCCTTCTATCTCGACCTCTTCACGCGCATCCTCATCTTCGCGATCGCAGCCTTGAGCCTCGATCTCATCCTCGGCTACGGCGGGATGGTGAGCTTCGGTCACGCCGCCTATCTCGGCATCGGCGCCTATTCGGTCGGTATCCTGAGCCATTACGGCATCACCGACGGCCCCGCGCATTTCGCCGTCGCGGTCGCGGCGTCGGCCCTTGCAGCGCTTGCCATCGGCGCCGTCTCGCTGAGGACGAGCGGGGTCTATTTCATCATGATAACGCTCGCCTTCAGCCAGATGATCTACTTCCTCGGCGTCAGCCTCAACGTCTACGGCGGCGACGATGGCATGAACATCGCCGCGCACAGCGAGTTCGGCAGAGTGTTCGACTTGGACAACGCGAGCATCCTCTATTACCTGGTGCTCGCGATCCTGCTGCTCTTCTTCTTCGTCGGCCGGCGGCTGGTCGCCTCGCGCTTCGGCATGGTGATCCGCGGCGTCAAGTCGAACGAGCGCCGCATGCACGCCATCGGTTTTCCCACCTTCCGCTACAGGCTTGCCGCCTTCGTGATCTCGGGCGCCATGTGCGGGGTGGCCGGAGCTCTTCTCGCGAACCTGACGCTTTTCGTCTCGCCCTCGATCATGCATTGGACCCGCTCCGGCGAAGTCTTGATGATGGTGATCCTGGGCGGCATGGGCTCGCTCTTCGGACCGGTGCTGGGTGCTGTCGCCTATCTCGTGCTCGAGCAACTGCTCTCCGGCTTCACCTCGCATTGGCAGGCGATCCTCGGTCCGATCCTCGTCCTGGTCGTGCTCTTCGCCAAACGCGGCATCTTCGGCATCTTCGCGGGCAGGGAGGAGGCCGGTCGTGGCTGAGGCGTTGCTCGCGATCGAGGCCCTCGTCAAGCGCTTCGGCGGCCTCACGGCGACCGACCAGGTTTCGCTCGAAGTTCCCGCGGGCGAGCTCCACGCCGTCATCGGACCGAATGGCGCCGGCAAGACCACGCTCATCGCGCAGCTTGCCGGCGAGCTCATGCCCGATGGGGGCAGCATCCGCTTTGCCGGCGAGAACGTGACGCGGCTGCCGACGTACAAGCGCGTGCGCCGGGGGCTCGCCCGCTCGTTTCAGATCACGAGCCTCTTCAGGGAGTTCACCACGCTCGACAACGTGGCCCTCGCCGTCCAGGCCCAGGCCGGGCACAACTTCCGCTTTTGGCGTCCGGCGCGCGCGGAAGCGGCCTTGCGCGAGCCGGCGCGCGCCGTCCTCGAGCAGGTCGGCCTGGGCGCGCGCGCGGACGTGCCGGCGGCGATATTGGCGCATGGCGAGAAGCGCGCGCTCGAGATCGCACTTGCGCTTGCCGGCCGGCCGCGGCTTCTCATGCTCGACGAGCCCATGGCGGGCATGGGGCCCGAGGATTCGGCGCGCATGGTGCGCTTTCTCTCGACCCTCAGGGGCAAGCTCACCATCCTCCTCATCGAGCACGACATGGACGCCGTGTTCGCGCTCGCCGACCGCATCACCGTGCTCGTCTACGGCCGCGCGATCGCCAGCGGGACGCCCCAGGCGATCCGGAGCAACGCCGAGGTGCGCCAGGCCTATCTCGGCGAGGAGACCGCACCATGATGCTCGAGGTCTCCGGACTCGCGGCCGGCTACGGGGAGAGCCAAGTGCTCTTCGGCATCTCCTTCGAGGTGCGCCGCGGAGAAGTGGTGACGCTTCTGGGCCGCAACGGCATGGGCAAGACCACCACCATCTCCGCCCTCATGGGCATCGTGCCGCCCCGCGCGGGGGAGATCCTGTTCGAGGGCAAGGCGATCCAGGGGCTGCCGTCTTACCGCGTCGCCGAGCGCGGCCTCGGCCTGGTGCCCGAGGGACGCCAGGTCTTTCCCAACCTGACCGTGCGCGAGAACCTTGTCGCGACCGCCGCCAATCGTGCCGGCGCGCCGCGGCCCTGGACGCTCGAGCTCGTGCTCGAGCTTTTCCCGGTGCTCGCGGAACGGCTCAACAGCATGGGCGGGCTGCTCTCGGGCGGGGAGCAGCAGATGCTGTCGATCGGCCGCGCGCTCATGACCAATCCGCGGCTTCTCATTTTCGATGAGGCGACGGAGGGACTGGCGCCGAAGGTGCGCGGCGAGATCTGGCGCTGCCTCCGCACGCTCAAGGCGGCGGGCCAGTCGATCCTGGTCATCGACAAGAACATCGATGCGCTGACCCGTATCGCGGAGCGCCACTATATTCTGGAGAAGGGCCAGATCGTCTGGCAGGGCACGTCGGAGGCGCTGCGCGAGAACGTCGAGCTGCAGCACCGCTATCTCGGGGTGTGAGAGGGGAGACGCGCGGTGAAGCTTTGCCGTTTCGACGACAATCGCCTCGGGCTCGTTGAGCGCGATCATGTGCTCGACGTGAGCGCGGCACTTGATGTGCTGCCATCCTTGCGCTATCCGCTGGCGCCGGGCGACCTCCTCATCGCGCATCTCGGCGCGGTCGTGGCACGGGTGCGCGAGCTAGCACCCAAGGCGGCACCGAAGCCGCTCGCCTCCTGCGCTTTCCTGAGCCCCGTCGCCAATCCGCCCAGGATCATCGGAGCGCCGGTCAATTACCTCAAGCACCACGCCGAGTCGATCGCCGATCAGGGCATCAGCTTCGGCAAGGAGGTGAAGACGATCGACGCGTACGGCCTCTTCCTCAAGTCCCCCACCTCGCTGGTAGGGCCTTCGCAAGGGGTGGCGCTGCGCTTTCCCGAGCGGCGCAACGACCACGAGGTCGAGCTCGCGGTGGTGATCGGCAAGGGCGGCGACCGCATCCCGCTGAGAGCCGCCATGGACCATGTCGCCGGCTACGCGATCGGTCTCGACATGACCGTGCGGGGTACCGAGGACCGCAGCCAGCGCAAGTCGATCGACAGCTACTCGGTGCTCGGCCCTTGGCTCGTCACCAAGGACGAGATCGCCGAGCCGGGCGATCTCGAGCTCTCCATCGCGGTCGGCGGCCAAGTGCGGCAGCGCTCCTCGACGCGCTTTCTCATCTTCGACGTGCCCAGGCTGATCGAGTACGCCTCCTCCTACTATGCGCTCCATCCCGGCGACGTCATCATGACCGGCACGCCCGAGGGCGTGGCGCCGGTCAAGCCCGGCGATGTCATGCACTGCGAGATCGCGGGCATCGGCGCCATGGACGTGGCCGTGCGCGCGGCCTAGCCCGCGGGCGCTCGCCTCCCGCCCGCGGCATCAAGCATCGAGGTGCGGGGAGAGCTCGCGGTCCGCGGCCGCGATCTCGGCGGCGACGCGCGCGATTGCGGGACGCGCTCTCACGCGCTCGTACCACGCCGCGAGTGCCGGAAAGCCGTCAAGGCGCGGCCCCTTGAGGCGGAGCGCGTAGAGCACGGTGATGAACACGGCAATGTCGGCGAAGGTGAAGCTGCCGCAGAGATAATCCTTGTGCGCCAGCCGTTCGTCGAGATGCCGGTAGTGGAGGAGGATCGCCGCCTCGGCACCTCTCCCTGCCTCCTCGCGGGCGCGCTGGCGCGCGGGCTCGGGGTCGGGCGGCTCGGTGCGGTACATCAGAGAGCGCACGTCTGCCAGCAGTATCTCGTCGCCATAGAGCTCGAGGAGGCGGCACCGCGCGCGCTCTACAGCCGTGGCGGGATGGAGCGGCGGCGACGGGTAGGCTTCCTCCAGATATTCGAAGATCAGGGTCGAATCGAAGAGTGTGAGATCGCCATCGACCAGCACCGGGACTTGGCCCTTGGGATTGGCGGCCAGCACCGCGGGATGCTTCGGCGCGTACCCTTGCGCTTGGCTGAAAGGCACCAGCACCCGCTCGAAGGGCAGGCCTTTCTCGTAGAGCGCCATCTCGACCTTGCGGGAGAAAAGGCTCAAGGGGCCGGAATAGAGTCGCATGGGCGTCGCCTTGAAGGGGCCGGATGACCGGAACGATATAGGAACATATTCAGCGCGACAAGACGCCAGCTTATGGGTGCGTAAACTCGCTCGCCTCGTGCCGCCGCCATGGCACGCCATCGAGGCAGTAGCCGAGCGAGACGAGTGCCGCCGGGATCACCGGCAGCACATAGCGCATCTCGAGATGGAGCAAGGCAAAGGCGCCGATGACGCCCATGAAGGTGAGCCAGAGGAAGGCCGCCGCTCTATGGCGGCCGGGTGGCTCGGAGCGGCGTCGCCTGAGCGCCATGAGCGGGGTGCCGATCGCAAGCACGGCGAGTCCGGCGAGAGCCACGATCTCGAGCGCGAGGAGGGGGGGGCCGAAGGTCGCGGCGTTCCAGAAGAGGCCCGCGCGCGGCATCTCACGCAGCTCGCGCACGCCGGGGATCACGCGCGCGGACGCCCTCGGGCCGAGCTGCAGGAAGTCGTTGAGGTTCGCGAGTGGATTGAGGAGGAGGTTGGCGAGCCGCTCGAGCTGGAAATTGTGCACGACGGTCGCGACATAGGCGAAGGGATGGCGGCCCAGCATTGCGAGGAAGTGGCTGAAGGTCGTGTGACTGATCTCGAGCGGATCGAGGCCGTACTCGCGCCACAGGATGTCCACGAGCTGATACATGCCGGCCAGGCCCGGTGCTATGTCGTGGCTCATGGCGATGCGCGAGACGAGGTCGGTGCCGTCGAAGGGATTGCCCAGGCCCAAGGTCTGGACGTTGATGGACGGCCAGAGCCAGTTGACGCTGTCGACGACGCTCAAGAGGGCATGGCCCGTGCGGTGCGCGTTCCACAGCATGTGGATCGCCACGAGTGCTATGACGGGCAAGAGAAAGGCGGCGAGCGAGCCGAGCAGTGCTAAAATGCCTTTGGCGCGCAGCCGGCCGCACAGGACGAGCCCGATGAGCGGGAAGAGCGTGAAGTAGAGCCCCACGTCCCGCATCCAGATCGAGCTGCCCCAGGCCATCCCCAGCCCCAGGAGTGCGCCCGCTCCGAGCCGCAGCTGCCCGGTCATCTCCATGACGATGAGAAAGAGGACCGCGATGAAGAGGCTTGCATAGATGCTGTCGCTCAGGACCACGACGTCGTAGAGGCTCGAGCCCGAGATGGCGACGAGCACGAGGATCGCGTAACGGAATGCGGTGCGGCGCACGAGCGCGGGAAGGGCGGCTGCAACGACGGCAAGTGCTGCGACCGAGGCGACGCATTGCACGGCGGCTATCAGCAGCGCGAACTGGCTGGGGGAGACGAGCTTGGCAAGGGCGATGAGGAGCGGATAGCCGTAGGGCCTGAGGATGGCGAGCGGCTGCGGCCCGCTGAGGAAGGCGCCGTCGTCGAGCCAGCGGCGGCTCGCCAGAATGTCGTCGCCGAGTGTCAAATAGCCGTAGCTGTCCAGGAACAGCGAGGCGCCGAGCCAGAGGAGCAGCAGAAGCTTGAGCGCGAGGATGGCGCCAAGCAGCAACCCCGCCTTCAGCGCATAGCCCCTCCCGGCCGCGTCCGCCGCCGTGCTGTGTGTCATCGGCTGCGCCCGAGCGGGGAGCGGCGGCACTCGCCGGGCATGAGCCGGATCGGCGCCAACTCGCGAAAGATGCGGCAGCTCGAGCGGATACGCGCGCCGTCGACGGCACCCCAGCCGAGGTGTGCCGCCACGAACTCTCCGAACTCGCGGGAGAGCCAGCCGCGCTTGCCCTGGCGCCGGGCGTAATGCCAGGCGCGACCGGCGGCGCGCTTGAGCGCGTAGCGCTTGAGCTCGGGCGCAAGCTCAGGCGTCGCCGCCACGAAATTGGCGAGTGCCAAGTTCACGTCGTGGAGCTCCTGGGCGCCGTGCTCCGACTGGCGGCCGGGGGCCTCCTCGGGGGCGAGGAACACGATTGCTCGCGTGCGCGCGAAGCGCGCGAGGCGCGCGAGACGCAGCTCGATCGAATAATCCTGCACGAGGACGTCGGGGTCGCAGCCTCCGCTCGCACGGACGAGCTCCGCGCGCGCGAGCCAGGCCGAAGGTGTCGTCTGGGCGCGGCGCAGGCATTCCCGAAGCGTGTCCGCGAGCGGCTCGGCGGCCGCCGTTTGCTCGATCTCATCCGCCACCGCACGCGCCCGCGCGAGCCCGTCCTCGCTGCGGTAGCTGCCCCCCGTGCCGAAGGCGAGTCCGCAACCCGTAGCATCGACGGCATCGAGGAGGAGCGAGGTCGCACCTTGTGTCAGCATGTCGTCGCCGTCGAGCGCCTTGACGAAGTCGCCGCGCACGGCGGCCAGGCCGGCATTCATGGCACAAGACGGTCCCGCGTTCGGCTGCGAGATGATGCGGCAGTCGGCCCAGCCCGCGGTGAGCGAGCTGAGCGCCTCGAGGCTGCCGTCGCTCGAGCCGTCGTCGACGAAGACGAACTCGCGCGCGAAACCGCCCTGTTGCCGGGCGAGCCCGTCGAGGAGAAAAGGAAGGTAAGGCGCTTTGTTGTAGACGGTGACGACGTAGCTGACGCGGGTCATTACCTGCCATGGGCGCCGAGCGCCGGCTTGGCGCGCGCCGCTCTCGGGGTGACGCGCTTGGTGCGCGCGGGCCGTGGCACCCCGACCTCGACCGTCTTGAACTTGGCGGGGAGGGTGATCTCGATCAGCTCGAGGTCGTCGGAATGGTCGAGCTCGGCGTGGCGGATACCGGGCGGCTGGTGCACGCAGGAGCCCGCCCGGGCGACGACCTCGCCCACCCCTTCGTAGTTGAACTTCACCCAGCCCTTGAGCACGTAATACATCTGGAAGTCGAGCTTGTGCTTGTGCCAGCCGAAGCCGCCATGGTCGCCCTTCTTGGCGCGGATGACATGGGCCATGGCGCGGCCGCCGGTCGCCTCGTTGATGCCGAGGTCGCGGTACTCGAAGCAGGCTCTCAAGCCGGCGCTCTTGAAGACGGCGTCCTTGGCGTGGGATGCCGAGAACTTGAGCTTCTTGGCGGCCATGGCAGGTACCTCCCAGGATCGTCCGCCGCGAGGGCGCGGCTCTCGCGGCCACCGACTATACAACGCAGCCCTGCTGCCCGCCAATGCGCTCGCAGCACGCTCTCTTGCTTGCGCCCGCTCAGATCCGCCGCGCGCGGCCGGCCCAGTAAAGATCGCGGATCTTGTGCTTCTGGATCTTTCCGACGGCGCTCTTGGGCAGCCCCTCGACGAAGGCGACGCGGCGCGGGCGCTTGTGGCGGGGTAGCGCCTTGAGGCAGAACTCGATGATCTCGCTTTCGCTCGCGGCACATCCCGCCCGCAGCACCACATGCGCGGCGGGGACCTCGCCCAGGCGCTCGTCGGGAATGCCGATGACCGCGCACTCGAGCACGGCCGGGTGCCGGTAGAGCACCTGCTCGATCTCGAGCGGAAAGATGTTCTCCCCGCCCTGCACGAGCACGTCCTTGGAGCGATCGACGAGCACGATGAAGCCGTCCTCGTCGGCGTAGCCGAGATCGCCCGTCCAGAACCAGCCGTCGTTGTTCCTGTAGGCGGCGGCGGTCGCCCTGGCATCCTTGTAATAGCCGAGCATGAGGTGCTCGCCGCGCGTCGTCACCTCGCCGACCTGGCCGGGCGGGAGCGCCTTGCCGTCCGGCCCGCGGATCTCGATCTCGACGTTGAAGGCTGGCCGGCCCACGCTCCCCGCCTTCGCCGGCAGGTGATGGGGCTGGCGCGCACAGAGCGGCCCCGCCTCGGAGGTGCCGTAATGATCGGTGAGCCCGAGCCAGGGCATCGTCTCTTGCACGCGCTCGATGAGGGCGACCGGCATCGGCATGCCGGCGTGGTTGACCTTGACGAGCGTGCGCAGCCTCTCGGGCGCGAACGACGGGTGCTTGACCAGGTCGTTGATCTGCGTCGGCACGAGCAACGCGGCGCTGACGCGGTGGCGCTCGACCATGGCGACGAAGCGCTCCACCTCCCAGTGCGGAAGGAACACGCTCGTCGCTCCGCACATCACCGCCGGATGGAACCAGATGTAGAGTGCCGCCACGTGGAAAAGCGGGGTCGCCACCGCAGCGATGTCCTCCTCGCCGAGGTTGAACTCGACGAGCGTGGTGAGCGCCGACAGCCCGCGCGCGCGATGGGAGGCGAGCACGCCCTTGGGCAGGCCCGTCGTCCCGCCGGTGAAGGTGAGCCCGAGCGGATCGTCCTCGCTGAGCGCAAGGCGAGGCTCGCTCGCGTCGCTCTCTCTGAGCAACTCGTCCAAGCTTGCGCTGCGGCCGACGGCGCGGGGGCCGGCGCCGAAGGCGACGATCTCCGCCCTGCCGCCTGCCTCTTGGCGGGCCGCTTCGGCAAGGGCCACGAGGCTCGCCTCCACCACGATGAGCTTCGCCTCGGTCGAGGCAAGAATGCGCGCGGCTTCCGCGGCGCTGGCGCGGGCGTTGATGTTGGCGAGCACTGCGCCCGCGCGGGCGGCGCCATAGTGGACGATGCCGTAAGCCGGATAATTGCCGCTCATGATGGCGACCGTCTCGCCCTTGGCGATACCGTGCGACGAGAGGGCGTTGGCGAAGCGGTTCGCCGCGGTGTTAAGCGCGGCGAAATCGAGGCTTTCCTCTCCGCAAAGAATGGCGGCCTTCCGGGGCAGGCGGCGCGCGGTGCGCCGCAGAATGTCGCCCGCCAAGAGAAACATGATCCCTCAATCTCTCCTTGTCCGTCCGCTCGCGCCTATTGTGGCGGCAAGCCGTGCCGGCTGGCAAGGCGCAGTCCAGCCACGCCACTCGGGCTTGCGGCGGCGCGGGCAATGGCCATGATAGGCGCTCGGCAGCGAACGGCAGGGGAGGCGACAAGTGGCAGGCGAGCTCGCGGGGCGGGTGGCGCTCATCAGCGGCGGCGGCCGGGGGATCGGCCGCGCGATCGCAGAGGCCCTTCACGGCCGCGGCGCTGCCGTGGTGATCGCCGACAACGGCACGTCGATCGACGGTCTCGGCGCCGACCCGGGCGTCGCAGCGGCGGCCGCCAAGGCACTCGGCGCGCGCGCCCTTGCCTTCAGCGAAAGCATCGCGAGCCCGTCGGCCGCGCGCGCCGCGGTCGAGCTTGCCGCCAAGCGCTTCGGCGGCCTCGACATCCTCGTCAACAATGCGGCGATCCTACGCGACGCCTTCATCTTCAAGGGCGACGCGGGCGATTGGGACGCCGTCATCCGCAACAATCTCTCGGCCGCCTATTATTTGCTGGCGGCGGCAACTCCGCACATGCGCGAGGCGAGCAAGGCCGGCCGCGGCGGCGGGAGCTGGGGCCGCATCGTCAACATCGTGTCGACCGCGGGCTTCTACGGCAATTATGGCCAGGCGAGC
The DNA here is from genome assembly GCA_035604475.1 of Alphaproteobacteria bacterium. Taxonomy (GTDB): domain Bacteria; phylum Pseudomonadota; class Alphaproteobacteria; order JACZXZ01; family JACZXZ01; genus DASPPM01. Next base: position 18,861 of record DATNIJ010000055.1, read on the forward strand.
TACGGCAGCGCCAAGGGCGGGCTCGTGGCCCTTTCGCGCATCGCCGCCCTCGATCTCGCGCGGAACGGCATCACCAGCAATGCCGTAGCTCCCTTCGCCGCGACACGGGTGAGCGAGGCCATCAACCCCGCGAATGAGGCGGAGGCGCAATATAAGGGGCGCGCGCTCAAGCTCTCGGCCAAGCACGTCGCGAGCTTCGTCGCCTATCTCGCGGGGCCCGCCGCGGCCAAGATTTCCGGCCAGCTCTTCGGCGTGCGCGGCCGCGAGGTTTTCCTCTTCTCCCAGCCCCGGCCCGCGGCGCGCCTCGTCCGCACCGACGCCGATTGGACGGCCGAGAGCTTGGCTCCAGCCGTCGCGGCGGAATTCGCGGGCCACTTCACCGAGCTCGCGACCGACCTCGAGGCTTTCAATAGCGAGCCTGTGGTCTAAATCAAGATAGGCGGCTGCCGCCGAGATATGCCAGAATCGCGCGACGGAGCGGCCTTGGGGCGGGCCGAGGACGGAGGAGCAGCGATGGAAGCGCAAGCGCAGCGAACGCCCGAGCGCGAGGCCTATTACGCGCGCATTGCCGCGGACAACATGATGCCGCTGTGGGAGGTCCTGCGCGGCCTCGTTACCAAGGAGCCGGCCGTGCGCGAGGTGCCCGCCGTGTGGCACTACCAGGCGATCCGCCCCGCGATCCTCGAGTCCGGCCGGCTGATCACGGCGAAGGAGGCCGAGCGGCGCGTGCTCGTGCTCGAGAATCCCGCCCTTCGGGGCCTCTCGCGCATCACCATGAGCCTCTTTGCCGGGCTCCAGCTCATCCTCCCGGGCGAAGTGGCGCCGAGCCATCGCCATGCCGCCTCTGCGCTGCGCTTCATCATCGAGGGCAAGGGCGCCTATACCGCGGTCGACGGCGAGAAGACCGTCATGAGCGAGGGCGATTTCGTC
>DATNIJ010000056.1:0-4740 GCA_035604475.1 Alphaproteobacteria bacterium
CCCACAGCTTGGGGTCCTCGGCGCGCGCGTTCAGCGCCGCGAGCTTCCGCTCGGCGTTCTCCAGGTCAAAGATGCCTCCTCAGCAGCTCGAGGGACTGCTCGATTTGGCCGGCCAAGGCTTGGATCTCGGTGCGCATGCGCTTGTTCTTAGAGCGGGAGGCGGGGCCGGCGCAAGGCCGAAGCCGCTGCTGCCGATTTCGCGACCGCCGACCTCACCCCTTGCCTCAATAGATCCCGCCGGTCCCCTCGGAGGCAGCAGGTACGCGGAGCGGGGCCTCGCCGGGAGTGCTGCCCTCCACGCTGCCGTCGAGCACCGGCCCCGGCGCCAGCGGCACGGTACCGGGCTTGAAGGGCTCCAGCACGATCTTCGTGTCGCCAGGCCCGGCGGCCAGCCCGTCCGCCTCGCGCACGCGCGCCATGGTCAATCCCGGCGGGATGCGGAAGGGTATCGCGGGCTTGTCCTTGAGCGCCTGCTGCATGAACTCGATGAAGACGGGGAGTGCTACCGAAGAGCCCTGCTCCTTCGGGCCCTGGGTGCGCGGCTGGTCGAACCCCATGTAGACGCCGCACACGAGATCGGGCGTGAAGCCGATGAACCAGGTGTCCTTGTCGTCGTCGGTGGTGCCCGTCTTGCCGGCAATGGGCTTGCCAAGCACCCGCGCGCGGACGCCGGTGCCGCGCTCGATCACTCCCTGCAGCATGGCGACCACCTGATAAATGCTGCTTGGGTCGTCGAGCTGCTCGCGCGTATCCGGCAGCTCGGGCACGTCCTCGTCGTGCCACGTCACGTTGCTGCACTCGGGACAAGGCCGCTTGTCGTGGCGATAGACGAGCTTGCCGTGACGGTTCTGCACCCAATCGATGAGGCTGGGCGTGATCTTCTTGCCGCCGTTGACGAGCTCGCTATAGGCGGTGGTCAGCCGCAGGAGCGTCGTCTCGCCGGCGCCGAGCGCCATGGCGAGCTGCTCCGGCATCTGGTCGACGATGCCGAAGCGCTCGGCCGTGGCGGCGACCTTGTCCATGCCGATGCTCTGCGCGAGCCGCACGGTCATGAGATTGCGCGAATGCTCGAGCCCGAAGCGGAGCGGCATCGGGCCATGGAAGTCGTGCTCGTAGTTGGCCGGCCTCCATTTGCCGAGGCCCGGCCCCTGATCGAACACGAAGGGCGCGTCGAGCACGAGCGAGGACGGGGTGAGGCCGTTGTCCATGGCGGTCAAGTAGACGAACGGCTTGAAGGCCGAGCCGGGCTGCCGCTTCGCCTGCATGGCGCGATTGTACTCATCGCGGGTGCGCTCGAACTGAAAGCCCCCGCTCATCGCCAGCACGCGGCCGGTGTGGGGATCGAGCACGACGATGGCGCCGCTCAATTCCGGGATCTGGCGAAGCGCGTAGGTCGCTGCGGGATAGGGCTTGCCGTCCGCTGCGTGCTCGACGGGCTCGACTGCGATTACGTCGCCGCGCGCGAGCACGTCGGAGGCGCGGCGCGGCGGTGCGGCGACGTGCTGATCCGGAAGCTCGGGCCGCGCCCATTTGAGCTCCTCGAGCGGTATGCGGGCCCGCTGGCCCTGGCCCACTCCGATCGTGGCCTCCGTCGCATCCGCCGCGAGGACCACCGCGAGCTGCCATTTGCCGAGGCCGACGGGGCGCTCCTGGGCCGCAAGTAGTGCCACCCAGGCGTCGTCCTCGGCACTCGCCGGGAGCTCCAGCTTGGCGAGCGCCCCGCGCCAGCCGTGGCGGCGGTCATACGCGATGAGCCCGTCGCGCAAGGCCTGGTCCGCATAGCCTTGGAGCGTGGGGTCGACCGTCGTGCGCACCGAGAGACCGCCTGCGTAAAGCGCCTTCTCGCCGAGGCGCTCGACGAGTTCGCGCCGCACTTCCTCGCTGAAGTAGCCGGCATTGGCGAATTCCGGCTCGCCGCTCTTGCGGATGACAAGCGGCTCGCTCTTGGCCGCCGCGGCATCGGCGGGGCTCAAGTAGCCGTCCTCGGCCATGCGGTCGATCACCCAATCGCGCCGCGCCTTGGCGGCGTCGGGAAAGCGGCTCGGGTTGTAATTGTTGGGGGCCTTGGGAAGGGCAGCTAAGAAGGCCGCCTCGGCGACCGTCAGTTGATCGAGCGACTTGTCGAAGTAGTTGAGCGCCGCGGCGGCGACGCCGTAGGACCCTCCGCCGAGATAGATCTCGTTCAGATAGAGCTCGAGAATGTGGTCCTTGGTGAAGGTGCTTTCGATGCGGAAGGCGAGGATCGCCTCCTTGATCTTGCGGGAGAGCGAGACCTCGTTGGTGAGGAGGAAATTCTTCGCGACTTGCTGCGTGATGGTGGACGCCCCCATCGGCCGGCGGCCCTCGCCCAGGTGCGCCAGGTTCTGCACGGCCGCGCGCACCACCGAACCGATGTCGACGCCGGGATGCGAATAGAAGTTCTTGTCCTCGGCCGAAAGGAAGGCGAGCACGACCCGCTTCGGGATCGCCTCGAACGGCACGTAGACGCGCCGCTCGGTCGCATATTCGGCGAGGAGCCGCCCGTCGCCCGCCAAGACGCGCGTCGCGATCGGCGGCTCGTAGTCGGCGAGCTGATGATAGTCCGGCAGTCCGCGGCCGTAATGGTAGAACAGCGCGATCGCCGCACCGCCGGCGGCGAGACAAAGGATCAGCAGCAGCGAGACTGCGACGAGCAGCCGTTTGATCAGCGGCTTGAGGATCAGCAGCAGCGAAACTGCGACGAGCAGCCGTTTGGTCAGCCGTTTGATCATGGTTATCGAGCGGTGCTTCCACGCCTCGAGGCGGATCGGCCCCGGGCTTGCCCGGATGGTGCCGACCGCCGTCATGATAACGCAAAAAATGCGGCGGAGTTATGACTTCGTCATGCGGTCGAGCTGGGTGAAATAAGCGTCGATCGCGCGCTTGACCGCGGTCATCAGCTTGACACGATAGGCGGGATCGCGCAACTCCCGCTCCTCCCTGGGATTGGAGAGGTAGCCCATCTCGAGCAGGATCGAGGGCACGTCGGGCGCCTTGAGCACGGCGAAGCCGGCCGAACGAACGCCGTGCTCGAGCACCCTCCCGCTCTTGTCGAGCTCCTCCACGAGATCGTGCGCGTACTTCGCGGAATCGTTCTTCGTCTCGCGCTGCGCCAAGTCGATGAGGATGTCGGCGACCTCGCCCGAGTAGCCGTCGAGATTGGCGCCCGCGATCACGTCCGACTTGTTCTCGTCGGCGGCGAGCGCTGCAGCCTGCGCATCGGAGGCCTTCTCGGAAAGCGTGTATACCGTGCTTCCGAGGATGCTGTCGCTGGCGATGCTGTCGGCGTGCAGCGAGATGAAAAGCTCGGCGCGCGCGTTGCGTGCGATCTGCACCCGCTCGTGGAGGGGCAGGAAGACATCCTTGTCCCGGGTGAGGGCCACCTGGTAGCGCCCGCTCGCCTCGAGCTGGCGCTTGAGCTCCTTGGCCGCGGCGAGCGTCAGCTCCTTCTCGTAGATGCCGCTCACGCCCGTGGCGCCCGGATCGACCCCGCCGTGGCCCGGATCGATCACCACGATGTGCTTCCCATCCGCGCGCTTGGCTCGGTCAGCGGCCGGCGGGGCCACGGGCCTTGCCGCCACCGGCTCGGGCGGCGGCGGGCCGACATAGGTGCGGTCGAACTGGCTCTTGCTGATCGGCGAGATGTCGAGCACCAGCCGGTAGAGATGGCTGTTGCGGGGCGGCAACGCCACAGCACTATGCACCGCGACCGGCTTGCTCACGTCGAGCACGACGCGAAAGGTGCCCGGCTTGAAGAGGCCGAAACGGAAGCGCTCGATGACGCCGCCGTGCTCCCGTGCCGACGTGGGGTCGACCTTCCAGGCGAGTTCGGGCAAATCCACCACGACGCGATAGGGCTCGCGCATGGTGTAGATCTTGAAGGGCACCTGGTCCGTGAGATCGAGCACGAAGCGCGTCGCCGCGGCATTGACGCCGATGCGAACGCCTGTCGCCGCCGTTTCGGCCTGGGCGCGTGCCGGGCTCAGGCCGAGGGCAAGGCCGAGTCCGAGTGCCACCGCCTTGAGCAAAATTGCGCGGCACATCTTGGGGTTAACCTGCATGCTGCCTACCAGATATACGGCGTGCGACTCGGCAGCGCAAACGAAAAAAGGGCAAGCGCGCCCCGGCGGCTAGGCGGTTCCCACCCCCCTGTCGTCAACCCATTGAAATATCAGGGAGATATAAATCATGGCCGGGGAGCGCAAACGGCCCGGTTCTCGCGAGTTGCATGATTTACCAATTGTTCTTAGCGAGCGGCCTCGGTATGTTAGGGGTGCGAACCGCCGCAGCCGCCTGCCCCGCGAGGGGCGGGCGCTCGCTGCCGCCGAGCGGGCACGCGGGCGAGGGCCGCCTCCAGAGGGGGCGGTCGCGGCCGCTGAGGCTCGGGGGCGCGGGCCGTGTTGCGGACGATGAGTGGAACATCGGAGCTGGGTTCAACCGTGACCGCGAAAGCGGTCGCCTAGCGCGATCCCCGTTATGGCCCCGCAGAGTTTGCGGGTGCCGTGTTTGACGGGTCGAGCCCGCGGGAACCTGCTCCGCATAGCCAAGGCACGCGGCCGCCCGTTGTTCGCACGGGTTTCAAGGCCGCGTGCGCCGGAGACTCTGCTAAATGGCAATGCGTATGCTGATCGACGCCGCCCACCCCGAGGAAACGCGGGTGGCGGTGCTCAAGGGCAATCGACTCGAAGACTTCGATTTCGAAACCGCGACCAAGAAACAGCT
>DATNIJ010000057.1:0-18724 GCA_035604475.1 Alphaproteobacteria bacterium
GACGGATGGCGCTGCCGGCGCGGGCGGTGCTGCGGCCTTTTCGCCGGCTGCGGCCGGCAACGTGTTCTCGCCTGTCTTCGCCGGGCTCGGTTCGCTCGGCAGCGCGGCGACGGACGGCGCTGCCGGCGCGGGCGGTGCTGCGGCCTTTTCGCCGGCTGCAGCCGGCAAGGCACTCTCGCCTGTCTTCGCCGGGCTCGGCTCGCTCGGCGCCGCGGCGGCTGACGGTGCTGCCGGCGCCGGGGAGGCTGCGCTGCCGGCTGCCGCCGGGGCTTGCGCTGCGGCACTTTTCGGCGGCGGCGTCTCGCTCTCGAGGGCAATGGCGGCACTCGGCGCCGGCGGCGCGCGTGCCGTTTCGGGCGCAGGCGCTTTCGCCGAGTAGAACCACCATCCCGCCGCGAGTGCCGCCACGACGAGCAGGGCGGCGGCACCGGCCGGGAGCCAGACCGGCACGGTGCGGCGGGCGGAACTGGGCGCCGCAATTGTGGGTGCGCGGGGTATCGCGGCGATGCCCGGCTGTGTCGGGGGGACTTGCAACAGCGCCTTCACGGTATCGGTGAGGCGCCGGAGGTGGTTCTCAAGCGGTGGGGTGAGGGCGTCGAGCCAATGGACGGTGCCGATGAAATATTCCAGCGAGCGCGTCGGTGCTATGTCCTCTATGCGCAGCGGGATGACCGGAATGCCCTTGCTGACGGCGCGTTCGACCTCGCGCCGGATCTGCGGCGAATCATTGGCGCTTGCCGAGAAGATCAGGATCATCGCCCGGCAGTCGGCGATGGCCGAGACGATGGCTTCGCCCCATTCGGCGCCGGGCACGATGTCGCGCGGTGCGATCCAGCAACGGATGCCGGCGGCCTCGAGCATCGCACATGCCGCATCGGCCGTCGGCTTGTCCTGGGTCGAATAGCTGATGAAGAGGTCGTGGGCCATGGTCGAGGGAGCCCGCGCGTTTCGCTCGGCCGGCATACGGCGGATCGCCGCCGACGCCGCAAGCACGTGCCTAGCATAGCAACAAGCGGCCGCCGGTTAAAGGGAACCGCCGGTGTTTTCACGGCCTGCACGAGCGCGCGGGCTAATCCTTGCCGAGTGCCGAGAGGTCGGTCTTGTCGGCGCCGGAGGGCAGCGGTACCTTGGGGTCCTCGATCCACGCGAGCACGTCCTGCCACACGATCTTCGCCTCGAGGTCGCGCAGCAGCAGATGATAGCCCTTGGGATAGATGGCGATGCGGCGCAACCCTTTCGGATCGGGCGGGAGCGCCTCGATCATGTCGAGCGTCGGCTCCTTGGGGATGATCTCGTCGTGCTCGCCATAGAGGATCAGAAGCGGGATGTCGTCGAGCTTCCGCGAGGCGGCGAGTGCCGCGTCCATCAGATTGACCAGGCCCCAGATCGCGTCCACGCGCGTCTCCTTGATGACGAGAGGGTCTTTCGCGAGTGCGATGAGCATCTCGCGGTTGTCCGACGGCGTGATGTGGAGGCCCTCTCCCGTGAGGTCGTGCCAGGGCACCGTATGGGCCCCGAGGAAGAGGAGGACGCGCTTGCCGAGATCCATGGTGGCGCGGCCCCACACCGCGGGCGCCGCAAGGATGACGCCGTCGACCCGCGGGTGATCCGCGCGCGCGAGCGCCGTCATCACGACCGCACCCCCCATGCTCTCGCCGAGGAGATAGATCGGCTTATCCGGCTGGTGCTCGCGGACGAGGCGCACCATGGCATCGAGGTCGTCCACGAGTGCCTCCGTACCGGGCCACATTCCGATATTGGGCGCGCGGCCGAAGCCGCGCTGGTCGTAGGCATAGGTGGCGATGCCGTGCTTCGCCCACCAGGCGCCGGGCATGGCGAAGGCGTTGGAATAGTCGTTCATGCCGTGGAGCGCGATGATGATCGCCTTGGGCTCGTCCGGGTTGGGCAGCCAGCGCCGGATCGGCAGCTTGGCGCCGTCGGCAGTGAGGAGGGCATCGGCTTCGAGCTGCGGCGGCCGCACCGGCGGCCCGGGGGCCTCGCTCCGCGGCGCGCAGGCGGCAACGCCGAGGCTCGCGAGCAGAAGGGCGGTGACGGCCGCACCGCCGCGGCGCCGCCGCCTCATTGCCGCCCGCTCGCGTCGGACGCTTCCTCGCGCGGCTGCTCGCGCGTGATCTCGAGAAAAAGATCCTCGAGGTCTGCCTCGGTGGTCGTGAGATCGACGATGCCCAGGCCGGCGTCGCGAAGGGCCGTCAGGATGTCGCGGATGCGGGTCTGGCTGGGGCGGTAGTGGAAGACGAGGCGGCGCGGGCCCGCGAGCTCGACGTCGAAGGCGGCAAGCGGTGCCGGAAGGGCGGCCAGCTCCTGGCTCAGGATCACCGCGAGCTCCTTGCGGTCGAGGCGCCTGATGAGCGCGTCCTTGCTGTCGCAGGCGATCACGCGGCCGTGGTTGATGATGGCGATGCGGTCGCAGAGCAGCTCCGCCTCCTCGAGGTAGTGGGTGGTCAAGAGGATCGTGGTGCCGTTGCGGTTGAGCTCCTGCACGTGCGCCCACAGCTGTCGGCGCAGCGCCACGTCGACACCCGCCGTCGGCTCGTCGAGGACGAGAACGGGCGGGTTGTGCACCATCGCCTTCGCCACCATGAGGCGGCGGCGCATGCCGCCCGAGAGCGTGCGCGCATAGGCGTCCGCTTCGGCCGAGAGCCCGACGGCCGCGAGCAGCTCGTCCGTCACGCGCTCGGAGGGCGGGATGCCGTAGAGCCCGGCTTGGAGATCGAGGAGCTCGCGCGGCGTGAAGAAGGCATCCAGGTTGAGCTCCTGCGGTACCACGCCGATCGCGGCGCGCGCCGCGCGCGGCTCGGCGTCGATGTCGACGCCCCAGACGTGGGCGTGGCCCGAGCTCTTGACCACGAGCCCGGCGAGGATGTTGATGAAGGTGGATTTGCCGGCACCATTGGGCCCGAGGAGGCCGAAGAGCGAGCCGCGCGGAATCCTCAAGTCCACGTCCTTGAGCGCATGCTTGCCTTGGCCGCCCCTACCGCTCGCGCGATAGACCTTGTTGAGCCCAGCGGCCTCGACGGCGTAATCGGGCAGGCTTACCGGAGGGCTCTCTTGCTGCGGGAGGGACTGAGCTCGCATGGCCGGCGCGGGCGCCGCTCGATCGCTGTTGATTGTGGGCCGGCAATGGGTATCATCCGGCCGCGGGCCCGGTCAACGCCGGAGCCGGGGCCGGCGAAGTGCCGCGGCAGGATATCTAGAGAAGAGGCGAGAGGCATGGTCGAGGCGCCAATCCCCGCACCCCTTGAGGTCATCGAGGTGACCGATACCGAGGTTGCCTGCGACGGCGGCGACGATGCCATGGGCCATCCGCGCGTCTTCCTCGCGATCGGCGAGAGTGGGGAGGTCGTGTGCCCCTATTGCGACCGCGTCTTCAAGCTCAAGGACGGCGTCAAGCCCGCCGGGCACTGAAGGTGCTGCTTCGCTATATCCTCATCCTTCGAGACGCGTCGCATGCGCGACGCTCCTCAGGATGAGGACTCGGCGCTTAGGGTTCCACCTCATCCTGAGGAGCCGCCGCAGGCGGCGTCTCGAAGGATGAGGTGAAGCTGGCCCGGTACCGCCCGGCGATAGCCCCTCGACTCTCCACCCGCGATCCGGCATGTTCGCTTGCCGTGAGCATGCCTCCAAGTCCGCGAGCGCCGGCCATGATCGGCACCGCCACAGCCGGTTCCGAGTTCAAGCCGCGTCACGTCTATCTGGTGGACGGCTCGGGCTACGTCTTCCGCGCCTTCCACGCGCTCCCCCCGATGACGCGGCCGGACGGCACGCCGGTCAACGCCGTCTACGGCTTCACCACCATGTTAATGAAGCTCATCTCGGAGAGCGACGCGGATTGCATCGCCGTGATCTTCGATGCGGCGCGCGCGACCTTCCGCAACGAGATCTATCCCCAATACAAGGCGCACCGCCTGGAGCCGCCCGAGGAGCTCATCCCGCAGTTCCCGCTCGTGCGCGAGGCCGCGCGCGCCTTCAATCTTCCGGCGATCGAGCAGGGCGGCTACGAGGCCGACGATCTGATCGCGACCTATGCGCGGCTCGCGCGCGAGGCGGGGGCCAAGGTCACCATCGTCTCCTCCGACAAGGACCTCATGCAGCTCGTGCGCGACGGCATCGAGATGCTCGATCCCATCAAGGGTAGGCCGATCGGACCCGCCGAGGTCGCGGAGAAGTTCGGCGTGCCGCCCGAGAAGGTGGTCGACGTGCAGGCCTTGGCCGGCGACTCGGTCGACAATGTGCCGGGGGTTCCCGGCATCGGCGTCAAGACCGCGGCTCAGCTCATCAACGAGTACGGCGACCTCGAGGCGCTGCTCGCGCGCGCGGGCGAGATCAAGCAGCCCAAGCGCCGTGAGTCCCTGCAACAGCACGCCGAGCAGGCGCGCATCTCGAAGAAGCTCGTCCTGCTCGAAGACCACGTGCCGCTTGAGGTGCCCCTCGCGGCGCTCACGGTGCACGAGCCGGACCACGACAAATTGGTCGCCTTCCTCAAGGAGCAGACCTTCCGCTCGATCCTCGCGCGCGTGGAGAGCCAGGCGGGTGCCAAGCCCGCGGCCCCGCAGGCGAGGACGGTGACGGGGGCGGCCTCGAGCGCGCCCGAGGCTCTCCGCGCGCCGAGCGCGCACATCCCCGCGGCACCCCTCGGGCAGAACTACGAGCTCGTGCAAAGCGAGGAGGCACTCGCACCCTGGATCGCGCGCGCCCTTGCGGCCGGCATCGTCGCGGTCGATACGGAGACGACCTCGCTCGATGCCACCCAGGCACGCCTCGTCGGCGTCTCCCTCTCGCTCGAGCCCGGCGAGGCCCGCGGGGCCTGCGAGGCCTGTTATGTCCCGCTCGGCCACAAGGCGCCCCAGCACCAGGGGACACTCGATCTCGGCGAGAATGCCGCGCGCGAGGCGCCGAAGCAGATGGAGCTCAAGCGCGCGCTCGAGATGCTCAAGCCGCTGCTCGAGGATCCCACGGTCCTCAAGATCGGCCACAACATCAAATACGACATGGTGGTGCTCGCCCGCTACGGCATTGCGATAGCGCCGATCGATGACACCATGCTGATCTCCTACGTGCTCGCGGCGGGCCTCCACGGGCACGGCATGGACGAGCTCGCCAAGCTCCACCTCGATCACGATACCATCAAGTACAAGGACGTGACCGGCAGCGGGAAGGGCCAGATCGGCTTCGACGAGGTCGCCCTCGACAAGGCCTGCGCGTATGCCGCCGAGGATGCCGACGTGACGCTCAGGCTGTGGCTGGTACTCAAGCCCCAGCTCCTGGCCGAGCGCCTGGCGAGCGTCTACGAGACGATCGAGCGGCCGCTCGTGCCGGTGATCGTCGCCATGGAGCGCCATGGCATCAAGGTCGACCGCGCCGAGCTCAAGCGCCTCTCGGAGGATTTCGCAACGCGCCTCGCCGAGCTCGAGTGCCAAATCCACAAGCTCGCCGGAGAGAGCTTCAACGTGGGCTCGCCCAAGCAGCTCGGCGAGATCCTGTTCGAGAGGATGAGCCTCGCCGGCGGGAGGAAGGCCAAGACGGGCGCCTATGTCACGGATGCCGACGTGCTCGAGGAGCTTGCGGCGCAAGGCCACGATCTGCCGGCGCGCGTGCTCGACTGGCGCCAGCTGCAGAAGCTCAAGAGCACCTACGCGGACGCGCTCGTCGAGCAGATCAATCCCGAGACCGGGCGCGTGCACACCTCATACGGCATGGCGATCGCGTCCACGGGGCGGCTCTCCTCGACGGATCCCAATCTGCAGAACATCCCGGTGCGCACCGAGGAGGGCCGGCGTATCCGCCGCGCCTTCGTGGCCGAGCCGGGCTGGAAGCTCGTCTCCCTCGACTATTCGCAGATCGAGTTGCGCCTGCTCGCCCACGTCGCGGACATCCAAGCCCTCGAGCGCGCGTTCAAGGAGGGCATCGACATCCACGCCTTGACCGCGAGCCAGGTCTTCGGCGTGCCGGTCGAGGGCATGGACCCGATGGTGCGGCGCAAGGCCAAGGCGATCAACTTCGGCATCGTCTACGGCATCAGCCCGTTCGGGCTCGCGCGCCAGCTCGGCATCCCGCAAGCCGAGGCGGCCGACTACATCAAGGCCTACTTCGCGCGCTATCCCGGCATCCGCGACTACATGGAGCGCACCAAGGAGCTCTGCCGCAAGGACGGCTACGTCAAGACCGCGTTCGGCCGCCGCATCTACGTTCGCGGCATCAAGGACCAGAACCCGGCCCGGCGCGGCTTCGCCGAGCGCGCCGCCATCAATGCGCCGATCCAGGGTGGTGCTGCCGACATCATCAAGCGCGCCATGATCCGCGTGCCCGACGCACTCGCCGAGGCCGGGCTCTCGGCGCGCATGCTGCTCCAGGTCCACGACGAGCTCGTCTTCGAGGTGCGCGAGGCCGAGGTCGAGGCCACCATCAAGGCCATGCGCAAGGTGATGGAGGGGGCGGCACCCCTCAAGGTGCCGCTCGTCGTCGATGCGGGCGTCGCCGACAATTGGGCGGACGCGCATTAGGACGAATCGACGTCCGTTTGGGATTCGTCATTCCGGACAAGCAAATCCTTGGGCAACAAGGATTTGCGCGATCCGGAATCCATGGCAATGCTCGCGTCGGCGTCACAATGGATTCCGGATAGCAAGGCTCGCAACCCGGAATCGCTGCGCTCTTCCGGGGCTCGCCTAAGCTTCCGGAATGACGGTGAGCTGAATGTCGATTGGGCCGCGGCCGCCCCTACCAGTGCCGCACGGGCCCCACGTCGACGTGGATGAAGTGCGAGCGCGGATAATAGCCGACGCCGCCGCCGCCGAGACTCATGGCGAGCTTGCGCACTTGGCGCAGGTCGCGCCCCGGCACGCGAAAATCGAGCGCCTGGCCGCTGATGTGGTAGCTGTTGCGCGCATGCACGCGGCCTTCGCGCACGAGCTCGGCATTGGTCGCGGGCGAGCGATAGCCGCACACCACGTCGAGACCCTGCGCCGCGCCGAGCCCGCTCTGGATGCGATAAAGGAGGTCGAGCAGGCCCGGGTCGATGGCGGTGACCTCGTCGGTGTAATGGTCGCGCAGGATGAGGTCGATGTCCGTCTGCGCCTCGGGCAGATAGCGGCCCGCGGCCCAGTAGGTCGAGTTGAGCCTCTCGCCGGTGTGAAGATTGTAGAGCCGGAGCATTCTCTCGCTTTCCCGCGGTGCGGTGCGCGCGAGTGCCGGTAGCGGGAGCAGCAGTGCCGTGGCACAGGCTCCAAACCTCAAGAGCTCGCGGCGCCGCAAGAACTGCGGCCGCGTGGCCCCATTGCCTCTCCGCATTTTGCGCCCCCCTGTGTGGTCTGGTCTCAGGGTCGAGGGCCCGGAGAGGCCCTCGCACGGCCCGCGGGGCTTCTGCACGGCCCCGGCATGGCTCTTGCGTGTCTTACACGAGGGCCGGGGCAGGGTCTAGTAACAATTTGAAACAAATTGTGAGGAGAGGCATTTTGCCGCACCCGGCGCAAGGTTCACGCGGCGGCGTGGATGGCGGCGGCCTTGACCTTGTCGTCGACGTAGGATTCGTACTGCTTGAAATTGCTCTCGAAGAGCTCGGCCACCTCGCGCGCCTTCTGGTCGTAGGCCCGCTTGTCGCGCCAGGTCGTCTTCGGATTGAGCACCTCGCTCGGCACCTCGGGGCAGCTCTCCGGGATCATCAGCCCGAACTCGTCGAGCTTGACCGTCGAGACCTGCGCCAGGCGGCCGTCGAGGGCCGCGCGCACCATGGCGCGCGTGTGGGCGATGTTCATGCGCGTGCCGATGCCGTAGGCACCGCCCGACCAGCCAGTATTGACGAGCCAGCACTTGACGCCGTGCCGCGCGATGCGCTCGCCCAAGAGCCTGGCATAGACCGTCGGATGGCGCGGCATGAAGGGTGCCCCGAAGCAGGTCGAGAAGGTCGCCTGCGGCTCCTTGCCCAGTCCCTTCTCGGTCCCGGCGATGCGCGAGGTGTAGCCCGAGAGGAAGTGGTACATGGCCTGCTCGGCGGTCAAGCGGCTGATGGGAGGCAGCACGCCGAAGGCATCCGCGGTCAGCATGATGACGTTCTCGGGGTGCACGGACATACCCGTGCGGCTCGCGTTGGGGATGAAATCGATGGGATAGCACGCGCGCGTATTCTCGGTCAGGCTCGCGTCGCCGAGGTCGAGCACGCGGGTCTCGGGATCGATCACCACGTTCTCGAGCACCGTGCCGAAGCGGCGCGTGGTCTCGTAGATCTCGGGCTCCGCCTCGGCGGAGAGGTGGATCACCTTGGCGTAGCACCCACCCTCGAAATTGAACACGCCCTCGTCCGACCAGCCGTGCTCGTCGTCGCCGATGAGCGTGCGCGTCGCGTCCGCCGAGAGCGTCGTCTTGCCGGTGCCCGAGAGGCCGAAGAAGATCGCCGCGTCGCCCTTGGGGCCCACGTTGGTCGAGCAGTGCATGGGCAGCACGCCGCGCGCCGGCAGGAGATAGTTCAAGAGGCCGAAGACGGATTTCTTGATCTCGCCGGCATAGGAGCTGCCGCCGATGACCACGAGGCGCTTCTTGAAGTTGACGAGGATGAACGTCTCGCTTCGCGTCCCGTGTCTTTGGGGATCGGCCTGGCAGGTGGGCGCTTGAAGGATGGTGAAGTCGGGCGCGAAGTGCTCGCGCTCCTCGGCCGCGGGGCGGATGAGGATGTTGCGCGCGAAAAGGCTGGTCCAGGCTCCCTCGGTGACGACGCGCACCTTCAGGCGATAGGCGGGATCGGCTCCCGCGTAGCAATCCTGCACGAAGACGTCGCGGCCCTCGAGATGGCCGAGCACGTGCTCGAGGAGAACGTCGAAGCGCTCCTCGCTGATCGGACGGTTGACGCTGCCCCACCAGATGTCGTGCTTGCTCGTCTCCTCCTCGGCGATGAACTTGTCGTTGGGGGAGCGGCCGGTGTGGTGGCCGGTCTCGACCACGAAGGCGCCGCCCTGGCCCACCAGCCCCTCGCCCCGGCGCATCGCCTCTTCGTAAAGTGCGGGCGCCGAAAGGTTCCAGAAGGCAGTACGAATCCTGCGCAGGCCGTGATGGCTCAGCCCATGGCGAGCGATGACCGGACCCACCTGCTGCACGCTGCCCTCCCCGCCGCGTTGAACCCTCGAACGCCCCTCGCGCGCTGCCGTCGCCACGGCCGCCGCAGGCCGGGAACATACAAGCCACTACCGACCCGCGCAACCCGCACGAGCCACCGTAAGAGGCGCGAGACTAGCTCTTGTCCCGGGCCTCGCGGCTGAGCCGCACCAGGGCGGCCCGCGCTTGGGCGGCGTCATGGACCGGCTCGGCGAAGGCGAGGCGGGCGGCCCGCCCGCCCGCGCGCAGGTCGATGCCCTCGGGGTCGATGCCGGTCATCACCCAGCCCTCGCCATCGAGCCCCAGGAGGTGCCGGGCCATGAGCGCCAAGGCCTCCCTATGGTCCTGGTTCATGTGGGCGAGGATCTCGCGCTCGGCGGCGGCAAGTGCCGCCGCGGAAGCACTTGGGTACAACACCTCGCGCCCATGCAGCCAATGGATGCGCCCGAAGCCGGCCACCAGATGGGCCTCCTCGACGGCCACGCGATAGAGGCGGAAGTCCTTGAATCCGGCGTAGGATTGAGCACTCGGATGGCGCCGCAGGTAGCGCGCCAGCACTACCTCGTCGCGCGTCTCTGAAGCCCGGCCGAGCACGGTCACGCGCGGCCCGGTGAGCGGCTCGGCGAGCCCGGCCGTGCCGTCGAAGAGGAGCGAGACGCGCGCGTCCTGGGCGATGTTCTTGCTGTGGTCGGCGAGGTCCGAGAGCAGCAGGAGGGGTAAGGCATCGGGGGTGGTGGCCACCAGCACGAGGGAGGCGTAAGGCCAGCCCTCCACCCCCTCGCGCCGGAGGTTGGTGGCAAGCGTCGCCCGCTCAGCGGCGCGGACGAGGGCTCTCGCCTGCATGCCCGGCGGCGGCTGAGCGCTCTCAGGGGCCATGGCAGTCACCTTCGCCCTCTTGGCCCCGGCCGTCAATGCGCTGGACATGGCGCGCCACCGACCCAATATTTGAGCACGATTAAGGGCAAGAGGGGCGGTAGAGAGCGGTGCGCGAAAATCCCGACACCTCCCGGTCGCGCGAGAGGGGAGCGATGCCGCTCAAGCGGACCATCGCGCTCGTCGATGACGACCGCAACATTCTCGCCTCCGTCTCGATGGCGCTTGAGGCGGAAGGCTTCGCCGTGCGCGCGTACAGCGACGGCGATGAGGCCTTGCGCGGCATCGCGGCGCATCCCGTCGACCTCGCCATTCTGGACATCAAGATGCCTCGCATGGACGGCATGGAGTTGCTCGCGCGCCTGCGCAAGACGACGGCGATGCCGATCATCTTCCTGACCTCGAAGGACGACGAGGTGGACGAGGTGCTGGGCCTTCGCATGGGGGCCGACGACTACATCACCAAGCCCTTTTCCCAGCGCCTTCTGATCGAGCGCATCCGCACGCTCCTTCGCCGCAGCGAGCTCGTGCAAGGCTCGGCCGAGGGCGGCAACGGCGAGGGCACCGTCGTGCGCGGCGATCTCGTGCTCGATCCCGGCCGGCACCTGTGCAGCTGGAAGGGCCATGCCGTCAGTCTCACGGTCACCGAGTTCCTCATTCTCAAGGCGCTGGCGCAGCGACCCGGCCTGGTCAAGAGCCGCGACCAGTTGATGGATGCCGCCTACGGCGAGCACATCTACGTCGACGACCGCACGATCGACAGCCACATCAAGCGCGTGCGCAAGAAGCTCAAGGCCGCCGACGACAGCTTCAACCAGATCGAGACGCTCTATGGCATTGGTTACCGCTATAAGGAGAGCTGACGGCAGCTCAGCCCCACACGCCATGGCGGTCGACACAAGGCCCGAGGAGCAAGCAACGACGCTCGCGGAAAGCGAGGCGGAGCGGCGCGCCGCGCAGGGGCGGAGCCGCCGCACCGCGCCGGCGCTCGTGCGCCTGTGGCGCCGGCGCACGCGGCGGCTCGGGCTCCTCTCTCCGCTCACGCAGCGCATCCTGCTGCTTAATGTCGCGGCCCTCATCATTCTCGTGATTGGGCTCGCCTATCTCGGGGCCTATCAACGCAGCCTGATCAGCTCCCAACTCGAGTCCCTCACCACCCAGGCCCGCATCTTCGCGGCGGCACTCGGCGAGAGTGCGGTCGTGGGCAACGGCGAAGACACCCTCGAGCTCATGCCCGAGCAGAGCCGTATCCTCTTGCGCCGCCTCATCGAGCCGACCAAGGCGCGCGCGCGGCTCTTCCTGCCCTCGGGCGAGCTCATTGGCGACAGCCGCTATCTCACGCTTCAGGGCGGACCCGTCCAGGTCGAGGAGTTGCCTCTGCCTGAGGCCGAGACCCCCCTCGGCCGATTTCTCGACCGCGCCCATCACTGGCTGCTGCACTCCGTTCCGGGCTTCGGCGCGCTGCCCCGCTACCGCGAGCTCGCGGTCGAGCATGCGGGCGATTATCAGGAGGTGACCGAGGCGCTAACGGGAGCCGACGCGCATGCGGTCTATGACAACGGCGAGGGCGGCATGCTGCTCGCGGTCGCGGTGCCCGTGCAACGCTACAAGCGCGTGGTCGGCGCCCTCATGGTCTCGCAAGGCAGCGTCGAGATCGACGCCGCCATGCGCGCGGTGCGCCTCGACATCCTCAAGGCCTTTGCGGTTGCGCTCCTCTTGACGACCTTGTTCTCCGTCTACCTCGGCAGCACCATCGTGCGCCCGATCCGGCGCCTGGCGCAGGCGGCCGAGCGCATCGGCCCCGGCGAGGGAGACGCGGGCGAGCTTCCCGATTTGGCGGCGCGCGGCGACGAGATCGGCGACCTCTCGCAGGCGCTCAGGCGCATGACCGAGCTTATCTCCCAGCGCATGGACGCGACCGCGCGCTTCGCCGCCGATGTGGCGCATGAGATCAAGAACCCGCTCTCCTCGCTGCGCAGCGCCGTCGAGACCGCGGCGCGCGTGAAGGAGCCCGAGCAGCAGCGCCGGCTCATGGCCATCATCGTCGAGGACGTGCGGCGGCTCGATCGCCTGATCTCCGACATCTCGGACGCCTCGCGCCTCGATGCGGAGCTTTCCCACGCCAGGGCGGAGCCGGTCGACCTCGGCGGGTTGCTCGCCACCCTCGTCGAGGTCTACTACGCTGCGCCTGCGCCGGGCGGCGCGCGCGTGCGCTTAGCACCCCTTGCGGGCGAGCGCCTTGCCGTGCTTGGAGTCGAAGGCAGGCTGGCGCAGGTGTTCCGCAATCTGATCGAGAATGCCCTCTCGTTCAGTCCGCCGGGCGGCGTCGTCGGCTTGGCACTGCGCGCCACGGGCGACATGGTCGAGGCCGTCGTCGAGGACGAGGGGCCGGGCTTGCCGGAGGGCAAACTCGAGGCCATTTTCGAGCGCTTCTATTCGGAACGGCCGCCGGGGGAGACCTTCGGCACGCATTCCGGCCTCGGGCTCTCGATTTCAAAGCAGATCGTCGAGGCCCACGGCGGCACCATCCGCGCCGAGAACCGGCACGACCGCTCAGGCCGCGTCAACGGCGCCCGCTTCATCGTGACGCTTCCGCGCGAGCGCAAGCGAGGCTCGCCACCACGGCATTGACAGCGCGCGCGAGCGACGCCACCCTCCCGGCCCGGGCCTGGTACCGATTTCCCGGCTCGTGAGCCGCCCTTGGGAGTCTCGCGAGCCGGGAAATCGGCACAAAATCAAAGCGTTGGCCCTCTTCGCAGGCCTCGCGAGAGGTCTGGCGGAAGGCTGCAGCGAGCGAAGAGAGCGGCCGACCGCCGGCCGCCGTCCAGACCGCGCGCGGGAATGGGGGTTCATGATCCAAGTCCACGGCTCCTGCGTCGAGATTGATGGACGAGGGGTGCTGCTGCGCGGCCCTTCCGGGCGGGGCAAGTCCGACTTGGCGCTACGGCTCATCGACGGAGGCGCACGACTGGTGGCGGACGACCGGGTGGATCTCGACGAGCGGGCGGGCGTGCTCACCGCATCGGCGCCCGAGCCCATCGCCGGGCGCCTCGAGGTCCGCGGCGTAGGCATCGTCCCGGTCCCGACCGCCGCCGCCGCCCCGCTCGAGCTCGTCGTCGATCTCGTCGCGCGGGAAGATATCGAGCGTCTCCCCGAGCCCCGCTTCGCGAGCTTTCTCGGCATCGACATCCCGCTCATTCGGCTGGTTGCGACCGAGGCCTCGGCAGCCGCCAAGGTGCGCTTGGCCGTGCGCAGCCTGGGCCGGGGCGAAATGGCCGCCTTATGAGCAAAGCGGCATCTCCGCTGGCGGCGAGAGATTCGCGCCTTGCCCAAGGCTCCGCACTCGGGCGGCGGGACGAGACGAGGGTCGTGCTGGTGACCGGGCTCTCGGGTGCCGGGCGCTCGACGGCGCTCAAGGTGCTCGAGGACCTGGGCTACGAGGCGGTCGACAACCTGCCGCTTTCGCTGCTTGCCAGCCTGGTGCGTCCGGGCGACCGTCCCCTTCGCCCGCTTGCCATCGGCGTCGACATCCGGACGCGCGACTTCGCCGTCGACCCGCTTCTGCGCGAGGTGGACAGGCTCACGGCCTTGAGCGGCGTCGCGGCAAGCGTTCTCTTCGTCGACTGCGACGACGAGGTGCTGCAGCGCCGCTTCACCGAGACGCGCCGGCGCCATCCGCTCGCCGACGACCGCCCGGTTTCCGACGGCATCAGGCGCGAGCGCGAAATGGTCGCGCGCTTGAGGGAGCGCGCGGACGTGGTGTTGGACACCACCGTCATGAAGCTCGGCGATCTCAAGCAGGCACTCAGCGGCTATTTCGCGCTCGAGCGCGGCACCGGGCTCGCCGTCACGGTCGTCTCCTTCGCCTATCGCAGCGGCTTGCCGCGCGAGGCGGACCTTGTCATCGATACGCGCTTCCTCGACAATCCCCATTACGTGTCCGAGCTCGAGCCGCTCACCGGCTTGGAGCCGCGCGTTGCCGACTACGTGGCAAGCGACCCGGCCTTCGCCTCCTTCCTCGCAGGCCTCGAGGCATGGCTCGCGCCGCTCTTGCCGCGCTATGAGCGCGAGGGCAAGAGCTATCTCACCATCGCGGTCGGCTGCACCGGCGGCCGGCATCGCTCGGTCGTGGTCGCCGAGCGGCTCGCCGCGTGGCTCGCCGGGCTCGGCCGACGTGCCACGCTCATCCATCGTGACATCGACCGGCGGCAGGACGCCTAAGGATGAGCGTTGGGATGCCGGGAGCGGCAAGGGCGAATGCGGCATCCGCATCGCGGCGCGGGGCGAAGCTGGGGGGCGAACAGAAGGATTCGAAATGATCGGCATGGTGCTTGTGACCCACGGCAATCTTGCGCAGGAGTTCATCTCCGCGCTCGAGCATGTGGTCGGCCCGCAAAAACGCATCGCGGCGGTGTGCATCGGGGCCGACGACGACATGGAAAAAAGACGCGAGGACATCCTGCGCGCCGTCGCCCAGGTCGAGGACGGGAGCGGGGTCGTGCTGCTCACCGACATGTTCGGCGGAACCCCCTCCAACCTGGCGATCTCGATCATGGACAATGCCAAGGTCGAGGTCATTGCCGGGGTGAACCTCCCCATGCTCATCAAGCTCGCGAGCGTGCGCACGACCGAGAAGCTGCCTCAAGCGGTGGCGGCCGCCCAGGAGGCCGGCCGCAAGTACATCAACGTCGCATCAGCCCTCCTCGCCGAGGAGAAGGACAAGCGATGAACGAAAGGAGTGCCGGTCATGGCGCGGCCGCCAAGACGGAGGCGAACGAGAGCCGCACGCTCCTGATCAAGAATCAACGCGGGCTCCACGCGCGCGCGGCGGCGCGCTTCGTCAAGTGCGCCGAAGGCTTCGATGCGGAAATCACGGTCGTGAAGAAGGACATGGCGGTGTCCGGCCTCAGCATCATGGGGCTCATGATGCTGGCGGCGGGCCCGGGAACGGCGATCGAGGTGAGGGCGGTGGGACCCGAGGCGCGGGCAGCGCTCGATGCACTCGAAGCCCTCGTGGAGGGAAGGTTCGGCGAAGAATGACGGCCAAGAGCGGCAAAGCGGCGGGGCGCAAGGGCGAGGGACGCGGGCGGGCTGCCGCGCCGCCACCGCCGCCGCTTGCGGCCGAGCGTGTATTCCAAGGCCTTGGCGTCTCTCCGGGTGTCGCCCTCGGCCCGGCCCATGTGCGCGAGGCGGGCGCGCTCGAGGTACCCGAGTACCACATCAAGGAAGGCGGCATCGAGGCCGAGCGCCAGCGCCTCAAGGAGGCGACGGAGCGCTCCCGCAAGCAGCTCCACAAGCTCAAGGTGAAGGCGGCGGCCATGAGCGGTGCGGCCGGCGAGGAGCTCGGCATCCTGCTCGACGCGCATCTGCGCATGCTGACGGGCTCGCGTCTCCTGCGCGGTGCCGAGCGGCGGATCAGCGCGGAGCGCATCAACGCCGAGGCCGCGGTGCAGGCGGAAACCCTCGAGATCACCAAGGGCTTCGCCCAGATGGGCGACGATTACCTGGCAAGCCGCGCCGACGACGTCCGCGAGGTGGGGACGCGGCTCGTGCGCAACCTCCTTCTGCGGCCGTATCACGCCTTCTCCTCCCTGCCTCACGGCAGCGTGGTGATCGCGGAGGAGCTGACGCCGGCCGACACGGCACTCCTCGATCCCGACCACATCGCCGGCTTCGCGACCGTGCTCGGCGGGGCCGAGGGCCACACGGCGATCATGGCGCGCTCGCTCGGGCTTCCCGCCGTGCTCGGGGTGGGCGGCCTCTTGAGCGGCACGGCACAGGGAACGGAGGTGGTCATCGACGGCACGCGCGGGCGCGTCGTCGTCAATCCCTCGCCGACCACGCTTGCGGAGTACGAGGAGCGGCGGCGCGCCTTCCAGCGCGAGGAGCGCCACCTCGCACGGCTCGCCAAGGTGGCGGCGGTGACGCGCGACGGGGTCGAGATCACGCTCCAGGCGAACGTCGAGCTGCCGCGCGAGCTCGAGCACGCGCGTGCGGTGGGGGCCGAGGGCATCGGGCTCCTGCGCACCGAGTTCCTCTTCATGAATCGCGACGATCTGCCCGGCGAGGAGGAGCAATACGTAGCGCTGCGCACCTTCGTCGAGGGCATGGCGGGACGCCCGGTCACCATCCGCACCCTCGACGTAGGCGGGGACAAGCTCGCCTATTCCCTTGGCGGCCACATCGGCCCCGCGGTCAATCCCGCCCTCGGCCTGCGCGCGATCCGCCTCTCGCTCAAGCGCCAGGAGCTGCTCGAGGCCCAGCTCTCGGCCATGCTGCGCGCGAGCGCGCATGGCGAGGTGCGCATCCTGCTCCCCATGATCGGCTCGGTGGGCGAGGTGAGGCAGGTCAAGGAGCTCTTGAAGAAGCTCTACGCGCGGCTCAGGCGCCAGAACGTGAAGATGGCGCCCCAGCTACCGAAGCTCGGGGTCATGATCGAGGTGCCGGGGGCGGCCCTTGCCGCCGACGCGCTCGCCATGGAATCGGACTTCTTCTCGATCGGCACCAACGACCTCACCATGTACACCCTCGCCATCGACCGCAGCGACGAGCAGGTGGCTTATCTCTACAATCCGCTGCACCCCGCCGTGCTGCGCCTCATCCAGTTCGCCACGGGGGCGGCCTTGCGCGCGCGCATCCCCTTATGCCTCTGCGGCGAGATGGCGGGCGATCCGCGCTATACCCCGCTCTTGCTCGGGCTTGGCATCCGCGAGCTCTCGATGCCGACCGCGGCCTTGCCGCGCATCAAGCAGCGCATCCGCAATCTCGACCAGCGCGAGGCGACACGGCGCGCCGAGCTCATCATGACGCAGTGGGATTCGGGGCGCATCGCGACCTTGCTCGACGATTTCGCGGCGCTCGCGTGAGAGGCACGCGCGGGCGTGCAGGCGCGCGCGGAATTGCCCTCCTTGAAGCGTTTGGCCGGGCGAACCCATTGAGCAAGTGCTGAAGCATATGCTCACAGGATTCTGGACATGGCTCCGTCATCGCCGGATGCAGTTGGGACTGGCATTCAGGGTGACGGTCGCCGCCGTCTTGTCCCTTGCCCTCGCGCAATTCTTGAACCTTCCCTTGCCGCTATGGGCGGTGTTGACGGCCATCATCGTGACCCAGTTGAGCGTCGGCGGGTCGCTCAAGGTAACCATCGATTATCTTGCCGGCACGCTTGGAGGGGCCGTTTATGGCGCCGTGGTCGCCGTGCTGGTTCCACCGGCGAATGAAAGCGCGCTGCTTCTGGTGCTCGCCATCGCGGTGGCCCCGCTTGCCCTGATCGCGGCCATAAACCCCAGCCTCAGAGTGGCACCCATCACCGCCGTGATCGTGATTTTGCTTCCCGCAATTACGCATGCGAGCCCGGTCGTTTCAGCAGTTGATCGGGTGCTTGAGGTTGCGCTCGGCGGCATCGTCGGTTTCGTGGTCTCGTTTCTCATCCTGCCCGCCAATGCCCACCGCCTGGCAATCGCGGCGGCGGCCCGGACGCTCGATCAGATGGCGGGCACTTTTGGCGAGCTGCTTGCGGGCTTGAGCCAAGGTCTGGACATGGCCTCGCTCCACCGTATCCAGGATCACATCGGTCAAGCCCTGGCACAATTGAACACAATCGGCGCCGAGGCCGAACGCGAGCGCGCGGCACGTCTCGCGGCGGAGCCCGCCACCGGGCCGCTGTTGCGCACGCTGCTGAGGTTGCGCCACGACCTCGTGATGATTGGGCGCGTAACCCTCGTGCCGCTGCCCGAGGCCTTTCTCAAGCGACTTCGATCACCACTGTCGCAAGTTGAAACGGCGGTAGCTGATTACTTGCGTGCGAGCGGTGCGGCACTTCTGGCGCGTCGGGGGTCGCCCTCGCTCGAGGAGGTGGAATCGGCACTGAATGCCTACGCTGCCGAGACCGCCGCACTCCGCGGCGAAGGTCTCACGCGAACTTTGCCTGCCGATGCGGCGGAACGCTTCTTCGCCCTCGGATTTGCGCTGGAGCAGATGCACCAGAATTTCAGGGATCTTGGAGAGCGTGTGAATGAATGGGCCGAGGTGCCCAAGCGGAAAGGCGCTAGGGCCAAGGATGGAGTTGCAGATTAATCGGTTACGGGGGCCTTCGACTTAGAGACTGTTTGAAAAGTCACCTGGCTAACGATTCGTCAATCGGCCAAGCTCATTTACAACAATCGGCCGCGTAACAATCTTGCATCAACAGCGAGAGCGCGCAAGTTTGTTGCGTGAAATCTGATCCAACCCAGATTCCGGCCAGCGATCACCGAAAGAGCTTACGGAGCAACAGCCGAACAACCGCCCAATTGAACATCGCCCGACTGCTCGCGATGGTGCGCTCATAGTCAATCTTCAGCCGACGATAATCATCGATCCAAGCCAACGAACGCTCAACGACCCAACGCTGTGACACGGGAACAAACCTCTTGAGCTTCTGCGCCAGATTGCCTCCGATCTTGATGGAGGCATGAAACTTGCGACGCACCCACTTGCTGAACGGCTCGCCGTCATAACCACCGTCGCCGTAGAGCTTCTTCAAGGGGTGGCCGTGCAAAAAGCGAAAAGTACGACGCAAGACATGGCGGCCGCCCCTCTGATCGTGAACGTTAGCGGCCGTGATCGAGACACTAATCGGCAAGCCGAGTGAATCAACAACGAGATGGCGCTTGCGGCCTTTTACGTGCTTGCCGCCGTCGTAGCCGCGCACGCCACCCATCTTGCTCGTCTTGGTGCTCTGGCTATCGATGATGGCCACAGTCGGGTA
>DATNIJ010000058.1:0-3223 GCA_035604475.1 Alphaproteobacteria bacterium
GCGGATGTCCTCCACACTGCGCACCCCGCCGCCCACGGTGAGCGGCATGAAGCACTGCTCGGCCGTCGCCTGGACCACGTCGTAAAGCGTGTCGCGCCGCTCGTGGCTCGCGGTGATGTCGAGGAAGCAGAGCTCGTCCGCGCCCTCGCGGTCGTAGAGCCGCGCCTGCTCGACCGGGTCGCCGGCATCGCGCAGATCGACGAAATTGACGCCCTTGACGACGCGGCCGTCCTTCACGTCGAGGCAGGGGATGAGGCGGACCTTGAGCATGGCGGCTCCCGAAGCTCAGGCGGCGAGAAGACGAAGGGCGGCGCCGAGCTCGAGACTTCCATCATAGAGTGCCTTGCCGACGATGACACCAGCGATGCCGTCGCCCTCGTGCGCCTTGAGTGCTTCGAGGTCCGCGAGGGAGGCGACGCCGCCCGAGGCGATCACGGGGGTGGTGAGCCGGCGCGCAAGTGCTGCCGTCGCCTCGACGTTGGGGCCTTCGAGCGCGCCGTCGCGCTCGATGTCGGTATAGACGATCGCGGCCAAGCCCGCGTCCTCGAAGGCGAGCGCCAATGTTGCGGCATCCGTCTCCGAGGTCTTGACCCAGCCCTCGGTCGCGACCTTGCCGTGGCGCGCATCGATCCCGACGGCGATGCGGCCGGGAAAGGCCTTGGCGGCCTCGCGCACGAGCGCCGGATTGCCGAGTGCGGCCGTGCCGAGGATGACGCGCTCGACCCCGGCCGCGAGCCAGCCCTCGACCGCGCTCATGTCGCGGATGCCGCCGCCGAGCTGGAGCGGGATTGCGACGGCAGCGAGGATGGCGCGCACCGCGGCGGCGTTCTTCGGCCGCCCGGCGAAGGCGCCGTCGAGATCGACGACGTGGAGCCACTCGCTGCCGGCCGCGGCGAAGGTGCTGGCCTGGGCCGCGGGATCGCTGTTGTAGAGGGTCGCCTCCTCCCTGCGCCCGCGCAGGAGCCGCACGCAGGCCCCGTCCTTGAGGTCGATGGCGGGAAAGAGGATCACGGCACCCCCTCGGCGCTCACGGGCGCCAGGCGAGGAAATTGGCGATGAGGCGCAGTCCCGCCGCTTGGCTCTTGTCCGGGTGGAACTGGGTGCCGACCATGTTGTCCCGCCCGATCACGGCCGGCAGCAGGGCGCCGTACTCCACCTGCGCGAGCACGTGGGCGGGGTCGCTGCAGCGCATGGCATAGCTGTGCACGAAGTAGACGTCGGTGCCGCTCGGCAAGCCCGCGAGCACCGGATGGTCGGAGCGCTCGACGAGCAAATCGTTCCAGCCCATGTGCGGGATCTTGAGGCCGGGATCGCGCGGCTCGATGCGCACCACCTCGCCCGGCACCCAGCCGAAGCCCTCGTGCGTGCCGTGCTCGAGCCCGCGGCTCGCCATCAGCTGCATACCGACGCAGATGCCGAGGAAGGGCCGGCCCTTGCGGATAACTACCTCCTCGAGCGCCTCGCGCAGGCCCGGCAGCTTGCGCACGCCTGCCGCGCAGTCGCCGAAAGCGCCCTGGCCGGGAAGCACGATGCGCTCGGCCGTCAGCACGGCGCGCGCGTCCGAGACCACGCGCACCTCGAGCCGCGAGGAGATCTCCTTGGCCGCGCGCTCGACCGCCTTCGCGGCCGAGCGCAAATTGCCGGAGCCGTAATCGATGACGACGACGCCCATTTGAGGGTTCACCCCAATCCTCTCCCTTCGAGACTACTTGATGCATACATCGTCGCGCCGCCGCCAATCGCGATAAGTCCCTCTCCCGCGCCGACGGGAGAAGGCAAGACATCCCTCTCCCGCAAGCGGGAGAGGGAAGGGGCCCATCCCGGAGGGATGGGAAGGGTGAGGGATCGCCGGATGTCGGAGCTGTCCATCACCCTCCCATTGCTGCGCAATGGGTCCCTCCCTCTCCCGCAAGCGGGAGAGGGGCTCAACGTGATTGGCGCCTGCACAAAGATGTGTGCATCAACTAGCCCTCCGAGGGGCGAAAGTTCAAATGGCCGGCTCTTTCGTCTCCTTGGAGGAGAGTGGCCGGCAGGAGGACGGTACAATCCATACCCTTGATGCGCTACAGCCGGCCCTTGGTCGAGGGCACCGCTTTCTTCTGGCGCGGATCGATCTCGATCGCCGCGCGCAAGGCGCGCGCCAGCCCCTTGAAGCAGGACTCAACGATATGGTGGCTGTTCTCGCCGTAAAGGTTCTCGATATGGAGCGTGACCCCGGCGTGCTGGGCGAAGGCCTGAAACCACTCCTTGAAGAGCTCGGTATCGAAAGTGCCGAGCTTGTGGCGCGTGAAGGTCACCTTCCAGATGAGATAGGGCCGGTTGGAGACATCGAGCGCCACGCGCGTGAGGGTCTCGTCCATGGGGATGAGGGCCGCGCCATAGCGCGCGATGCCCTTGCGCTCGCCGAGCGCCTTGGCAACCGCCTGGCCGATGACGATGCCGCTGTCCTCGGTGGTGTGGTGATTGTCGATATGAAGATCGCCTTTGGCCTTGAGCTTGAGGTCGATCAGGCTGTGACGGGAGAGCTGCTCGAGCATATGGTCGAGAAAGCCGATCCCGGTCGCGATCGAAGCGGTCCCGCTGCCGTCGAGATCGACCGCGACCGCGATGTCGGTTTCCTTGGTGGTGCGTTTGACCGCTGCCTTGCGCATGCGCGGTGTCTCCAAGCTAAATTCGCGAAGCCAAATTCGCTAGGCCAAATCCGCGCGCCTTGTATCAGGGGTTGGCGGTCGCCGCCACTGCCGCCGGCGAGGTTGCAATTAACCGATTGCCCGGCGGTCCGACCGGCTCCATCTTGCGACGTTGCAGCAAGGTGTGCGGTCATCCGCGCAAAAGCCGGATTTGCGTTGGCGCCCATGAGTGCATAAATCAGGACACCGGTATCCGAGTCATGAACATGCAATCCCAACAGTCAGATGTCTGGCACGGCACCACGATTCTCACGGTCCGCAAGGGCGGCACCGTGGCCATCGGGGGCGACGGCCAGGTGACGATCGGCCAGACCATCGTCAAGGCCAATGCCAAGAAGGTGCGCCGGCTCGCCAAGGGCGACGTGATCGGCGGCTTCGCGGGCGCCACCGCCGATGCCTTCACGCTGTTCGAGCGCCTGGAAGGCAAGCTCGAGCAATATCCCGGCCAGCTCACGCGCGCGGCGGTGGAGCTTGCCAAGGATTGGCGCACCGACCGCTTTTTGCGCCGGCTGGAAGCGATGATGATCGTCGCC
>DATNIJ010000059.1:0-10034 GCA_035604475.1 Alphaproteobacteria bacterium
CGACGCCCAGAGCGACAAGTACGTCGACATGTTCAAGGCGGGCATCATCGACCCGACCAAGGTGGTGCGCACGGCCCTCCAGGACGCCGCCTCCATCGCCGGCCTCCTCGTCACCACCGAGGCCATGGTCGCCGAGCGCCCTGAGAAGAAGCCCGCCCCGCCGATGCCCGGCGGCGGCATGGGCGACATGGATTTCTGAGCGCCGACTTCGTCAGGGGCTTGCGAAACCATCGGGGCCGCTCCCTTGGGGGGCGGCCCCTTTTGCGTGGCAAGGCCGAGAGAGGCTGCGGTTTCCGCGGACGCCGACGTCGGGTGCCGCTTCCGCGCGCGGCACTCTCAGCTCAGTGCGCCTGCAAGGTGGCGTGGCGCACGCGCGCCGCGCGCTCGATGGCGGCGGCGGCGAGCTGATCGATCTCGAGCCGCTCGCTCAGCATCTCGAGCAGCCTGAGCGCTTCCTGCGACGCCTTGCCGTCGGAGGCGACCACGTCGCAGGCGAGCGCATAGGCCGTCTCGCGCAGCTCCTTCGGCAATGCGCGCTTGATCGCGCCGAGCACGCGCTCGAGCCCGTTGGCGTCGGTGAGCAGCCCGGCGCAGGCGCGCGCGACCGAGGGCAGGCGCTCGCCATCGAAATCCTTGAAGATCGGCAGATAGCGCACGAGCTCGCCGATCGTCCTGAGCTCCGCGTCCGTCATGTCCTGGTCGGCGGCGGAGGCCAGCACCATCGTGTAGATGAGCGCGTCGTGGTGATTGATGGGTTGTTGAGTGCTCATGTCGCCCCCTTCATCCGCGTCGGCAAGACTTAGACTAGGCGCGGGCGCTTCCGTCAAGCCCGCCGGAAGCGGCCGTGCCGCGGCACCCGCAGGCACCTTGTCCGCTCCGGAAAACTTCGCGATTCGAGATAGTTATTGAGACCCTGGCGGTGCCAGGAAAGGTCCTGCCGGCTTGAGCTGGACGGAATCACGCATCGGATCGCCTTCGGCTCGCGCGGACGAGGAGTGCCGTCACGCTAAGCGAGAGGATGGCCAAGCTCGCGAAGGCGAGACCGTAGCCCTCCGCCCCTTTCACCAGCGCGCCGAAGAGAACGGGCGACAGGCTGTAGCCGATGAAGATGAAGAAGGTGGCTGAGGAGGTTGCTGCGGCGATCTCCGCGGGCCGGGCGAGCGCTGCCACTTCGGAAAGCACGATGCCGTTCCAGCTCGCCGAGAAGAAGCCGGTGAGGCCGAGCAGCACCACGGCCGGTGCGGCAGCACTCGCCTGGCTCGCCTCGGCAAGCCCGGCGAGCACGAGCGAGGACAGAAGCGCCAATGCCGCAAGCGTCCTTATGGCGGAACCGACGAGATCCGCGATCCAGCCCATCAGAATCCGCGCGACGATGCCTGCGCATTGCATGAGCGTGAAGCCGAGGGCTGCGTCCTTGAGCCTCAGTCCGAAGCGGTCGACGAGGAAAGTGACGGCGAATGCCGTGATCGCGCCCTGCACGCAGGCGAAGCCGAAGCCGCAATAGCTTACGACGACGAGGCCCGGTTGCCCGGCAAGTCCGGCAAAGGGAGCCTTGAGGCTCCGCAATGCGAATATGCGTGCGAGGATGAAGGCGCTCTGCCGCTGTCGTCCGGCGTCGAGCCGCGCGCGCAACGGCTGCATGAGCAAGGCGAGGACGACGGCGAATAAGGCCGCAGCAGCGAGCGCTCCGCGCCATCCGCCATGCGCCGCGAGCAGCGGCAATACGAGCCCGGCCGCCATTCCGCCTGCGGGCACGGCGGCCTGCTTCGCCGAGAAGATCAACGAGCGGCGCCCCTTCGGCACGGTACGCGCCAGAATCTCGCTGCCCGCGGGCGGCGACGGGCCATAGCCGACGCCGACGGCGAAGGCGCCGACCAGGACGAGCCCCCAGCTGCCCGCCAACACAAACACCAGCCCGACGGCCCCCAGAAGGGCGCCGAGCTGCAGGCTGCGAAGCGGGCCGAAGCGTTCGAGGATCGGCGTGCCTGCGGCGAGGAACCACAGCGTGCCGAGTGCTGTGACGGAGGAGATCGTGCCGACCGCCTCGGGCGGCCTGCCGGCGGCGGCGGTCACGAGCGGTCCCAGCACGGGCATGGCCACGATGAGGATCGCCGCGAGCGCTTGCATCACGAAGGTCGCGGCGAAGGGCACTCTCCAGTCCGGTTGGTACTCCCGCTTCTCCATCTGACATTTCCTCGCCTTCCCTTCGCCGCCGTGCGGTTCTACCGCCCTGCCCGAAGCAAAGCGGAGCAAGAGGGAGGAGGCGAATTATTTCGTTGAGACGAGCGCTGCTGGACCGTGCTCCTGCGCGAGGAATTCGCGTGTGAGCGCCGCGGCTTGCGCGAGCCCGATACGCTCGAGGGCTACCCCCGGCGGGAAGGCGCCCGCGAGCCGCGAGGGCATCATGGGATCGAGGAGGACGAAGACGCCCGCGTCGTCGGCGCGCCGGACCAGGCGGCCGAAGGCCT
The DNA here is from genome assembly GCA_035604475.1 of Alphaproteobacteria bacterium. Classification (GTDB taxonomy): domain Bacteria; phylum Pseudomonadota; class Alphaproteobacteria; order JACZXZ01; family JACZXZ01; genus DASPPM01. Next base: position 2,469 of record DATNIJ010000059.1, read on the forward strand.
GCTTGAGGCGGAGCCGCGCGATCATGTCGTCGTAGCCGCGCCCGCCGAAGGCCGCCTTGCGCGCGCGGTGCAAGAGGTCCGGGCGTGCCCAGGGCACGCGGTCGAAGACGATGAGGCGCAGCGCGCGGCCCGGCACGTCGATGCCGTCCCGCACGGCATCGGTGCCGAGCAGGCACGCATCCGCCTCGGCACGAAAGATATCGATGAGGGTCGAGACGTCGAGCGCGTCGACATGCTGCGCCAAGAGCGGCACTCCCGCCTCCTCGAGCGCCGGCGCTATGCGCTGATAGACCGCGCGAAGCCGCGAGATTGCGGTGAAGAGGCCGAGCCCCCCTCCGCCCGCGGCGAGAAAGAGCTCGCGATAGGCGGCGGCGACCTGATCGAGCGAATCCTTGCGCACGTCGGTCACCACCACGACGCGGGTTTGCCTTGCGTAGTCGAACGGCGAGGGAACCTCAGCGCGGATCGCCGGGCTGGGCAGGTGGCGCGCACCGGTGCGCGCTTCCGCCGCCTGCCAATCCGCCTCGACGTCGCCGCTGCCGTCGGTGAGCGTGGCCGAGGTGACGGCGATGCCGTGCGCGCGGGTGGCGACCGCGGCGATGAAGGGTGCTGTCGGGTCGACCCAATGGCGGTGCATGCCGACGTCCGCGTCGCGCCCGTCGAGGCGGTCGATCGAGAACCAGTCGACGAACTCGGGCGGCGTTGAGCGGCCGAGGGTCTTCAGCATGAGAATCCAGCTCGCGACTTGCGTCTCGGCACGCCGCGTGAGCCCGCGCGTGGTCGCCTCGATGCGCAGGCGGGTAGCGCTGTCGAGCTCCGCGGCCTCGTCGTCGAGCCGGGCCGCAAGCCTCGTCGTAAGCGCGCGCATGGGTCCGAGCAGACGCTCGAGCGCGCCCTCGAGCAGAGCCGCCGCGTCGAGAAGGCCGTCGACCGGCTCGCTCGTCGCCGTCTCGAGGTCATAAGGCGTTCCGGGATCGTGCGCGCGCGCTCTCACCTGCTGGCGCACCTTGGCGAGAAACGCCTCGGACGGCCCGACGGGCCCCATCTGCTGCAGGCGCTGCAGCCAGCCGTCGGCCGCGAGCGCCAGCGCCGCCTTGAGGATGGCGTCGAGGGCCGCCGCCGCCGCGGCATCGTCGGCGACGAGGTCCTCGACGCGGCGCTTCAGGCCCCGCGCGCGGCTGCGCGAGCGTCCCTCGGCGCCGAGCAGCCAGCGCCTGAGCTCGGCCGTCTCGCGTCCCGAGAGATGGGCCGAGAAGGCGCCGTCGGCGGCATCGAAGACATGGTGGCCCTCGTCGAAGACGTAGCGCGTGGGCAGATAGCTGTCGTCGATCCCGCCAAGTGCTGCCTGCACCATGACGAGCGCGTGGTTGGCGACCACGATCTCGGCGCGCCGGGCGCGGCGCACGCTGCGCTCGATGAAGCACTTCTGATAGTGGGGGCAGGCGGCATAGATGCACTCTCCGCGCCGGTCGGCGAGGCCGAGGCTGCGCTCGCGGCCGACGAGATCGACGAGCCAGGCGGGAAAATCTCCGCCGATCATGTCGCCGTCGCGCGTCTTGCCGGCCCAGCGCGCCAAGAGGCCGAGCGCCACCGCCTCGCGCGGATTGAGTCGCGCCGCCTCCGTCGCCTCCTCCATGTTGAGGAGGCAGAGGTAATTCTCCCGTCCTTTGCGGATCACCACCTTGCGCGCCTTCTCGGCCGCGGCGGGGTAAAGCCGGTCGAGCTCGCGGTCGAGCTGGTGCTGGAGGTTCCGCGTGTAGGTGCTGATCCAGACCGGCCCGTCGTTCTTCTCCGCCCACAGGCTCGCGGGGGCCAAATAGCCGAGCGTCTTGCCCACACCTGTGCCCGCCTCGGCGAGCACGAAGTGGGGCACGCCGGCCTCGTTGCGCGGCTGGAAGGCGGCACTCAAGGCCGAGGCGTAATCGGCCTGCTGCGGGCGGTCCTCGGCCTCGGCTCCGAGGAGAGCCGCCAAGCGCTCGCGCGCCTCCGCGGGAGAGACGGGGCGGTGGCCCGAGGGCGGCTCGGGCGCCCAGTCCTCGATTGAGGGCAGGCGCTTCCACACGGCGAAGGCCGCACTGCGCTCCCAGATGTCCTCCGCCGCTCCCAGCGCCTCGAGTACCGCGCGGCCCCAGCTCCACTCGCCGCGCGTCATGGCTTGCGCAAGCGCCACGGTATCCGCGTTGCCGCCCTCGCGCGCGGCGAGCTCGGCCAAGAGACGCTCGGCGGCCTGCAGAAGAGTCAAGGCCTCGTCCTCGACGCTCACGGGTGCTGCCAGGCTCAAGGCCTCGGCCAGACCGCGCGCGGTCGGGAGCACGAAGCTCGCCGGCCGCACGAAGGCATAGAGCTCGAGCAGGTCGAGGGACGGCAGCCGGTCGATCCCGAGACGCCGTGCCACGAGCGGGCGATGGCAGACGAGGGGCTTATGCGCGCGGGCGAGCCGCGCCCGCGCTTCGGCCAGCGGCAGCGTCTCGATCTCGCCCTCCTCCGAGAGCCAGGCGGCCGTGCGCAGCCGGACGGCGAGGGCGGGGGCCGCGAGACGGGCCGGTCGGCCGAGGGGAGCGGGGGCTGCGGTCATGGGGCGAGTATACAGGGCTCCTGCACCGCTGCCACGCGCCGGCAGGGTTGCTCAGGACTCGCCGGGAAATAAGACAATCGTTTTGTTGCCGTCCTGCCGGCGAGCGAGAGGAGCAGGGCCGGCAAACCTACGGCCTAGCCCTTGCGCGCCCGTGCACGGCCGCTCAGCGTGGCTTGCACGAAGCGTTCGCCCTTCGCCATCTCGTTGAAGCTCTACTGATAGGAGGCGGGCCGGCTTACCTCCTCGTCGCTGCCTGCGACCCGCTCGCTTGGAGTCGGAACGGCAACGCTAATCGCTTTCCCCGCCGCCGCGCACCAGGCCGGTCACGCCCGCGGCGAAGAGCGTGGTCATGAGCCAGCCGAAAAAGGTGTTGAAGATCACGAGCAGGCCCGGAAGACCCCTCGGGCGCCCGGCCCACGCCCGAACGAGACCCTGCCACCAGCTTCGCGGAGGCTCCGGCGCCGCGCCCGTGGAAGCCGGCGGCGCCGCGACCACCCAGTTCTTCTTTTGATTGAGGTCGACGAGCGGCACCAGGGTGTCGGTCGCATAGACGAGGGCGTTGAAGCCATCGCCTGTGGCGGTGCCGGCGGCGGTCGGTTTGCACGCCGACGCATTGTCGCTCGCGGCCACGATCAAGCACTCGTCATGGGCCTTCTCGAAGAAGCCGGCGCTGATGACCACCGCCACCACCACGTACAATATTGGCCGGAAGGGCGAGAAGCCGTAGAGCAAAACGAGATCTAGGGTCCAGCGGCCCAACTGTCGAAGCACGCTGAAGTCGCTGTAGCGGGTCCTGTTCCGCTCGAGCCGTACGAGCACGTCGTTGGCGGCTTTTTCGTAGCCGGCGGCGCGCACCGCCTTCGCGAGCTGGATATAGGGCTGGGGCGAAAAGGCCTTCACGGCGTTTGCGAGTTCGGCGTCTTCATGCCACCGGCTGGGCAACCAGCGGAAGAGCGCGCGTGCCAATGCCCGCTCGGCCACGCACCAAGCCTTTATGAAGAAAACGAGGCGGGCAACAGCTCCGTAGGGAGCCGCAGCATTGCGCCTCGGATTCAGAATGGCGTATTGGCGGTCGAGCTCGTCACTGCGCCAAACGACGTCGGGAGCGAGGTGCAGAATGCTCTTGTAGTCGCAATCGCTGACCTCGAAGCGGTCAAGCCGCTGCCAAGCCTCCTTGTGGTCGTCGATCGCATCGGCCTTCGAGCCTTCAAGATGGAGCCAAAGCTGATTATGGGGGTCGTGGGGAGCGGGCTTCTCGATCTCCCGCCAGCGGAACTTGCCGTTCACTTCCGCCAGGGGCGCAAAAATGCCGCAAATGCCGCGCCCGGGACAATTGAGCTCGCCCGCGGTCGTCGATCCGCGCAGCCAGTTGCGGTAGCTGCCGTTCACGTCGAATAACGCGCCGTCGACGAAGAACCCCTGCTTGAAGCTCGCTAGCGGAAAGCGCAGGATTCCGTTGGTGGTTATACGGTCATTGTCAGCGGAACTGCGATAGAGAGAGGTGCTTCCCGAGACGGTAATGCCGTCTGCGCAAAGCGCATCTTCCCCGGGGAAGTCGAAGAATCCATCCTTACAATTGAAGTCGCCTTCGATCTTGGCCCCGGTCAGGTCCACGATTCCGCGCGCATGAAATGCGCCCAAGAGCTTGATATCGCCGCCCACGTCTATGCCATCCGCCTTGATGGCATAGAGATCGTTGTTGGCGCCGGTTGCGTGGCTCCAATTCTCGTCTGCGAAGGCTTTCGCCTTGAATAGTCCGCCGGTACAGTCCAAGTCACCGTCGATCTTCGCTCCTTCGAGGCGCAGGGTCCCCGTCGACACGAAGTCGACTGGCTCGTGCAGCCAAGCCGGCGTCCGGCAGATGTACATGCTGCCGGCAATGTGTGCCCCCGCCGCAGAGAGGGTGTAAGGCGCTGGGTTGTGCGCGGCATCGTCCACCAAATTACGCAGGTGCGCACCGGAGCAGTCCAAATTGCGATGGATGTCGCAGCCGTTGAGGCGGATTTCCCCGTCTGCCGTGAACCCGTATCCGAGAACCAGGTTACCCTCGACGGTGAGGCCGTCCGCGAACAGCGGCACGCGCAGCTTGCCGGACGCAATTTGGCCATGGAGCCTGCACCCGCTGAGATCGAGGTTGCCGTGGATTTTGGCTCCGCACAGCCGGATCTGCCTCTCGATCTCGGGCAGCTGTCCGGCGGACGGATATCCATCATCGGGGTTCGCCGCGCGAACCAAGAGCGAGCCCGTGGCCGTGAGTCTGTCGGCAGAGATTTTGAACGCGCTTCCCGCAATCATTTCGAAGCCAATGATTTCAGCTTCCTCGAGTTTGATTGCACCGCCAAATCGGCAGTTCGCGAACCGCGGCAAGACCGCCAACTTCGTGCCGCTTAGATCTAGTTCATCTGTGATATCCGCATCGCGCAGCTCGAAACGCGCGATCGGCAATTCGACGGCAGGAATCGCCTCGAGAAGGAACCAAAGCAGGAAGGGAACCCTGACGGACTTGTCGTCTGCCTGCGTCGGACCGACGACGAGGCCGCGTGTCTTATCATGCGAGGCAGATCGCAGCGCCGCGTCCATTTCTCGCTCAAGCGGCGAAAGCGGCTCGAACGGCGGTACGGGAATGCTGTCAGCCATGTCTCCCCCCTGCCGAAGGACGGTGCGGCCGCAGATCGAGCTCCCACCCCGCGGATGACGCTACCATCCATGGTTGTAACCGTGAAACTAGCACCTCGACTTCCACCTGCCAAGCTCGCCCGCCGATCACGATTGACCGCTCGGCCTCGAGTGCCTAGAAACCTGAGCAACGCCCGGACGGGGCATGCGCCTCGAGGGCGACGCGGAGAGCGCCATGGCGAGCGAGCGGGAACTCGCGCTTTTGGCCCGGGCCTGGCCCTTCGAGGAGGCGCGAAAGCTGTTGGTACGGCTCGACGGCAAGCCGGCCGCCAAGGGCTACGTGCTCTTCGAGACCGGCTACGGTCCCTCGGGCCTGCCGCACATCGGCACCTTCGCCGAGGTCGCGCGCACCACGATGGTGCGCGAGGCCTTCCGGCGGCTTTCGGACTTGCCTAGCCGGCTCTTCGCCTTCTCCGACGACATGGACGGCCTGCGCAAAGTGCCCGACAACGTGCCGAACCGGGAGATGCTGGCGCAGCATCTCGGCAAACCGCTCACTTCCGTGCCCGATCCCTTCGGCACCTTCCCGAGCTTCGGCGCCCACAACAACGCGCGGCTCCGCGCCTTCCTCGACGAGTTCGGCTTCGAGTACGAGTTCAAGAGCTCGACCGAGTGCTACAAGAGCGGCCTGTTCGACGCAGCGCTTCTTTCCGTGCTCAGGCATTATGATGCGGTGATGGAGGTGGTGCTTCCCACCCTCGGACCCGAGCGGCGCTCGACCTACAGCCCCTTCCTTCCCGTCTGCCCGCGCACGGGCATCGTGCTCCAGGTTCCCATGGTCGAGCGCAAGCCAGAGGCCGGCAGCGTGGTCTACCGCGATCCCGCGACGGCTCAGCTGGTCGAAGTGCGGGTCACCGGCGGGCATTGCAAGCTGCAATGGAAGGTGGACTGGGCGATGCGCTGGATAGCACTCGGGGTCGACTACGAGATGTCGGGCAAGGACCTCATCGATTCCGTCAAGCTCTCGAGCCGGATTTGCCGCATCCTGGGCGCGCCGCCGCCGGATGGCTTCACCTACGAGCTTTTCCTCGACGAGAAGGGCGAGAAGATCTCGAAGTCGCGCGGGAACGGCCTCACCATCGAGGAATGGCTCGCCTATGCCCCGCCCGAGAGTCTCTCCTACTACATGTTTCAGAGGCCGCGCGCGGCAAAGCGCCTCTTCTTCGACGTCATCCCCAAGAGCGTGGACGAGTATCTGACGCTGCTCGAGGTCTATCCGCGGCAGTCGGAGGCCGAGCGGCTCGAGAACCCGGTCTGGCACGTTCACCACGGCAATCCGCCGTATGCCGCACTTCCCATAAGCTATGGCCTCCTCCTGAACCTCGCGAGCGTCAGCAATACCGAGGACAAGGCGGTCTTGTGGGGCTTCATCTCGCGTTACGCGCCGGGGGCGACGCCCGAGAGCCAGCCGCTTCTCGATCGGCTGGTCGGCTACGCGATCGCCTATTTCCGCGACTTCGTGAAGCCGGCGAAGCGCTACCGCGCGCCCAATGCCCAGGAGCGCGCGGCGATGGAGGAGCTCTTGGCCATGCTCGAGCGCCAGCAGCCCGGGACCGAGGGCGAGGCGATCCAGACCGAGATCTACGAGATCGGCAAGCGCCACGGCTTCGCCAACCTGCGCGAATGGTTCAAGGCGCTCTATGAGGTGCTGCTCGGCCAGAGCCAGGGTCCGCGCATGGGCTCCTTCATAGCGCTTTACGGGATCCCCGAGACCGCGGCCCTCCTCAAGAAGGCGCTCGCCGGCGAGGATTTGAGTGCTGCGTAACCATGAGCGCGCGCGCCTGCCAAAAGCTCACGCTCTTCACCATCGGGCATTCGAACCGCTCGCTCGAGGCGCTCATAGCCATGCTGAGGGCGCACGGGATCACGCGGCTCGTCGACATCCGCACCATTCCGCGCTCGCGCCACAATCCGCAATTCAACCGCGAGACGCTGCCCGCAGTACTCGCCGCCGCCGGCATCGCCTACGAGCACCGCAAGGGCTTGGGCGGCCTGCGCCGCCCGCGCACCGATTCGCCGAACACGGGCTGGCGCAACGCGGGCTTCCGCGGCTTCGCCGACTACATGGAGACGGCGGAGTTCGCGGCCGAGCTCGCGGCCCTGATGGCTGAAGCAGAGGCGGCCCCCACCGCGGTGATGTGCGCGGAGGCCGTACCCTGGCGTTGCCACCGCTCGCTCGTCGCGGACGCGCTTCTCGTGCGCGGCCATGCGGTCGAGCACATCTTGAGCGTCGCGCGGCGCCAAGCGCACAAGCTCACCCCCTTCGCCCGGGTCGAGGGCATGCGCGTCACCTATCCGCCGGAAGAGGCCGACCT
>DATNIJ010000060.1:0-14078 GCA_035604475.1 Alphaproteobacteria bacterium
AGTGGTGCCGCCCAGGTCGTGTGGACGACGCTCACCGCCGATCTCGACACGCCCGTCAGCGCCATGCTCAAGCTCGCCGACGGGCGCGCCGACGCGTTCCTCTTCGAATCCGTCGAGCGCGGCGTGCGCAACCGCTACTCCTTTGTCGGCCTCAAGCCCGATCTCATCTGGCGCTGTCGCGGCGCCGAGGCCGAGATCAACCGGCGCGCACGCATCGACCGCAACGAGTTCGAGCCCTGTGCCGGCCACCCGCTCGATTCCCTCCGCGCCCTCGTGAGCGAATGCCAGTTCGCGCTGCCGCCCGACCTGCCGCCCATGGCGGCCGGCCTCTTCGGCTACATGGGCTACGACATGGTGCGGCAGATGGAGCGCCTGCCGGACAAGAACCCGGACGTGCTCGGCATCCCCGATGCGATCTTCCTGCGCCCGACCGCGGTCGCCGTCTTCGACAGCCTGGATGACACGGTCACCCTCATCACGCCCGCATGGCCGGCAGCAGGCGTGTCGGCGGAGCGGGCCTACGACCTGGCGGGCGAGCGCTTGGCCGATCTCGTCGCCGAGTTCGAGCGCAGCGTGACCTATCGGCGCGAGACCGGTCAGGGCCCGGCGCCGCACGGCGAGCCCCGCTCGAACATGACGCGCGAGGAGTTCGAGGCACTCGTCGAGCGCGCCAAGGAATACATCCGCGCGGGCGACGTGTTCCAGGTGGTGCCCTCGCAGCGTTTCGCCGTGCCCTTTCGCCTGCCGCCCTTTGCCCTCTATCGCGCGCTGCGCCGCCTCAACCCCTCCCCTTTCCTTTTCTTCCTCGACTTCGGCGGCTTCGCCGTCGTGGGCTCGAGCCCTGAGATCCTGGTGCGCCTGCGCGACGGCATCGTCACCATCCGCCCCATCGCGGGCACGCGCCCGCGCGGGCGAGACGCGGCCGAGGACAAAGCACTCGGCGAGGATCTCCTCGCCGATCCCAAGGAGCTCGCCGAGCACCTCATGCTGCTCGACCTTGCACGCAACGACGTGGGGCGCGTGGCCGAGATCGGCACGGTCGAGGTCACCGAGAAGATGGCGATCGAGCACTACTCGCACGTCATGCACATCGTCTCGAACGTCGAGGGCAGGCTGAAACCCGAGCACGACGCGATCGACACCCTCGTCGCCGGCTTCCCCGCGGGCACCGTGTCGGGTGCGCCCAAGATCCGCGCCATGGAGATCATCGACGAGCTCGAATCGGAGCGCCGCGGCATCTACGCGGGTGCGGTCGGCTATTTCGCGGCGAACGGGGCCATGGATACCTGCATCGCGCTCAGGACCGCCCTCTTGAAGGGCGGCACCATGTACGTCCAGGCAGGCGGGGGCATCGTCGCCGACAGCGATTCCGCGACCGAGTATCAGGAGACGGTCAACAAGGCCCGCGCGCTCGTCCGCGCCGCCGAGGAGGCGGTGCGCTTCGCGAGTGGGGGGTGAAGGCGGCGACGGCCGCTCAGGACCGGCGGCCTTTGCCCGCCTTCCAGCCGACTCGCATGTTTTATCGAGTTCCGGCCCCCTTGAAATTGGTACGACTTATTACTACCATGTATTAATGGAGGTGCGCCATGGCGAACGTCGAAAAAATTAGCATCGCTCTCCCGCCGGACATGGCGGGGCTGGTGCGCGCGGCCGTCGAATCGGGAGAATATGCGACGACGAGCGAAGTCATCCGGGAAGCGCTGCGCGACTGGAAACTCAAGCGCCGGATCGCCGTGCTTGAGTTGGATGAGCTGCGGCGACTGGTGCGTGAAGGCATGGAAAGCGGCGCGCCGGTTCCGGCCAAGCGCGTGTTCGACCGTCTGAAAGGCAAATACACTGCCATGGCGCGGAAGGTTGAATGAGAGTTGGTTTCTCGCCCAAGGCAGAAAGCGACCTGGAAGAGATCGGCGATTATATCGCGCGGGACAACCCGGCGCGGGCGCTGACGTTCCTCGATGAATTGCGCGCGACCTGTCTTGGAATAGCCAGGAACCCCGAAGTCCACCCGACACAACCTGACCTTGATCCGACGATCCGGCGCGCGGTGCATCGCCGCTATCTGATTTTCTATTCGGTTCATCCGGGGGAGATTCGTATCGAGCGCATCTTGCATGGCGCGCGGGACATAGCCGGGGGAGGATTCAACGCCTGAACATGCGCTATACTGGGACGGCCTTGTGAAACGCATGAGGGATTGATTTTGCCCTCAGCGCCCCCGGCCTTTGCCAGCCTTCTCGGCAAGCCTCTCGATGCTCCAATCCTTGATCTCTGCGGCGACCGCTCTGACCTCCCGCCAGCCGCGCTCAAGCTCATCACGCCCCGGTAGGCGGGGCATCCCGCCGCCAGGGGTGGGATAGCGGAACGCAGTGGCATAACTGGAGAAGCGGTCGAAGGCCATGAGGTCGGCGCGCCAGAGATGCTCTTCCGGCAAGAGCGCGGCAAGTGCTCCGAGCTGGTGGTGGCTAGCGGTAAAGACGATCGCCTCGACCGTCAGCACGGCCTTGAGAAGCTTCTCAGCGGCCTGCTCGAGATAGAAGGCGCATTGCCGCGGATATTGCCGCATGAGCTGCTTGCAAGCGGCGAGGTCCTCCTCCGCGAGGGCAAGAAAACTCGCGACCCGCTGCTCGTTCATGCCGCCCGGGCGCCCGCCCGGCGCAGCTGCCTGTCGCGGTAGATGAGCCGGCCCTCGCTCACGGCGCGATGGACGAGGCTGCCGACCTCCTTGCGCTCGGCCAAGTAGGCCGACCATGAGCACGGGACGATGTCGTGGCCGACGCCGCAGCCGCTCACCGGCTCGGCGACGGCGGGGTGGCCATAGGCGGAGTCGGGAAGTCCGTCCGGCAGCACGACGAGAAGATCGAAGTCGCTGTCCAGACGGGCTTTTCCGCGCGCGCGGCTGCCGAACAGCCAGATCATGCGCGGGCGGAGCGCGCTCACCAGCCTGTCGCGCAGAAAGGCGAGTGCCGCCGCTTCGCTGCGGAATGGCCCTACCGGCTGCGCCGCCCGCTGGCTCAACAGCCGCCGCAACTCATCCGCCCCCCCTTCCCGCAGCATTCTCGCGACCGTCCGCAAAACATCGCGATGCTCGGGTGCCGCGCGCAGGGACTGAACAGGCAAAGTCATCTCATGGCCCCGTATTACGCCTTCCTCAATACGTATTACGAATCAACCGAATCCGCAAGGGCTGGCCGGGACGGGACGAGCTCACCCGTGCGATTGCGAGAGCTCTGCCTGCTCCGGCTGGACCGCGATCAGCGCGCGCATCACGGCGCTGAGTGGGGCGAGTGCCAGGCCATGAGCGCGAGCCTCGCCCGTCCAGCGCTCGAGCACGTCGAGGGTGGCGTCGCGCGGATGGCCGATCGCGATCGCGTAACCGTCCCGGCGCGCGATGCGCTCGACCTCGGCGAGGCGGGCCGAGACCTCCTCGCGGCTATCGACGTTGTCGAGGAAGACGTCGCGCTCGAGCGTGGGCAAGCCGAGCTCGCGCGCGAGCCTCGCTCCGACGCTCGCCGGCGTCGTGCGCGAATCGAGGAAAAGCAGGCCGCGCGCCTTGAGGGCCTCGAGCACGACGCGCATGCCCTGGGCGTCTTGCGTGAACTTGCTGCCCATGTGGTTGTTGATGCCGACGTAGTCGGCGAAGCGCGAGAGGTCCCACTCGAGCCGACGCTCGATCTCCTCGCCGCTGTCCTTGACGCGCAGCACGTTGGGACCGGGATCGACGCTTGCGTTCTCGGGCTCCATGGGCACGTGGACGATGATCTCGTGGCCCAAGGCTTTGGCCTCCTGCGCTTGCTTCGCCACCTCTTGCGCATAAGGCAGGAACGACATCGTCACCCTAGGGGGCAGATGCATCGCCCGCTCGGTGCGTTTGCGGTCGACCCCCGCATCGTCGATGACGAGCGCCACCATGGGCCGGCCGCGAATGTCGGGCATGGCCAGCGCATGCTGCAGCCATGCCGGCTGCGGGCCCTCGCTCGGCTTGATCGTCAAATGCGCGAGCGCAGCCAAGAGCGTGGGCTTGCGCTCAGCCACCGGGTGCGGCGGCCCCGCGCCGGGTGGTGCCGGCATGGCGCGGCGCGGGCCGGGCTCCTCGACCGCTTCCTCATAAACCACACTTGGGTCCTTTTGCGCGGTGATGAGGCGGGGGCCGTTCGCCGCCCGCGGCGCCGTGGGCTCTGCGCCCGCGTCGGGCCGCGGCTCGGGCTCTTCCGGCAACAGCGCGAGCGGTCCGGCAAGGCGGCCCTTGGCGATGGGGGACGCGCTTTTCGGCGGGCCGGAAGACGGCACAATGACGGCGGGTTTCTCGGCGACGACGGGAGGCCGCGGCACGCTCTGCGCTTGCTGTGCAGACTGCCGCGTCCCGAGCAATATGCCGAGGATGGTCCCGAGGGCGAGTGCCGCGATGAGGACGACGACGGGCCACGGCGTCAGGCGATTTCGCAAGGCGCGTGTCCAGGCGGCAAGGGGTGTCCGTCCGCGGCGCCCCTGCGCGCGCGGCACTCGCTTGCCTTTCCCAATATGCTGGTGTTTCTGCCGGCCCACACCGCGAAATATAGAGTGGCAGGCGTCGAAAATCACGCACCCCTGAGCCCGCGGAGGAGTCAGTGCGGCGCGCCTGCGAGACCCTCGAGGATCGGGCACTCGGCTCGAGCGTCGCCGCGGCAGGCATCGACGAGGCGGCTGAGCATGCGGCGGATCGCCTGCAATTGGGCGATCCTGTCGTCGAGTGCCGCGATGTGGCGGATCGCGAGGTGCTTCACTTCCGAGCTCGCGCGCGAGCGGTCCTGCCAAAGTGCCAACAAGGCCGAAACCTCCTCCACGCTGAAGCCGAGACGGCGCGCGCGATGGATAAAGCCGAGGCGCGCAACATCCGCCTGATCATAGAGACGGTAGCCGCCCGAGCTGCGCCTGGCGCGCGGGATCAGCCCGACGCTCTCGTAGAAACGAATGGTCTTGGACGAGACGCCCGTCTCCTTGGCCACCGCTCCAATGTTCATCGCTCGCTCCTTTGAGAGCCCGGCCGCGCAGCCCAACGTTCCTACCAACTATAACCTTCTACTGATATGTTTTGCTGGCCTCGGGAAAGGTCAAGGACAAGGCGGCTGCGAGCGCCTGGCCGGCCGCACGCTTGCCCGGCCTCGCCTTTCGCAAGCCGAGGCGACCTGTTATAACCCTTGAGCGCGGCCGTCGCGTTGCACGTGAAACGCTTCAGAACGCCTTGAAATCCCATGTATTTGCTCATCGATAATTACGACAGCTTCACCTACAACCTGGTGCATCGCCTGGGCGAGCTCGGGGCCCAGGTCACGGTGGTGCGCAACGATGCGATCACCGTCCAGGACGCGCTCGCGAGCGGCGCCGAAGGCATCATTCTCTCTCCCGGTCCCTGCGACCCCGACCGGGCCGGCATTTGCCTGCCCCTCGTCAAGGCCGCCGCCGGCCGGCTGCCGCTCTTGGGGGTCTGCCTCGGCCATCAGGCGCTCGGCCAGGCCATGGGCGGCCGGGTCGTGCGCGGACTGGCGCCCATGCATGGCAAGGTGAGCTGGATCCACCACCACGGCACGGACCTCTTCCGCGGCCTGGTCAATCCCTTCCCCGCCACGCGCTACCACTCGCTCATCGTGGCGAAAGAGGGCCTGCCCGCCTGCTTCCAAATCACCGCCGAGACCGACGACGGCCTCATCATGGGCTTACGCCACCGGGATTTCGCCCTCTACGGGGTGCAGTTCCATCCCGAAAGCATCGAGACGGCGGAAGGGCACAAGCTTTTGGCCAATTTCCTGGCACTTGCCAAGGCGGGCGCGCTCGCGGCATGAGCGGCGATACCACCGATCTCAAGCAGCTCATCGCTCACGTCGCGTCAGGACGCACGCTCGACCGCCGCCAGGCCGAGCTCGCCTTCGATATCATCATGTCGGGCAACGCCACACTCTCGCAGATGGGCGGATTCCTCATGGCGCTGCGCGTGCGCGGGGAAACGGTCGAGGAAGTGACCGGGGCCGCCAGTATCATGCGCGCCAAGGCCCATCCCGTGAAGGCGCCGCAAGGGGCGATCGACGTGGTCGGCACCGGCGGCGACGGGTCCGGCACCTTCAACGTCTCGACCGCGAGTGCCATCGTGGTAGCCGGCTGCGGCGTGCCGGTCGCCAAGCACGGCAATCGCGCGCTCTCCTCCAAGTCCGGGGCCGCGGACGTGCTCGCCGCCTTGGGCGTCAATCTCGAAGCGGGCTACGAGGTGGTCGAGCGCGCCATCCGCGAGGTCGGCATCGGCTTCATGCTGGCACCGCGCTATCACAGCGCCATGCGCAACGTGGGGCCGACGCGGGTGGAGCTTGGCACCCGCACGATCTTCAACCTCCTTGGCCCGCTCTCGAATCCTGCGGGGGTCAAGCGCTATCTTGTCGGCACCTTCGCGCGCGAGTGGGCCGAGCCTATGGCGCGCGTGCTCGGCAACCTCGGCGCCGAGCAAGCCTGGGTCGTGCACGGTCTCGATGGCATCGACGAGTTGACGCTGACCGGGCCGAGCCATGTGAGCGAGCTCAAGGGCGGGAAGGTGCGGAACTTCACCATCTCTCCCGCTGACGCCGGGCTCGAGACCGCACCCCCCGAGGCGCTCAAGGGTGGGGATGCCGAGCACAATGCGCAGGCAATGACGGCCTTGCTGGCCGGCGTCCCCAGCGCTTACCGGGATTTCGTGCTGCTCAACGCCGCGGCCGCCTTGCTCATCGCCGGCAAGGCCGGCACTTTGCCCGAGGGTGTCGCCCTGGCCGCCAAGGCGATCGACGAGGGCCGTGCGAGGCGCGTGCTCGAGCGGCTTGTAGCCATCACCAACGACAAGCTCTAAGTAATCGCCATGGCGGACGTGCTCGAGCGAATCTGTGCCGACAAGCGCCGCGAGACCGCACGGCGCAAGGGCTTGCGCCCATTGGCCGAAGTCGAGGCGGCGGCGCGCGCGGCCCCACCCCCGCGCGGCTTCGCGCGGCGCTTGAGCGCAGCACTCGCTGCCGGCGGTTACGGGTTGATTGCCGAGATCAAGCGCGCCTCGCCCAGCAAGGGGCTTATCCGGGCCGATTTCTCGCCCGCGGCACTTGCCCGCGCCTACGCCCGCGGGGGTGCCGCCTGCCTCTCGGTCCTGACCGACGAGCCCTATTTCCAAGGCCGGGACGCGGATCTGGTCGCCGCGCGCGACGCCGTCGAGCTTCCGGTGCTGCGCAAGGATTTCATGCTCGATCCCTACCAGATCGCCGAGGCTCGCGCACTTGGCGCCGATTGCGTCCTCCTTATTCTCGCCGCCCTCGAAAACGACGGTGCTAAGAGCCTGGCCGAGACCGCACGCGACTGGGGCATGGACGTGCTGGTCGAGGTGCATGACTCTGACGAGCTCGCCCGCGCGCTTCTGTTGCCGTGTCAACTAATTGGAATTAATAACCGTAATCTCAAGACCTTGACCGTTGATGTTTCAACTACCGAACAGCTTGCGCCACGGGTTCCCAAGGATCGAATCGTGGTCTCCGAGAGCGGACTCAAGGGCCCAGCCGCCCTCGCGCGCATGGCCCGGGCCGGGGTGCGCTGCTTTCTCGTCGGCGAGTCGCTGATGGCGCAAGCGGATGTGGAGGCGGCGACGCGGGCACTCCTGGCACCCTCGGCAGATCTGGCCGCCGCACGGGCAAGGGCTTGAACCATGGCGGCGCTCACTCATTTCGACGACAAGGGCCAAGCCGTGATGGTCGACGTGTCGGACAAGCCCGAGAGCGTGCGGACCGCCGTCGCCGCAGGTGCTGTCCTAATGCAGCCGGCGACGCTCGCGCGCATCATGGAGGGCGGGGTCAAGAAGGGCGACGTGCTCGCCGTCGCCCGGCTGGCCGGCATCATGGCAGCCAAGCGAACGCCCGACCTCATCCCGCTTTGCCACCCCCTCCCCCTCACCTCGGTCGAAGTGGCCCTTACGTGCGACCCTGTCCGCCATGCCGTCGATATCGTCGCCACCTGCAAGACGAGGGGACGCACGGGGGTCGAGATGGAAGCCTTGACCGCGCTCGCCGTAGCCGCGCTCACGATCTACGACATGTGCAAGGCGATCGATCGGGCCATGCGCCTGAGCGAGATCAGGTTGCTCGAGAAAAGCGGCGGCAAGTCAGGCCATTACAAGGCGAAATAATGATTTCGGTCGAAGAAGCGCTCGGCCGCATCCTGAAGGCCTTCTCCCCCCTTGCCGCCGAGCGGGTAAGCCTGGCCTCCGCCCTTGGCCGGGTGCTCGCGGAGGATGTGACGGCGCGTCTGACCCAACCGCCCACGGCCGTGTCGGCGATGGACGGCTATGCCGTGCGCGCCTCAGATGCCGCGCGAGTGCCGGCGACCCTCCGCGTGGTCGGCTCGGCCCCAGCCGGAGGCGCCTATGGCGGAACGCTTCGCACCGGCGAGGCCGTGCGCATCTTCACGGGCGCCCCCCTTCCCGCGGGTGCCGACGCCGTCGTCATCCAAGAGGACACGACCGCCGAGGGCGACCGGGTCACCATTCGCGAGGGGGCCCGCCTCGGCCGCCACATCCGCCCGGCCGGCCTCGACTTCAAGGCGGGCGAGGTCGGTATCTGCGCCGGCCGTCGGCTGGGGCCGCGCCAGATCGGCCTGGCAGCCGCCATGAACGTGCCCTGGCTCAGCGTGCGCCGCCGCCCACGCGTCGCCGTGCTCGCGACCGGCGATGAGATCGTCATGCCGGGCGATCCGCTCGGCCCCAACCAGATCGTGAGCTCGAATGCCTTGGCGCTTACCGCGGCGATCACGGCCTGGGGCGGGGAGCCGATCAACCTTGGCATCGCCGCCGACACCAAGGAATCGCTGCAGGGGCTCGCCGCCGGTGCCGCCGGTGCCGATCTCCTGATTACCACCGGCGGCGCCTCGGTCGGCGAGCACGACCTCGTGCAAAGCGCCCTTGCCGAGCGCGGGCTTGCGGTCGATTTCTGGCAGATCGCCATGCGGCCGGGTAAGCCCCTCATTTTTGGCCGGCTCGGCACCACCCCCCTCCTCGGCCTGCCCGGCAACCCGGTCTCCTCGCTCGTCTGCGCCATCATCTTCTTGAGGCCCGCGATGGCGCGCATGCTCGGCCTCGGCACCTCCGAGGAAGGCTTTGCGAAGGCCCGGCTCGGCTGCGACCTCGCGGCGAACGACCGCCGTCAGGATTACCTGCGCGCGCGCCTCGCGCGGGCCCCTGATGGCGAGATGGTGGCGACGCCCTTCGAGGTGCAGGACAGCTCCAATCTTTCCCGCTTGGCCCATGCCGACTGCCTGGTCGTGCGCCCGCCCTTCGCGCCTTCGGCCAAGGCGGGCGACGGGGTGACGATCATTCCCCTGGATGGACTCGCGTCCGTCATCTGAGTCGGCGCGCGAAGCCACTTTGAAGCGAAAAAGGGGCAAAAAGCCTCTTGACCTCTTTCGGGAACTAAACTAGAACATGCGGTGACGTTTTGCTTTTGTTCTAGATTTAGTAGCTCTCCAGCCCGGGGGTCGTAGATGCTGACGAAGAAACAACGCGAGCTTCTGATGTACATCGAGCGGCGGCTGCGCGAGAGCGGCATTTCGCCCTCCTTCGACGAGATGAAGGAGGCGCTCGAGCTGCGCTCGAAATCCGGCATCCACCGCCTCATTACAGGGCTCGAGGAGCGCGGCTTCATTCGCCGCTTGCCGCATCGCGCGCGCGCGCTTGAGGTGCTCCGCCTGCCCGAGACCGCGGCCGTGGCCGGGCGCAGCAATGGTGCTGCCGCGGGTGCCAACGACTTCTCGCCCAAGGTGATCGCCGGAGGCTTCCGCAACCGCGGCCTCGGCGGTGCCGCGAGCCACGGAGACGAGCCGGCGATCGAGCTGCCGCTTTACGGCAAGATCGCCGCGGGCACGCCCATCGAAGCGCTGCGCGACCATTCGAGCACGATCAGCATGCCCGCCAGCATACTCGGCCGCGGCGAATATTATGCGCTGCAGGTCGAGGGCGATTCGATGATCGACGCCGGCATCCTCGATGAAGACGTGGTCGTCATCAAGCGCGGCGACACGGCAGACAGCGGCGAGATCGTGGTCGCTCTCATCGACGACAACGAGGTGACGCTGAAGCGCTTACGCCGCAAGGGAGACTCGATCGCGCTCGAGCCCGCCAACAAGAAATACGAGACGCGCATCTTCGGCCCCGACCGCGTGCGCATCCAAGGCAAGCTCGTCAGCCTGTTCCGGCGCTACTAGTCCTCGCTGTCGCCGAGGCAAGAATCAGCTCCGCCGCCTTCCGTGGAGAGCGGGATGTGCTGCGCAGCCCTGATGACGACTATTTCTGGCCACCATCATCCCGCGGCCTCGGCAGATCGGCGCACGAGCGCCGATCGCTGCGCCTCACTCATCGAGACAGCTCCCAATCCGATTAGAACCAGAGCGCCGCCGGTAAATTGCGCGAGTGACAGTGCCTCGCCGAAGAGGAACCACGCAATGGCCGCAGAAAGGACAGGAGCTGCCAAGAGCGTAATGGAAGCGAAGGATGCCCGCACTTCAGCGATCGCGTAGACGAGTAGACCATGCCCCAAGATTTGGCAACCGAGAGCCATGCCGGCTATGACGAGCCATCCTGCCACGCTGTGCGGCAGGCTGATTCCGCCATCCTGTGCCGCGATCGGAGCGAGTACGGCTGCGGTGACGATGCAATTCCAAAACATGATCCGCTCTGGCGCAACGCGCCCCGCAAGTCGCTTGCAGAGGAGCATATAGAGTGCATAGAGGGTCCCTGAGAGCGCAGCGAGCGCGTCGCCGATGATACTCCGGCCGCCACCAGGCAGCGCGTGACCGGCATCCACCAGCAGGGTGACGCCCGCAAAGGCGACGGCCAGCCCGACGGCGGCTCGCAGGGTCTGCCGCTCGCCTCCGAGCAAGTAGGCCAAAGGGACGACGATAAGCGGTGAGATGTTGCCGAGTAAGGCCGTGTTTGCCACGCTCGTCCGCACTACGGCGAGATGGAAGCACAGCAGATCGAGTGCGAATGCGACACTCGCGGTCAGGAGGCAACAGATCGCGCCAACCGATAGGGGTTTGCTGGGACCGCCTCGGCGCCATTGTCCTGAGCCGAACAGGATCGTGGATGCCAGCACCATGCGCAACCACAGCGTCGTTGGCGGATCGACGTCGCTCACCCGCACCAGAATGGGTGCCATGGCGATGCCGACGCAGCTGACGACAAGGGCGACGTGATACCGGGACACGATGATCTCCTCGAACGGCACGAGGACAAGGCTACGCGCGATGATCGGTCCAAAGAACTGGTAATTTTGATAGATTGCTCATAAGATTGCCTTATGACTAAAGATATGGACACCGCCGCATTGCGCTGCTTTGCCACCGCGGTGCGGACCGGCAGCATGGGCCGCGCCGCCGAGGCGCTCGAGCGGACCCAGCCCGCGATCAGCCAGCAGATTCGCCGATTGGAGGACATCCTCGGCTGTCGCCTCGTCCGCCGCACGGCCCGTGGGGTAATCATGACTGCCGAAGGCGAGGCATTTCTGCCCTTGGCGGAGCGCATCCTTGCCTTGAACGACGAGGCCCAGGCGCATGTTCGCAGTCGCGCGTCGGCGACCGTCCGACGGAGGCGAATCGGGCTCATCGAGGATGTTGCGGCGAGCGGACTCCAGATGGCCCTCGCCGACTTTGCTCAGGTGCACCCGGATCTCGAACTGGACGTCATGGTCGCGGAGGGCGAGGCAATGCGCGAGGCATTCGGCGCTGGCAAGCTGGACCTCGCCTTGGCCGACACTTTGCTGATCGGTGCGGCCCCGCGTCGGCGCCGTGTCTGCCCCTTGGTCTGGGTCGCCGCTCCGACCTTTGACCCAACGGAGCGCGATCCGTTGCCGCTGGTACTCTTTCGCCACCCGTGCGAATGGCGAGTCCGCACCGTGCAGGCCCTGGATCAATCGGGGCGCCGTTGGCGCACTGCATTCGAGAGCGGCAGCCTGACGGCCATTCAGGCAGCGGTACGGGCGGGCGTTGGCGTCGCTACCTTACTCCCGGGGAACGTCGAGTTCGGCATGACGATCCTCGACCCCGGCGCCAAGCAACTGCCGACCCCACCGGATGTCGAACTCGCGCTTTATCGCCGTTCCAGCTTGCGAGGTGACGCAGTTACCGACGTCCTCGAAGGCCTTCTCTGGAAAGCTGTCGGCTGACAAGCACACGTTTTCTACCTGTGTCGACGGGAGGCCTGAGTACTATGGGGCCAAGCGTTTCGGGTGCGCTCGGCAACCTGACTCCGCTGTTCGCGGTCCTACTGGCAGCGGCTCTGTTCGGCGAAGTGCCGCGTCCGCTGCAAGCGATAGGCATCGCCGCGATCGTGATCGGAGTCGTCATACTATCTCTCGACCGTGGCTGGCTCGACGCACCCTGGCCATATTGGGCGGCAGCCCTTCCGATTGGAGCAGCGGCGATCCGCGAACTCGTTCGGCCCGTCATGAAGCTGGGTCTGACAATGTGGCCGAGCCCATTCGCCGCCGTACTCGCGAGTTATACGGTATCGGCGCTCATCGTCGGGAGCAGCGTAGCGCTACGCACCGGCACGCGGCCATCTGGACTTCAGCGCACCGACTTGCTCCGGTTCGGCTGCGTCGGGATATGCAATGGCGGCGCCGTGCTCGCAATGTATGCCGCACTGGCGCGCGGGCCTGTGATTCTGGTGTCGCCGCTGGTTGCGACCTATCCGCTGATAACGCTGGCGCTGACTGCGATATTCTGGCGCGCCGCGCGAATCTCGATGCACCGCATCGTCGGCGTCGTGATGACGGTCATCGCGGTCGCTCTTCTGATCGGCAGCCAATGACGTGAAATGGCGCGCCTCAGCGATCCGCGACCCTCGCGCCGCCGTCAGATGGGCAAAGTTGGCGAATTTCGGTCTCGGCCGGCGCGTGCCCCATGATTCCGGACGCTAGAGCGGTTTTACTGTGAGTGGAATCGCCACCCCCTTGTATCTCACGTAGCCACCGTCGAGGCTATGCTGTTGGCGGCGGTGGCGGACGGGAGGCCGATCCCCCTCTGGTCTCGAAGACCGTGGGTGAGTGTGGCACCCTGCGCGTGGATGCAGTGGTGCCTATTCCTCGTCTTCCTCGGCCGGCGGTTCCTCCGGCGTTTGCCGCTCGGACGGCACTCGCGTCGGGGTTCCCTTGGAGACCGGCTGGGACTTCGCGGCCGGCCGTGCTGACGCCGCGTGCTCGGGCCGCTCCGGCACCCAGGGACGCGCGCCACGCCAGTCGCGTACGCTCTCGCTCGTCAGGGCTGCGGGAGAAAGCCAGATCGCGTGCCCGCCATCGCGCCACAGGGCCAAGCGATCGATGACCATGCGCGGGGCCGGACAGGCTGACTTGATGGGCACCGCACTCACCAGCACGCTGGCATGAAGGCAGTCCTCGAGCAACGCCTCGCGCTCGCGCACCAGTGCTACGAGCTGGCCGTTGGCCCGATAGAGGCAGCCGAGAGCGTCGCAGACGAGGCGGCCATCGGCGCTTGAGCCCTCTTCCGGCCAGGGATCGCGGGTCGTTTGCCCGGCGCGCTTGACGATCGTCTCCACGTCGAAGTCGTCGCCGCGCACGGGCGAGATCATCATGCGCCCGTCCGCGGCGCGCACCGCGAAGAGGCGCGCATCCTCCGAGACGATCACGTCGGGATGACGCTCAAGCGCCACGCTCGCGAGCCCCAGCGCGATCGCGGCCAGGCCGAGCGCGCGCCAGGGCCGCTGCCACAGGCAGAGCCAGAGCATGCCGAGGCTGACCGCGATCAGGCCCCACAGCGGCATCGCGGGCAGAATGGCGACCGAGCCCGGCCAACTCACCACCGTCTTGGCCGACCAGATCACCACGTGCAGGCCCCAGCCCATGGGCGGCAACGCCACACCTTCGAGGCCAAAGGGCATCAGCAGGAAGGCCACGATTGCCCACGGCATCACCCACAGCGCCGTCACCGGCACGGCGATGAGGTTGGTGACAAAGCCGAAGGCGGCCAGGCGATCGAAGTGATAGACCGAGTAAGGGATGGTCGCCATGCTGGTGATCAGGCTGGTAAAGGCGACGCCC
>DATNIJ010000061.1:0-26691 GCA_035604475.1 Alphaproteobacteria bacterium
CGACGCCCAGAGCGACAAGTACGTCGACATGTTCAAGGCGGGCATCATCGACCCGACCAAGGTGGTGCGCACGGCCCTCCAGGACGCCGCCTCCATCGCCGGCCTCCTCGTCACCACCGAGGCCATGGTCGCCGAGCGCCCCGAGAAGAAGGAAGCGCATAGCCACGGCGGCATGCCGGGCGGGATGGGCGGCATGGGCGGCATGGGCGGCATGGACTTCTGAAGCAGGTTCCGATTGCACAGGTGCTGTGCGTGCTTCGAGACGCGGTGCTTCGCACCGCTCCTCAGCATGAGGTAGGTTCATGATTGCACAAAGAACCTCCTCAACCTGAGGAGCGCCCGGAGGGCGCGTCTCGAAGGCCGCACCGATTTCATCCAGCCGTAACTTGCGCTAAAGCGACGCCCGCGCGACATTCCAACGAGCAACGATCCCATAGCCGGCGCTTGATCTTTCTCCGCGCAAGGATCACTTGAGCGTCATTGCCGGCCGGCACTCGGCACTTTCGTGCGAGCGCGCAGCCGAGCCAGGGTGGCGGCCTCATGGATGCGCATTTCGCTCCCGCGGCTCTCCTCGAGCTCGCCGCGGTGGCGGTGATCGACGTGGCGCTCTCCGGCGACAACGCGGTCATTCTGGGCCTCGCCGCCATGGGCTTGCCCAAGGAGCGGCGCGCGCGGGTCATCGCCTTCGGCGTGATGCTTGCCACTGCCTTGCGCATCGCCTTGGCCTTCGTCGCGTTGCCGCTGCTCGAGATCGTCGGGCTCACGCTCGCCGGCGGCATCCTTCTCCTCTGGGTGGCATGGAAGCTCTGGCGCGAAGTTCGCGACGACGCGGAACGCAGGCGCGGGGAAGGCGAGGGGAGGGTGCTGGCAAGCGGCGGGGCGCCCAAGAGCGCACGCACGGCGATCCTCCAGATAGCACTCGCCGATCTGGCCATGTCGCTCGACAATGTTCTCGCCGTGGCGGGTGCCGCGCACGACCATCCTTGGGTGATCGCGGTCGGCCTTTCGCTCTCGATCGCGCTCATGGCCTTCGCCGCACGGCTCGTCGCGAGCTTCCTCGCACGCTATCGCTCGCTCTCCTATCTTGGCCTCGCGGTCATCACGATCGTAGCACTGCGCATGATCTGGGAAGGCAGCACCGAGGTGCTGCGCACGATCCCTCTGGCATAGAAGGCGGGCATTTGGCAGCGCACTTCGAAATGCCGGCGAAGCGGGGATTATGCTAGCCTCCCCGCCATGCCATTAAGAGTCGATGCGGACCGCGTCATCGCGATCATGCGCGAGGTGGCGGCAGACGCGATCCTGCCGCGCTTCAAGAAGCTCGCGAAGAGCGACATCTTGCCCAAGGGCGAGCGCGGCGATTTCGCGACGATCGCCGACCTCGAGGCCGAGCGCGCGCTCGCAGGCACCCTCTCGGCGCTCCTGCCCGGCTCGATCGTGGTCGGCGAGGAGGCGAGCGCCAAGGACCCCAAGCTCCTGCATGCGATCGCCGGCGCGGCACCGGTGTGGATCGTCGATCCGCTCGACGGTACCCATAATTTCGCGCAAGGCATCGCGCATTTCACCGTCATCGTCGCACTCGCGCTTGCCGGCGAGACGATCGCCGCGTGGATCCACGATCCGCTCGCGGACCGCACGGTGGCCGCGGAGCGCGGCGGCGGAGCCTGGGAGG
Organism: Alphaproteobacteria bacterium; assembly: GCA_035604475.1. GTDB lineage: Bacteria > Pseudomonadota > Alphaproteobacteria > JACZXZ01 > JACZXZ01 > DASPPM01. The sequence goes on from DATNIJ010000061.1 coordinate 1,673, forward strand.
CGGGCAGGCGGCTTCACGTGGCGCCGGCGGTTCCGCTCGCAGAGATGCGCGGCGCCATTTACGCCAAGGCCGGCCGGCCGGGCGTGGCACCGCGTTTCGAGGAGATGCGGCGCCGCTTCGCCGAAACGGTCAACGAGCGCTGCGCCGGGGGCGAGTACTTGGCACTCGCGCGCGCCGAGAGCCACTTTGCCTTGTTCAGCCGGCTCTATCCCTGGGACCATGCCGGCGGCGCCTTGATCCATCTCGAGGCGGGCGGGACCAATGCGTGCTGGGACGGGACACCCTACCGCCCGACGCGACATACGGGCGGCCTCCTTTTGGCACCGGACGCGCCGAGCTGGAGCGCCATCGCCGAGCTTCTGCTCGCACGCGAGCCCGCTCGCACCCCGCCCGATGGCTAGAGCGGGTTCCGGCGTCACCCCTCACCCTCCCAGCGCTGCGCGCTGGGCCCCTCGTCGATCCGCTTTGCGGCTCTCCCCCTCAAGGGGCGAGGGGGAAGGGGAGGTTCGCGGCCCTGGAACGCCTCTCCCCTTGAGGGAGAGGCCGGCCCGCAGGGCCGGGTGAGGGGTCTTACGGCCGGCAGGCCGGAGACAATTTGCAGCGAAAGGGCGACCCCGGCAATTGCGTGAGGAGGCGGTTCCGTCTGAACGGGAACCGCGCAAGGGGGGGTGCGCACATCGTGGCGAGGGCCTTGGCACCGTCGCCGTGACGTCTCGCGACTTCAATCGACGATCAGGCATCACTTCTTGTCTTCCTCGCGCTTCGCCCGTTCCCACAAGGCGTCCATCTCATCGAGCGTCGCCTCCTTCGGCACCTTGCCCGCTTCGGCCAGCAAGGCCTCGACCCGGCGGAAACGGCGCTCGAACTTGGCGTTGCTCTGACGCAGCGCCGCCTCCGGATCGAGCTCGAGCCGGCGCGCCAGATTGACCAGGCTGAAGAGAAGGTCGCCGAGCTCATCCTCGACGCGCTCGGGCGGCGATCCTGCTACGAGCTCGGCGCTGAGCTCGCGGATTTCCTCCTCGATCTTGGCGAGGACCGACGCCGTCTCTGTCCAGTCGAAGCCGACGCGGGCGGCGCGGCGCTGCAGCTTGAGCGCGCGCGAGAGCGCAGGCAGCGAAAGGGCAACCCCCTCGAGGGCGCTTTCGCCGACTTTCCCGCGGGCCGCGGCCGCAGCCGCACGCTCGCTTTCCTTGTGCGCCTCCCAGGCGTGCCGCTGCGTCTCGGCATCCTTGATCTCCTCCTCACCGAACACATGAGGATGGCGCCGTATCATCTTGTCAGCAATGCCACCGGCTACGGCCTCGAAGTCGAAGGAGCGGGCTTCCTCGGCCATCCGCGCATGGAATACCACCTGCAGCAGGAGATCGCCGAGCTCCTCGCGCAAGGCGTCGAGGTCCTGGCGCGCGATGGCGTCGGCGACCTCATAGGCTTCCTCGATGGTATAGGGTGCGATGGTGGCGAAACTCTGCGCCACGTCCCAAGGGCAGCCGCGCTCGGGATCCCGCAAGCGCGCCATGATCTCGAGGAGACGGTCGATGTTGCTTCGGGCCATGAGGCGGGGCTGCCGTCGCGAGGGAAGGGAGGCCATGACTGCTTTCGGGAGTCATAGCGCAGGATCGCGCAAGGCGAAAGGCTGGGGCAGATCCGAGGGACGCCGCGTATAACAGGACGGCGCGAAGCGCGGGCCGGGCGCGGCCGAGGCCGCTCTCCGCTGCTCGAGCGCTCGCGCGCTTACCCGAGAAAGGAGATCGCTGCGATGAGCGAGCCCATAGTTCTCTGCAAAACCGATGCGCGCGGCATCGCCACCCTGACGCTCAACCGGCCGGCGCTCAACAACGCCTACAACCGCGAGATGATCGCGGCGCTTGCGGAAGCGCTCGCGCGGCTCCGCCCGGACCCCGCGGTGCGGCTTGTGATTTTGCGGGGTGCCGGCAAGCATTTCCAGGCGGGAGCCGACCTCGGCTTCCTGCGCGAGGCCGCGGCCATGCCGCCGGCCGAGAACCTGGAGGTGTCGCGCTTGACCGTGGCAACGGTGAATGCGCTTTACCGCTATCCAAAACCGACCTTAGCGCTTGTGCACGGCGGCTGCTTCGGCGGCGGCGTCGGGATGGTCGCCGCCTGCGACATGGCGATCGCGACCGAGGATGCGGTCTTCGCCATCAGCGAAGTGCGCTGGGGCGTGGCACCGGCGCCCATCCTGCCGATGCTGGTGGCGCGGATGGGGCTCGGGGGTGTGACGCGCTACGCGCTCACCGCCGAGCGCTTCGGCGCCGCCGAGGCCCTCAGGCTGGGCTTGATCCAGGAGGTTTGTCCCGCGGGCAAGCTCGACGAGGCTGCCGCACCGATGATCGAGCACATCCTCATGGCGGCACCCGAGGCGATCGCGGTGACCAAGCGAATCGCCCATGAGGTCGCCGCCGGCATGGCGGGGGAAGACGCACCGGAGTACCTCGCCAAGGAGGCGGCGGAGCGGCGGCGCTCTCCGGAGGCCGCGGAAGGTCTCGCGAGCTTCTTCGAGAAGCGCAAGCCGCGCTGGTATCCGGCAGGAAGATAAATCGGAGGTTCCAGGGTCAGGGTGGCCCGGGGCAGGCGGGGAGCGACGGCGGCTGCCCCGGCGCGGCATGCGTGCCGGCGCGTCCCGTCCTAAGATCGCATAATGTATATTATGGAAAATACGCTGGCGACGTTTCACTTCACACACCCAAGCCCAAGGGCTATGATGGGGCCGTGTCGTGAGCGCCGTGCGCCGCCCGTCGCACTTGGATCGTCCTCTCTACGGGCTGTGGAGCCTGTGGGACATGCTGATCCTTAAAGCTGAAGACTTCTACACAGTAACCGGGGAACTCCGTAGCCTACGCGGTGCGCTTTCAGACGCGCACAGCATGAGGGAAACTCCAGAGGGAGACTTGGAGATCACGGGGTTTGAAAAAGACGCCATTCTCCGTCGTATAGCCTTGGATCAGCTTACGCTTTTGAAGCCTCATTTGGCGACCCTTGGAGCGAAAATTACTCTGATGGCTATGGATGAGATGGCGGCTCACTTGGAAGGGGGCGCGCTTCTTACCTACGAAGGCATAAAAGCGGGTCTGGACGATATTGACACCCAGCTTAGAAGGGAGCTTTCGGTCACCAAGGTCTTTGTCCTGAGCCCACATGAGCAAGATTTTTTTGAACCCAAGGCGCCCCTCTTCGGCAAGGATTTTGACGATAAATTTCGAAGCAATGGAACATTCGAATTAGACGAAGCCGCGAAATGCATGGCGTTTAGCCGTCCGACCGCTGCGGTTTTCCATCTAATGCGCATCATGGAAATTGGGATTCGGACAACCGCGAAGTGCCTTGGGATTCCTGATCCAGTCAAACCCTATGAGCGCACATGGGGAGAGATTTTAAAAAAAATCCGAGATGAAGGGTGGGCGAAGAAATGGCCCCGTGCCGCAGACCGTATGCAAGGCGACGGTGCATTTTTCGAAGCGCTTCACGCCTCATTAGACGCGGTCAAAAATCCGTTGCGTGACAATACGATGCACATCGAAAACAAATACACGGACTCTGAGGCACGCCACATTTTCGAGTTGGTGAAGGGCTTTATGATGAAGCTGGCTTCGCGGTGCGACGAGAACGGCGACCCGAAGGCTTAGGAGAAGATGGCTTGGCACGGGCAACGCTCATCAACGCGCGCTCAAAGGCGCCCTCGCTTTCGTCCACGCCAATCTCACGGGCCATCGCGATGAAGCGCTTAGACTGCTCGGGATCGTCGGGCTTGGGCGCGGGTTTGCGGGGCATGGCACCATGATCGGCTTCTGGTATGGGCTCGTCAACCTTGCAGTCTGGGCAGCTTGTACGGTCGGTATCATCGGCGGTCTTGTACTGGTCGTGAAGCTCCCTGACCTTGTTCGGTGGGTTCGGCTTGGCCAGGAGGTGGAGCGAGAACGCGATGTGATCCGAGAGGCAATTCGCCGCGGCGAAATTGACCGCGCGCCCGATCACATCGCGATGCCCGCGCACCGGCTCTTCACGGAACAGGAGAAGCAGCCGAAGTTCGCCCTTTGCGTGGAAACGGAGAAAATCGATGGTGCCTGGAAGATTACAAGGTCCTGGAGCGGTCGCCTCACGGATTGAGTAGCTTGGCCACATGGTCGTTCAGTGTATTGCAGCTGAGGCTTTTCTGGGCGCCTTGCGCTGCCAATTCCAGGCACGACGCGGCGATGATCTCTGTGTCGTTTGTGGCCCAGCGGAACTTCCCTGGTCCCGCGGCACTGCCGGGTGATATCTCAATGGTGACTTTGCATTTAGGACAAGTTACGCGCATCGGCTTCGCTCCTGGGTTGGTTGTGCATCCTAGGAAAGCGATGGGGAGGAGACCGTTTCAGCCGGTCTCCTCCCTCAGAATCTTGCGCCACCGCGCGACGAATTCCGCCCAAGTCTCAGGCTTGGGCTTCGGCGCGATCAGTCGTTCGGTAAGTCAGGCGCTTGCCCTTGATGCCCTTGAGCGCGATCTCGGCGCGCTCCACGTCGTCAATGCCGAGCTTCGCGCGGTTGTTCTGGCGGAAGTCGAATTCGGCGAGGTAGCGGTCAAGGTGCTTTTCGTCAATGTGCTGGTAGACCCCGATCAGGCCGCGCTTGAAAATCGAGAAGAAGCCCTCGAGGGTGTTGGTATGCACGTCGCCACGGACGTACTCGCCCTTGGAGTGATCCACGGACTCGTGATTGCCGGGCTCAACGAAGAATTTATAGGCCTGCGCCTTGTCGGTCACGAGCCGGCTCTTGGGATCAAGGTGCCGGTAGAGCGCGCTCCGCACGGTGCGATGGTCGAGGAACATGGAACGGATGGGACCGCCGCGCTCGACAAGGCTCAAAATCTGAGTGTCAGTCCGCTCGTGGGGCTTCCGGCGGGTCTTAGGCGACTTGGTGATCCAGGTCTCATCGGCCTCTACGGTCTTGCCGCTACCGCCCACGGGGCCGGTCTTGGCGGGCGCCATGGCGGTTCTGATCCGATGCCCCATGAACCACGCGGTTTTCATGCCGACGCCCAAAGTCCGCTGAAGTTGGCGGGTCGAGATGCCCTTCTTGGACGAGCACATGAGATGGATGGCCTGAAGCCAAATCCGAAGGGGGGCATGGCTATCCTCGAAAATGGTGCCGACCTTGACGGTAAACTGCTCTCGGCAGGCGTAGCACTTCCGCAGGCCCGCACGGGTGCTTTTGCCCTCAAGCCGGCCAATCCGCGCCGCATCGGCATTGCCGCAATGAGGGCAAACCGGGCCATCAGGCCAAAGGAGCGCCTCAACGTGGGCATAGGCCAGTGTTTCATTGTGGAAGTGAGGGGCAGACAGGTTGGAGGCCATGGCGCGTTCCTTTCGACAGCCCCGAGACTAGCATTTGCGGATGGGTGTGTCAAGTGAAACATCGCCAATACGCTGGCGATGTTACACTTCGCCCGGCGCCGTCGCCGCCCGGCAAAAAATTTGTTCTGCCGTTCGGGCGGATGCCGCTATAATCACCTATCGTCGGATTGGCGGTTATGGAGGTGTCCCTTGAGGCGGCCTCTGGCGGCATTTCTGCTCGCCGTTCTCGCGCTCGCCCGCGTCGGTCCCGCGGCGGCGTTCAGCGCGCCCCCCACCAAGCCGCTCGAGGAGCTGCTCGACCGCAGCGATCCCTACCAGGCGTTCGACATCGTGGCGGGCTACAACTTGGAACGCACGCGGCGGCCGGGCTTCGCCCATTGCCTCCCCGAGGTGCTGGTCAGGGTGTCGGGCGAGCCGCGGCTGGAGCACGATCCCCGGGTCGCGGATCTCGCGGCCCATGCGGATGCGCTCGTCGCCTCCTACGACTATTCGGACTTCCTGGCGCGCATGCAACCGGTGCACGACGACCAGGGCACGGGGGACGAGCGCCCCTACGACCTGGTGGTGCGCTTCGACCATGCGAAGATCGACGCGGTGCTCAGGGGTCTGGGAACGCCGCCCTGGCAGGGCCTCCGCCCGCAGGTGGTGCCGGTGCTCGCGGTCAAGGGATTCACCGGGACCTATTTGCTGAGCGCCGAGGTGAAGGCCGGCGCGGCGCAGCGCGGCTCTCTCGCCGCCGCGGCGACGCAGTACGGCCTCCCTCTGCGCGTGCCCAGCGAGGCCGAGCTCGCCGCCTGGGACGTCGCGGCAGGTGGTTTCCCGAGCCCGTGGGCGCAGCCGCAGGAGGGGCGCGCGCTCGTCGCCGGCACGCTCTATTTCGACGAGGCGAAGCCGGGCTGGGCGGGATCGTGGCGGATGCGCTGGCGCGGCACCGACTATGCCTGGGGGATCAGCGGCGTGAACTACGACGAAGCGTTCCGCTCCCTGATGCGTGGCGTGGCACGCGTCGCCTCGGGCCACGGCGCCCCCGATTGAGACGGCGGCGAGCGGGATATCCGCCCCACATCACCGCCTCGTCAGATCCGGCTCCGCACTTCCTCGGAGCGGCCCCACAGATTCGGGGTCACGGCGCTGCTGTAGCCGGGCACGAACGCCTTTTCCATGATAAGAAAGAACACCGGCGTAAACAGGTTGAAATGGAATAATAGCTCCGACATGATTCGAAAGCCCAAACCTCCGCAGACCGATCCCGAGGAGTATAAGCGCTTCCTTGAAACCGCGCGCGAGGTCGGCGCCGATGAGCGTCCTGAAGCATTTGATCGCGCGTTCCAGCGAGTTGCGGGGAAGCCTAGGGCCACTTCTCGATCGGGCGCCGCGTCTTCTCGCCGATTTTCGCGGAAAGGCCATTCATAAAATCGCGCACCCGATTGATTGCCCTTATCGCGTCTAACTCGCCGAAGTCGCCGCGCATGTGCATTATCTGGTTGCGGGTTTCCTTAAACGCGCGTCGCTGAGCGACGGCAGCGGTGTAGAATGTCCGAGCCGCGTCCCTCTCTGGCCCGCGTGGCGTCCCCGCCGTAGCTACTTTTGATGGGCAGATTTCGGGACCCGTCATCGCAGGCCGGCTGTGCGGTCTCACCCCAACCAGGGTGTCGGCCATCACTGCGCGAGATGGCGGCCATCAGAATTATTCGTTTGCCGTGAGCGGCCGGCGCGCATCCACTTAGGCCATGTCCGATAACCGCCCTCCTCTCGCCCGTGCAGAAGCATTTTGCCAGCGTTTCGGCCTGCGCGTGCCGGTGCTGCTCGCACCCATGGCCGGCGCCTGCCCGCCCTCGCTGTCAGCGGCGGTCGCGAATGCCGGCGGCCTGGGCGCGTGCGGCGCTTTGCTGATGCAGCCCGCCGCGATCCTGAGCTGGGCCAAGGAGCTGCGGGCGGCCAGCAATGGCCCGTTCCAGCTCAATCTCCGGATCCCCGACCCGCCGCCAAAGCGCGACGCCGCGCACGAGGCAGCGGTAGGCACCTTCCTCGCAAAGTGGGGGCCGGAGGTGCCGCCGAGCTCCGGCGATGCCACACCGCCCGATTTCATTGCCCAGTCGGAGGCGCTGCTCGAGGCTGCACCGCCGATCGTGTCCTCCGCCATGGGATTATACCCACCCGACTTCGTTCGACGCCTCAAGCAACGCGGCATTTCCTGGTGGGCGAACATCTCGACCGTGGCCGAGGCGCGCGCCGCCGAGGACGCAGGTGCTGAAGTCATCGTGGCGCAAGGAATGGAAGCGGGCGGCCACCGCGGCTCTTTCGACGCGAGCCAAGCCGAGGCGGGCATGGTGGGGCTCTTCGCCCTCGTGCCGGCGGTGGCAGACGCGGTGAACGTGCCGGTGGTGGCGACCGGCGGGATCGCGGACGCGCGCGGGGTGGCGGCTGCCCTGCTGCTTGGGGCGAGTGCCGTGCAGATCGGCACCGGCTTCTTGCGCTGCCCGGAGGCCAAGCTCAACTCGGCCTGGGCGGACGCGTTGGCGCGCACGCCGCCGGAGGGTACGCTCGTCAGCCGTGCCTTCACCGGACGGGCCGGACGCAGCGTGGCCACCGCCTATGCGCGGGCGGCGAGCGCTCCGGCGGCACCTTCTCCGGCCCCTTATCCAGTGCAGTGGGGCTTGACCCAGGCGATGCGCGATGCCGCGGGCAAGGCCGGCGACCTGGACCGCATGCAGGCCTGGGCCGGGCAGTCGGCGATGCTGGCACGCGCCGAGCCCGCCGGCGAGCTCGTGCGGGCGCTGTGGGACGGCGCGAGGGAGCTGCTGCGCTAAGGGGTCGCGACGCTCTTTCTCCTCGCCCTGCATCGGGCAGCGTATTGGATCGACATCCGTCAGATTGCGCGCGAACCGCGCGTGAAGTATGTGCTGGAGGGAAAGGCCCGGCGCGCGGCGGGCCGCGCGCACGCTGAGGCCGCCCGCACCGCCGGGACCGCGACCAACAGACCGCGCGAGGTGCGCGTGCCATGAAAGACCTTCCGCCCGCCTATTTCGCATTGGTTATGGCCACCGGGATCGTGTCCATCGCGGCAGGGGATTTTCATCTCCCCCTCCTGGCGACGGCGCTGTTCGTGCTCAATTTGGTTGCCTACGCGGTGTTGGCGGTGCTGACCGTGCTCCGAGCCGTGCGCTACCCGCGCCTTTTCTTCGGCGACATGACCGACCACCGGCTCGGGACCGGCTTCTTCACCGCGGTTGCGGGGTCCTGCATCCTCGGCGTTCAGTTCCTGCTGATCGCGCACAGCCTGGCAGCGGCAACCTTGTTCCTGGCGCTGGGCATCGTGCTTTGGATCGGCCTCACCTACACGGTCTTCACGGCGTTCACGGTCAAGCGTGACAAGCCGACGCTTGAGCACGGCATCACCGGGGCCTGGCTTATTGCCGTCGTCGCCACCCAGTCGGTCGCGGTGCTGGCGGCGCTCATCGCCCGCGACTGGCCGCAGCCGCACCGGCTGGAGCTCAACTTCTTCGCGCTCTCGATGTGGCTGTGGGGCGGGATGTTCTATATCTGGATCATCTCGCTGATCTTCTACCGCTACAGCTTCTTCGCCTTCTCGCCGAGCGATCTCACGCCGCCTTACTGGATCAACATGGGCGCGATGGCGATCTCCGCCCTGGCCGGTGCGCGGCTGGTAGAGAACACGCCGGACGCGCCGTTCCTGGCGTCGCTGCTGCCGTTCCTCAAGGGCTTCACCGTGTTTTACTGGGCCACGGCGACGTGGTGGATCCCGATGCTGCTCGTGCTCGGCGTATGGCGGCACGTCATCCAGCGCTTCCCGCTGCGCTACGATCCGCTGTACTGGGGGGCGGTGTTCCCTTTGGGGATGTACAGCGTGGCCACGCGGCAAATGGCGACGGCGCTCGATCTGCCGTTTCTGGATCCGCTGCCGTGGGCGATGTTCGTGGCGGCGTTGGCCGCCTGGACGCTCGCCTTCGCGGGATTGCTGTGGGAGCTGTGCAAGATCGTCACGCCGCGCGGACGCTGACGGCGTTGCCATGCGCGAGGGCGAACTCCCGAAGGCTCGGGGGGAGTACGCCCATCGCGGCTGCCGGCAAAGCCGAAACGGCCGCGTTTCCGCCGAAATCGCAGGTGCTGCTCGCTTTCGCCGCGTCTCGCCCCTGAGCTCAGCCGGCCGCTGCCGCGGCCAGGTCGTTCTCGACGAGGAGAAAGCCCGCGGTGAAGCCGGGGCCGAGCGAGGTCATGAGCGAGCGGCGCGCGAGGCCGCCGTTGCCGAGTGCTCTGTCCAAGACGAAGAGCACGGTCGCCGCCGACATATTGCCGTAGTCGCGCAGCACCTCGCGCGAATGGTTCAGGCTGCCCTGGGGCAACTCGAGCGCCTCCTCGATCGCCACCAGCACCTTGGCGCCCCCCGGGTGGCAGAGGAACTCGCCGATGTCGTCGAGCCCGAGGCCTTGGCGCTTAAGGAAGCGCTCGATGGCGGCGCGATAGTCGGCGCGCACGAGGGCCGGGATATCGCGCGAGAAGAGCACGCCGAAGCCGTCGTCGCGCACACGCCAGCCCATGACATCGAGGGAAGCGGACCAAGTGTACTCGCCCGACGCGGTCAAGGCAGGGCCGTCGCCCGTGCACGAGATGAGCGCTGCCGCGGCACCGTCGCCGAAGAGCGCCGTGGCGATGACGTTGCTCTTGGACTGGTCGCCGCGCCGGAAAGTCAGGCCGCAGAGCTCGACCACGAGAAAGAGTACGCGCTCGCCCGGATAGACCCGCGCCATCTCGGAGGCGCGCGCGAGCCCGAGCACGCCGCCTGCGCAGCCGAGGCCGAAGACGGGGAGCCGCCGCAGGTCGCGGCGCATGCCGAGGCGCTCCATCACCAACGCATCGAGGCTCGGCGTGGCCACGCCCGAGGTCGAGACCGCGACGATGCCGTCGACATCGTCGATTGCCAGCCCTGCCCGCTCCAGGCAGTCGCGCGTCGCGCGGGCCAGCAGCTCCGTCGCATGTGCCACGAAGAGCTCGCTGCGCTCGCGCCAGCCGTGCGCCTCGAGATACCATTCGAGCGGCACGCAGGAATAACGCGTGTCGATGCCGGCATTGCCGTAGACCGGCAGCAGGCGCTCGAAGCGTTCGCGGTGCTTGGAGAAGAGGATGCCGAAGCGCGCCTGCACGTCCTCCTGATGAAGGACATAGTGCGGCACGGCGGTGGCAAGCGAGAGAAGTCGCGGCTCTTGGGCCATGGGCAGCGCCTATTCGTCGTAGCCTAGCATTCCCTCGCCGCTTCCGCCTCTCACGAAAGCCTGTCGGCTGTTCACGAACCCTTGATCGCAGGTGCGGCCGCCCGTCCCGCGCGCAAGGACATTTTTGCGGAGCGGCGCTCGCTCCTCTGCGGGCCGGGCTCCGGCGCGCTCAGGAGCTCGCGCGACATGTCGATGAAGCGCTTGAGCGCCGTCGACACGAAAGCGTCGCGCCGGCGCACCAGGACCGTCTCGATGCGCCTGATCCCGTCCGGCAAGGCGTGCAGCTTGACACGGCCTTCGGCCGCCGCCCGAGCCGCGACCGCGCGCGGCAAAAGGGTGATGCCGATGCCGGCGGCCACGCAACCGATGATGCCGTCGACGGTGCCGAACTCGAGGCGGCGGACACCGACGATGCCGCGCGCGGCGAGGAGCGCCTCGAGATAATTTCGATAGGTGCAGCCGGCGCGAAAGACGATGAGCTTGAGCTTGTCCGCGGCCGCGCGGGCGGAGAATGCGGCAGCGTCGCCGATCCAAGGTGCGGTGAGCAGCACCAGCTCCTCCTCGACCACCGGAAGCGCGAGAAGCTCGGGATGGTCGAGCGGGCCCGCCGTGAAAGCGGCCTCGAGCCGGTGCGAAAGCACCGCTTCGACGAGCTCGGCCGTGGTCCCCGTGACGATCTCGATGTCGACCTCGGGGCAGGCGGCGGCGTAGGCGGCGAGCACCGGCGGCAGCCGCACGGCCGTCGCCGTCTCGAGGGCACCCACCTTGATGCTGCCGCGCGGCACCGGACCGTCCGCCGCCGCCCGCTTCGCCTCGCCGATGAGGTGTGGGATGCGCTCGGCATAGGGCAAGAGCTGCGCGCCCGCATTGGTCAGGCTGACGCCGCGGCTGTGGCGCTGGAAGAGCCGCACCCCGAGCTCGGCTTCGAGGAGCCGGATGCGTTGCGTCACGTTCGACTGCACGGTGTTGAGGGAATGTGCTGCCTTGGTGATGCCCCCCGTGCGCGCCACCGCCGCGAAAACCGACAGGTCGCCTGCGTCCATCTCGCCCTCGCCTTGCTGCGAGCCATCACCGAAATGGATGGCTTTGTGCAATATAATGCGGATTTTCGAGAAAAGGGGGGTGGCGCGCCTGGCACACCCCCCTCCCTACCCTCCCCCTCAAGGGGGGAGGGAATAGATGAGCGACTTCAACGGCTTCCCCCTCCCCCTTGAGGGGGGAGGGTTGGGGAGGGGGTGACGCGCGAATTTGCGAGAGTTGGCCTACACCTCGATCGCGAGCCCGTCGTAGGCGGGCTCGACGCCGGGCGGGCAGCAGGCCGAGACCGCGTCGTAATCCAGGCTGTGGTTCATGTGCGTGAGGATGGCGCGCGCGGGCTTGACGCGCGCGATCCAGGCGAGCGTGCGGTCGAGCCAGGAATGGGTCGGGTGCGGCGCGAAGCGCAAGCAATCGACGATCCACAGCTCGACCCCGCGCAGCACCTCGAAGGCGCGCTCGTCGAGTGCGACCACGTCCGTTGAATAGGCGATCTTGCCGAAGCGCAGGCCGAGCGTGGTGGAGAAGCCGTGATCCTGGGGAAAGGGCTCGATGGCGACGGCTTTCACCTGAAACTTGCCCTTGATGGGCGAGATGGCGAGGCACGGCTTGTAGAAATAGCCGCTCGCGGAGGGCTCGATCGGCTCGAGCACATAGCCGAAGCGCCGGTGGATTTCCGCGATGGTCTCCTCGTCGGCATAAGCGGGGAGCGGGCTTCGGCGGATCGCGTTGACCGCGCGCAGATCGTCGATGCCGTGGAGATGGTCGGCGTGGCCATGGGTGTAGAGCACGGCGTCGAGCCAGCCGTTTCCGGTCGCGAGCAGCTGCTCCCTAAGATCAGGCGAGCTGTCGACGAGGAGCCGCGTCCCGCCCTCCTCGACGAGGATCGAGGCTCTGAGCCGGCGGTTGCGCGGGTTCTGCGGATTGCAGAGACCCCAATTGCCGCCGATGAGCGGCACGCCGTTCGAGCCGCCGCAGCCGAGGATGGTGACCTTCATTGCCGGGGGGCGGCTGCCGCGGGTGCCGAGGCCGTGGCCTTGCTGAAGAGGCGGAAGAAATTTTCCGTGGTGACGCGCGCGAGCTCTTCGGACGAGACGCCCTTGAGCTCCGCGAGGGCTGCCGCCGTGTGCGCCACGAAGGCCGGCTCGTTGCGCTTTCCGCGCATCGGCACCGGGGCGAGATAAGGGGCGTCCGTCTCCACCAGGAGGCGCTCGAGCGGGACCGACTTCACCGTGTCGCGCAGCGCCGAGGCACCCTTGAAGGTGATGATCCCCGAGATCGAGATGAAGAAGCCGCAGGCGAGGGCGAACTCGGCGAGTGCCGGCCCCGCCGTGAAGCAATGGAGGAGGCCCTTGAGTGCCCCGCCCCTGCCCTCCTCCTCGAGGATGCGCTTGGTGTCGGCGTCGGCATCGCGCGTGTGCACGATAAGCGGCAATGCGGCGCTACGTGCTGCCGCGGCGTGGGCGCGAAAGGCGCGTGCTTGGGCCTCGCGCGGGCTGTGCTCGTAGTAGTAATCGAGGCCCGTCTCGCCGATGCCGATCACGCGGGGATGCCGCGCGAGGCCGGACAGCAGCTCGGCGTCGTCGGCCCCCTCCTCCACCGCGGCCTCGTGCGGATGCACGCCGACCGAGCACCACACCTCCGGATGGTCTTCCGCGAGCCCGCGTACGCGGGCGAACCCGCTGAGCTTGGTCGAGATGGTGACCAGCGTGCCCACACCCGCCGCTTTCGCGCGCGCGAGCACGTCTTCGAGCTCCTCGTGAAGCTCGGGGAAATCGAGGTGGCAATGGCTGTCGACGAGGGTCACCTCCCTACCCCCGCCTCGGCCCCTGGCTCCGGCTCGAGATAGCGCGGGAAGACGCCCTCGGGCTTGGGGAGCAGGGTGCCCGGCTGGAGCCGGCCGTGCGGGCCCAGGCTCGCGAAGCTGCGCGCGTCTGCCGGCAGCGCGAGCTGATCGAGAATGCGGGCTCCCGAGGCCGGCATGAAGGGCAGCGCGAGCGTGCCGATATGACGGATCGCGTCTGCGAGCACGTAAAGCACGGTCCCCATGCGGGCCGGATCGGTCTTGCGCAGCGCCCACGGCGCCTGCTCGTCGACATAACGGTTGGCCTGACCGATCACGCGCCACAGCGCCTCGAGCGCACGGTGGAATGCCTGCTCCGCCATGTGACCGCGCATCTCCGCAAGCGTCGTCTCGGCCGCCTCGAGGAGCCGCGTATCCGCCGCCGTGAGGCTCCCCGGCTGAGGGATCGCTGCCGAGCAGTTCCGGTTGATCATGCTGAGCACGCGCTGGACGAGGTTGCCGAGATCGTTGGCGAGATCGCCGTTGATGCGCGCGACCATGGTCTCGTGGCTGATATAGCCGTCGGCGCCGAAGGGAATTTCCCGCAGCAGGTAATAGCGCACCGGATCGAGGCCGTACTGGGCGATGAGCTCGCCCGGCCGCACCACATTGCCGAGCGACTTCGACATCTTCTCGCCGCGGTTCAAGAGCCAGCCATGGGCGAAGATACGCCGCGGCGGCTCAAGCTCCGCCGCCATCAGGAAGGCCGGCCAATAGACCGCGTGGAAGCGCAGGATGTCCTTACCCACCACGTGAAGAGCCTCCGGCCAAAACTCTGAATAATCGCGGCTTTCCATATCCGGATAGCCGAGCGCGGTGAGATAGTTGGTGAGCGCGTCGAGCCACACGTACATGACGTGCTTGGGATCGTCCGGCACCGGCACGCCCCATTTGAGGCTGGGGCGCGAGACCGGCAGGTCCTTGAGCCCGCCGGCAACGAAGCTGACCACCTCATTGCGGCGATGGTCGGGGGCGAGGAAGGCCGGGTTCTTCTTGTAAAGTGCCAAGAGTGGGGCCTGCCACTTCGAAAGCCTGAAGAAATAATTGGGCTCCTCGACCCACTCGACCTCGGCGCCGGAGGGTGCGCGCTTGATGCCGTCCGGGCCGGTGGTGAGCTCACCCTCGGCGTGGAACGCCTCGTCCCGCACGGCATACCAGCCGGCGTAGGTGCCAAGATAGATCTCGTCGCGCGCCTTGAGCCGGCGCCACAGGTCCTGGCACGCGCGCGCGTGACGCGGCTCGGTCGTGCGGATGAAATCGTCGTTCGAGAGGTTCAAGAGCCGGTCCATGTCGCGGAAATTCTGCGCGACCTTGTCGCAGAAGGCCTTGGGCTCCATGCCGGCGGCGCGCGCCGATTTCTCGACCTTCTGGCCGTGCTCGTCCGTGCCGGTCAAGAACTTCACCCGGTAGCCGTCGAGGCGCATGAAACGCGCCAGCACGTCGCACGCGATCGAGTTGTACGCGTGCCCGATGTGCGGCACGTCGTTCACGTAAAAGATCGGCGTCGTGATGTAAAACGACCGCTCGACGGTCATTCAGGCCTCCTCGACAGGACCCCAAGCTGGGAGACTATAGATCGCTCGCCATGCTGCCCGATCAAGCGCCCGCACGCGCGGGTGCTTGAGCGGCGGCCTCGAGTGCGAGGAAGGCGTTGAGCATCACTTGCTTGCGCTCGAGATTGACGCTTTCCGCCCGGGACAGCAGGTGCCCGGTCTTTTCCCATACCTCCAACCAGCGATCAAGATGCGGCTGAGCCATGAGCCGCCCGTAAACTGCTGCCTCCCCGGCCACGACCTCGGCCGGCATCTCGCCCGTGCCGGCGGCGCGGATGAGGCGCGCGAGCCACCAGAGGAGGAGCTCGGAGAGCGTGCGATAGGCCGTCTCGCCCTGCCCGCCCAGGGTGCGCTCGGCAAGCCGGTGAAGCGCCACCGGATCGAGCCGCGGCAGCGTCGCGAGAAGCACCATCATCTCCCGGAAGAGCGCCAAGCCGCCGTCCTCGGCAAGCTCGAGGGCCCGGCCGGCGCTGCCCTCGGCGAGGTGCGTGAGGAGTGGTAAGTCCCCGGGCGCAAGCCCGGGCAGCCGCTCCCCGAGAATGCGCGCGAGCACCCCCGCATCGAGGGGCTTCAAGGCAAGTCGGCGGCAGCGCGAGCGGATGGTGGCGAGGAGCCGGCCC
Source organism: Alphaproteobacteria bacterium (assembly GCA_035604475.1). Classification (GTDB taxonomy): domain Bacteria; phylum Pseudomonadota; class Alphaproteobacteria; order JACZXZ01; family JACZXZ01; genus DASPPM01. The sequence continues at coordinate 17,303 of DATNIJ010000061.1, forward strand.
GGCGCATGGCTCACCAGGAGGATGAGCGCGCTCTGTGGGGGCTCCTCGACGATCTTGAGCACGGCATTCGCGGCATTGCGGTTCATCTCCTCCGCACCGTCGATCACCACGATGCGCCAGCCTCCCTCGGCCGGCGTCAGGTGCAGAAAATCCGCAACCTCCCGGGCCTCCTCCACGCCGATCTCGCTTCTGAAGCGGCGGCGCTCCTCATCGAAGCGGCGCTCGAGCGTCAAGAGATCGGCATGACCGCCGGAGGCGACCCGGCGGAAGACCGGGTGGTCGGGGGAAAGGGCCAAGCTCTCAGGCGGTGCTGCCGGGCGGAAGAGGCCGCCTGCCTCGGCTCTGGCCCCTTGCGCCAGCATGAAGCGGGCGAAGCGGTAGGCGAGCGTCGCCTTGCCGATGCCCCGCGGCCCGCAGAAAATCCAGGCATGGGCCAGGCGGTTGCCGCGAAAGGCCTCAAAGAGGGCCGCTTCGGCCTCCTCTTGGCCAAGGAGGTCCGGGTTGGCGCGGGGGGCGGGCCCGCGCGTTGCCTCGGCGTCGCTCATGGCCGCATCATAGCGCGAGCGAGAAGCGCTCGGCGATGGCGCGGCAGAGCGCCGCCTGCACCTCTCCGAGCGAGCCGCGTGCGTCGATCACGCGGCAGCGCCCGGGGGCCGCGCGCGCGATCTCAAGAAAGCCCGCTCTAAGCCGCTCGTGGAAGGCGAGGTCCATGCGCTCGTAACGGGTCTCGGCCCCGGCTCTGCCTGCGGCACGCGCGAGCCCGATCTCGACCGGAAGATCGAGGATCAAGGTGAGGTCGGGCGCAAAGCTGCCGAGGGCAGTCCTATGCGCGCTTTCGCAGGCCTCGCGTCCGAGGCCATGCCCATAGCCTTGATAGGCGATCGTCGAGTCGGCGAAGCGGTCGCACAGCACCCAGGCGCCGCGCGCGAGCGCGGGCTCGATCGTTCGCACGACATGCTCGCGCCGAGCCGCCACATACAATAGAAGCTCGCTGAGCGGGTCCCAGCGTCCGACCTCGCCGTTGACGAGCAGCTTGCGGATCTCCTCGGCGCCGGGAGCGCCTCCCGGTTCGCGCGTGGCCACGATCTCGAGCCCGATCGCGCTGAGGGCCGAGGCAAGCAACGGCATCTGGCTGCTCTTCCCCGTCCCCTCCCCGCCCTCGAGCGTGATGAAGGAGCCGCGGCTCATCGATGGGCATGAGGCTCGTTCGGGGAGGGAGCCGTTCGGCTCACTTCGACGGGCCCCAGATGAGATAGCGTACCGCGGCGGCGATGCGGCCGAAGGCGCCGAGGCGATCGACCGGCTCGGCGGCAGCGAGTGGGGCCTCCACGCTCGGCACGTCCGGCGCCTCCACGCTCACCTTGCCGATCGCGGCACCCTTGGCGATCGGCGCCGGCGCCGGCCCATCGTAGCTCACCGTCACCTTCATCTTGTCGCGCGAGAGATGCGGCAGCGTCACCACGAGGTCGCCCTTGGCGACGAGCGGCACGCTCGGCTGCGTGCCGAGCCACACCTCGGCGTCGCTCACTTTTTCGCCCGCCTTGAAGAGCGTGTAGTCGCCCCACTCGCGATACCCCCAATCGAGCAGCTTCTCGGACTCGCGCGAGCGCTCGTTGACCGAGGACATGCCGTTGAGCACGAGAATAAGCCGCCGGCCGTCGCGCACGGCGGAGGCGGTAAGGCCGTAGCCCCCCGCCTCGGTGTGGCCGGTCTTCAGTCCGTCCACGTTGAGGGTCTTGTAAAGAAGTGGATTGCGATTGCCTTGCTTGATGCCTCCGTAGGTGAAGTCGATCTCCTTGAAGTAGTGGTAGTACTGCGGGAAGTCGGTGATCAGCCGGCGCGCCAGCGTTGCGAGATCGCGCGCCGTCATGTACTGCTGCGGATCGGGCAGGCCCGAGGCATCGACGAAATGGCTGTCGGCAAGGCCGAGCTCCTTCGCCTTCTTGTTCATCTCCTCGGCGAAGGCTTGCTCGCTTCCCGCGAGCCCTTCTGCGACCACCACGCAGGCATCGTTACCCGATTGCACGGCGACGCCCTGAACGAGGTCGTCGACGCGCACCCGGCTGCCCACTTGCACGAACATCTTCGAGCCGCCGGTGCGCCAGGCCTTCTCGCTCACCGCGAGCGTATCGTCGAGCTTGATGCGCCCTTCCTTGAGCCGCTCGAACAGGACGTAGAGCGTCATCATCTTGCTCATCGACGACGGGGCCATGCGCACGTCCGCGTCCTTGGCGAAAAGGACGGCACCCGTGTTGTAGTCGATCATGATGGCTTGCTTGGCCGAGGTATCGATGCTCGGGAGCGCTGCCTCCGTGCGGCCCGCGCCCGAGATCAGGAGGGAAAAGAGCGCGCCCGCGGCGAGAATTGCCGGCCAACGCCGTCCTTGCGCACGAAGGCGAGAGCGCTTCATCGGCGCCTGCGCACGCAAGCGGAGGCCTTGAGGATTTGCGGTCATGCCTTGAAAGATGCCCCTAAAGATGCCCCTGTTGATGCCTGATTAGTCCTAATGTTGTGGTTACGACGCTTGATACCAGGCATTGTGTCGGAACCACAACAGACCATAATGATTTTGCTAGTGTTCCGGGCCGGCGGTTCGGAACGAACCGCCGGAGTTGGAACACTAGCGGGCGATTGCGCCAAAATTTTGGCGCCGACCCGGTCGCACGACCCTATTCGACGACGATGCGCGCGTCGTGATAGCCGGCGCGCACCACGAGGTCGAGAAGCCGGTCGGCATCGTCGACCGTGACGGCCGGCCCCATGCGCACGCGGAAGAAGGGCAGGCCGTCGACGGATGCCTGCGTGACCTTCGTAGCACCCATGGTCGAGAGCTTGGCGCGCAGCCGATTGGCGTTGTCGTACTGGCTGAAGGCGCCCACTTGGACATAGATCGAGGTCGCTTTCACCGGGAGCGTGATCACCGCCTGGTCAAGCACCGCCTTGACGGGGTCGGCCGCGGCGGCTGCCGCTGCCGAGATCGGCGACAGGCCCGACGCTGCCGGGGCCGCAAGCGTGGCACTCTCGACCGGCGGCGGCGAAGCAACCGGTGTTGCTTGGACGGGCAGCGGGACGGCCTGTGCCGAGGCGACCACGACAGGTGCGGGCGGCGGCTGCGCCGGCCATGCGGGCGCCGCCGTCGTCGGGCCGGGGGCTGCCTGCACACCAGGTGGGGGAACCAGTGTCTCTGCGGTCACCTTCTCGGTCGGCACCGCGCTCGCGATGCGCTCGGCGGAGGGGATTTCGCCCTGCTGGGCAAGGAGCACCGCCTGGCGCGACTCGTCGGGGAGAATTTGCACGCGTACCTTGGCGGTACCGGTGCCGATCATGCCGACGAGCTGGGCGGCGCGGCGCGAGAGATCGATGATGCGTCCGCGCACATAGGGCCCGCGGTCGTTGACCCGCACCACGATCGAGCGCCCGTTGTCGAGATTGGTCACGCGCACGATGCTCGGCAGCGGCAGCGTCGGATGGGCCGCGGTGAGGTCGTTCATGTTGTAGACCTCGCCGTTGGCGGTGAATTTGCCATGGAAGTCCGGGCCGTACCAGGAGGCGATGCCGCTTTCGTCGTAACTGTAGTCGGACCCCGGATAGTACCAAACCCCTTCGACCTGGTAGGGCGCGCCCACCTTGTAATAGCCGCGGCTCGGCGCGGCGGCTTGGCCTGCTGGCGGCGCGTGGCTCCGCTCGCCGCAGCCCGCGAGCAGGACGGCCAAAGCTATACCGGCCACCCCCTTGGTCACCCAGCGCAGGCGCATATCTAGTGGATACCCCCCTTTCGGTTTCGCCTATCTAGTGTCGCGTAGATTACTTGTCCCCGATCCGATCGGCAAGCAATCCGACACTCGTGGCGAAGAAGACCGAGCGGTTCCAGCGCAGAAGGGTGCGGAAGTTGTCGTAGACGAGGTAGGCCGGGCTCACTTCGTCTGTCGGCAAGACGATGGAGGCCGCAAGCGCCGGCTCTCCGAGCGGGCGGCCGTCGAGCTGACGCACCCCGATCGCCTGCCACTCCTCGCCCGACTTCTGAACGGCAAGATCGGCAAGGGCTGAATCGAAGTTGGGCGGGAGCTTGACCTCCTGTCCCCAGCTCTGCCCGCTTTGCCAGCCCAGCTGTGCCAAATAATTGGCGGTTGAGGCGAAGACATCGGCGGGGTTGTGCCAGATGTCGCGGTGGCCCTTGCCTTCGAAGTCGACCGCGTAGCGCAGGTAGCTCGACGGCATGAACTGGCTCTGGCCCATCGCACCAGCCCAAGAGCCACGCAGGTTCGCGAGGTCGATATAGCCGCGATCGAGAATGCGCAACGCATCGATGAGCTCGCCGCGGAAATAGCTGCTGCGCCGGCCGTCATAGGCGAGGGTCGCCACCGCCTGGATGACGGGGTAATCGCCGGTCGTGCGGCCGAAGTCGCTCTCGATCCCCCACAATGCGACGATGAAGCGCGGCTCGACGCCATAGCTCGCGCCGACTCGGCTGAGAAGCCCCTTATACTCGTCGAGCAGCTCGCGGCCTCGATCGACTCGGGCGTCGGAAACCACGCGGGCGACATATTCGTCGAAGGTGAGGATGAACTCGGGCTGCTTGCGATCGAGCTCGATCACGTGCGGCAGCGGCGTCACCTGGTCGAGCGCGGTATTGAGCGTGCGCTGCGAGATGCCGCGCTGACGCGCTTCGACCTTGAAGTCGCGCAGCCAAGTTGCGAAGTCGAGGTCGTTCGCCGCAACGGAGACGGCCCCGGCCAGGAGCAGGAGCCCCGCTCCGACAAGCATCGCGGCACCCCGCATCGCTTGCCCGCCGAGCCCCTCACGCCAAAATCGGGTAGGACTCATGGGCTCCTTCTGCCACACGCTCGCGCGCGCGTAAAGCGCTCTCCACGCTGCGCCGCGGAGAGAGAGACGTCACGGTGCCGGGAAGAAGGCGTTCGTGCGGCCCATCAGACGGTAGGCGGCGAGGCCCATCCACTCCTTCGCCGCATCGTTCAAAAGGAAGAGGGAATCGGCGAATTCGAAGCGGCGTGTGGCACTCCCATCGCCCGTGGTCCGGTAATCGACCGGATAGGGAATCACTTCCCAGCCTTGGGCGCGGAAGACCCCCGCCGCGCGCGGCATATGCGCCGCCGAGGTGACGAGAACCCAGTGCTGGCCAACTTTGGGCTCGGCGAGTCGCTTGCCGAACAGCGCATTCTCGTATGTGTTGCGTGCGCGATCCTCGAAGGTAAGGCGAGCCGCATCGACACCCATCTCCTCGAAAAAGTGCTTGGCGACCTCGGCCTCGCTGAGCCCTGCCGGGAAGAGCCGACCCGAGCCGCCGGTGAAGAGAATGCGCGCCTCGGGATGCCGCCGTGCGAGGGCCACGGTCTCGCTGAGCCGCGCAGCACCCGGGGCCAGCGTCACCTGCCCGCGCGCGGCGCTCACCACCTCGTCCACGGCACCGCCCAGCACGATGATGCCATCGATGCGCTCGGGCAGATGTGCTGGCTGCGGAAACCGGTTCTCGAGCGGTGCTAACACGAGATCAGGCAGCGCGGTCGTGGCCACCGCGGCCGCCGCAAGGGCCGCAAGTGCCAAGATGCGACGTCCCGTGCGTCTTACCCGCTCACTCCGCCAGAAGAGCATCGCGGCACCCGCCGCAAGCAGGAGAACGAGGAAATTGCCGGGCTTCGCAAGCAGCAAGAAGATCTTGGACAGCACGAACATCGCCGCCGTTCATAGGCCCCGCATCGGGCGAAGGCAATCGCCGCGCAGTTCCACGCGAGTAACTGCCTTCAAGAATCCGAGCGTCACCCCCACCCAACCCTCTCCCCCTTCGAGGGGGAGGGGGACTTTGTTGCCATGCCATGCATTTCCCGTCCCCCCTTGAGAGGGATCGACCGCCCGTTGAGGAGCGGTCGATGGGTGGGGGTATATCACACACCCATAAATTTGCGCGCCACCGAGCGAATTGACCCGGGCTCAGCGGCCGTCGCTCCCTTCGGCGGCTTGCTGCGTGTCGTCCTGCGAGCGCACGTGCAAACGCCCGCTGCGAATCAGGGTCCGAGCGCTCTCCGGTGGAACCGGCGGGCTGAGATAGTAGCCCTGCCCCTCCGCGCAGCCGTGTGTGCGGAGGAAGCACAGCTGCTCGCCGTTCTCGATGCCGACGGCGACGAGCCGGCTGCGTAGCGCCGCCGCGAGCTTGATGACCGTCTCGACGATAGGAGCAGTGTTCCGGTCGTCCGGGAGGCCCGAGACGAGGTGTCGGGCGAGCTTGATCCGCTCGACCGGGAAGAGGCGCAAATACTCAAGGGACGAGTACCCCATGCCGAAGCCATCGATGGCGATCCTGATGCCGATCCGCCTCATCCCTTGCAAGAGTTCCAGGAACGCCTGGTTGGGCTCCGTAAAAAGGGAATCGCTCATCTCCAGCTCGAGGCGCTGCGGCGGAAAGCCGGTCGCCCGGAGCGTTTGCTCCAAGAGTTGGAGATATGGCGCTCCTCGCTTGAGCATGGCGCCCGAGACGTTGACGGAAATCGTGCCAAGGGCTGCCCCTTCGTCGAGCCAAGCGCGCCCGCGCCGGCAGGCTTCGCCGAGGACCCAGGAGTCCACATCGAAAATCAAACCGCTTCGCTCCGCCTCGCCGATGAAGGCGCCCGGCAGGATCAGCTCCGACGCCGGATGGCGCCAGCGCACCAGCCCTTCGACGCCCGCGATGGCACCAGAGCTCAAGTCCACCTGCGGCTGATAATGGAGCTCGAGCTCGCCGCGCGCGATGCCGGCGCGCAGGTCGTCGACAAGGGTTGCCCGCGCGCGGACCTCCTCCTCCATCTCGGGCAGATGGAAGCAGAAACGCCCCCCGCCTTCGGCCTTGGCCTTGTACATGGCGAGGTCCGCGTGCACTAAGGTCGCTTGCTCATCGTCGGAGCTCGGAGAATAGACGGCGGTGCCGACGCTGGCGTCGGTGCGGACTTCGTGGTCGTCGAGGTGAAATGGCATTTGCATGAGGTCGAGGAGCTTTTTCGACAGGATGGCGGCATCCGCTGGATCGTGGAGCCCTGTCTGAATGACGGCGAATTCGTCCCCGCCGAGACGGGCGACCGTGTCGATGTCCCGCACGCCCTCGCTCAGCCGGCCGGCGACGGCCTTGAGCAGCTGGTCGCCCATCTGGTGACCAAGGGTATCGTTGATGTCCTTGAAGCGATCGAGATCCAGATAGAGGACGGCGAAGCTGTTCTCGCCGCGTTTCGCTCTGCCGATCTCCTGCTTCAGACGCTCGAGGAAGAGCATGCGGTTCGGCAAGCCCGTCAGGAAATCATGGCGAGCGGAATGGATGATCCGCTGCTCGGCGCGCTCGCGCTCGGCGATCTCCCCCTGCAGGTTGGCCGCGAGCACCCGCAGCCGATCGGCGCGATTGCGGCTGCTGACCAGGTATGCGGCCAGCAAGGCCGTGAGCACGAGGCCGATCGACAACTCCCGCAAGCCGGCCCACTGGAGCCTCGAGGCGAGCAATGCCGGCGTCGGTCGTACGATCACTGTCCAGTCGCGCCCCGCAAAGTTGAACGACGAGCCGGAGTAAGGCTCGACCAAAGCGGAAGGGGCGTCGACGAGATCGGCCGCAAGGCTGCCGCTCACCGCCAGGCGCGCATAGATCAAGCGCTCGCCCGCCGGGGCTCCGTCGTCGAGCATGTACATGTCGATGCCCTGCGCCACGGGTTGCAGGGTGCCCATGATGGCGTCGATTGCGGCGCTGGTGAAGAGCCGGAACGACAGAATTCCGAGCAGACGGTCGTTGCGCGCGCCCGAGGACGCCGCGGCAGATCCTGTCTTGAACACGGGGACGAAGATCACGCAGCCTCGGCCGCCGGCAATGAAGCGCAACGGCGCCGTAGCCACCGGCCTGCGTTTGTCGATCGCTTCCTCGACCGCAGCCGCGCGCTCCCCCTCGGAGAGCAGGTCGAGGCCCATAGGTGCCGTCGGCACGATCGGCTCGAAATAGCGGATCGGAAAATACACCGCCCGCCGAGCGGCGGTCACAAGCGCACTGTGGGGACCGATATCGACGATATGGTAGCCGGCGAAGCCGTCGGCTCGCGCGGCGGCCTCGAAGCTCGCGCGCTCCGCGTCGCGAACACGCGGGTCCCAACTCACGTTCTGGAACGCCGTGCCCAGGAGGCTGCTGGCCAGATAGATGTTGTGCGCGAACGCCTCGAATTCCTCGCGCGTCACGCCGTCGGTGGGAAAAGCCGCGGCGAATCCTTCGATGGTGCCCTCGTAACGGCTGAGGACTTGCTCCAGCCCTTTCGCGCGAAGGGCTGCCTGCTGGGTGAGCTCGGCCAAAAGCTGATCATGGGAGACCCGACGCGCGTTGTGGGCGACGGCCAACGATATCGTCGCGCCGACGCACGCCGCCAAGGCCGCGACCCAGTACCTGCGGAATCCGTTGAGATCGGGCAATGTCAGGCAACCACCCCCGCAGTTGCATCGGCAATTCTTGAGCGGCAGTCGCGTTGTTGATAGGCTTGGCCGCAGGCGAAATCAATGAAATTGAGGCCGAGGCCGAACTGACGGGCCGCACGCGCCAGGCGAGGGCTTAGCACCTCTCCTCCCCCTCGTCGCCTGCCCCGTCTCGTCAGGCCCGCTTGCGTGCGCCTTGAGCCGACATTTCCTTGTCTCGCGGTGCTAACACCGCTAGAACGCCAGTCGCCAAGAGCGGCCGGCAAATGAAGGCGCCGCATCCCGCGGCGGCGCTCGAGGACAACGCGGGCGCCTTGAGCCTCCTTCTTTGCATGTGCGCCGCGGATGGGTGGCCGAGCGGTTTAAGGCACCGGTCTTGAAAACCGGCAGACGCGCGAGCGTCTCGTGGGTTCGAATCCCACCCCATCCGCCACTTCATTTTTGAAATCGAACGCGGTCATAAACAAACAATCGGTCGTGCGCGCGGCATCACGAGGTGCAGAGATGCCCGCTCACCGTTTTATCCCACGATGGAAAGGTTCATCTGCACTTCGCGCACCAACACCTCGGGAGCGACGGAGCCGCGCTTGCCGGGTACGAGCTTCACCAAGCCGTACTGGCTCATGGTCTTGAGCGTGCGCGATAGATTGCTGACCTTCCGGCCGGTCAATAGCTCCAATTCTGCAAGGGAAGACGGGTGCCGCTGGTCGATGACCCGCAGCAGCTTCCGGTTCGACTCCGACAATACCTTCGCGAGCGATTCCAGCGATGTGAACCAAATCTTCGGTTCATTCGGCCTACGGCGGCGCTCCCCGCGCGCGATCTGCAGGGCGCGCTCACGAAGCACATGATGGGTGGCAATGCCGACCCTGGTTTTCTCAGTCATAGTTCCGCTCCTTCAGGACGCGCGCGATTTCATCGAAGAAATCGGCAATCAACTTCTCGGCGCTGACGAACCGGTAGCGCCG
>DATNIJ010000062.1:0-16372 GCA_035604475.1 Alphaproteobacteria bacterium
GCGCGGATCGATCTGGAAGAGAAGATCGCCGCGATGGACGTATTGTCCCTCCTGGAAGCCGGCCTTGAAGATCTGGCCGTCGACGAGCGACTTGACCGAGACGGTCGTATACTGCTGGACGTTGCCGATGGTGCTGAGCTCCACCGGCACGCTCGCCTGGGCGACCGCCGCCACGACGACCGGGGCGAGCGCGGCCCCCGCCGTGGCCGCCTGTGCCTGCTTCGCCGAGCGGGCGCTCTGATAGGCGCCGAAATAGTAATAGGCGCCCGCGGCGGCCAAGAGGGCCGCCATGCCGAGCACGAGGGTGCGTCGTAACTTCATCCGCGGCTTCCCGAATGCCTCTAATCCGCGCGAATTCCACGCGCCATGTGGCGAGGGGAGCGAGCTCGAAATCGGCGACTCGCCGCTCCCGATCGCGATCGCTCGATCGCCTATAACATACGGCGCTCATTGAAAAATCCGGCGCAGGACGAAGCTTCGTTGTTGCTCTTCGCGTCCTCGGCTAGCCGGACCTACGCCCCGCACCCCCCCAATACATGAGAAGGGCGCGAATCACAAGCGCCACGCCCGCCCCGACCAGCGCTCCGCCCACCGCATCGACCGGGAAATGGGCGCCGAGCGAGACGCGCGCAAGCCCCACGAGGACGGCGAAGGTCCAGAGTATCCAGCGCAGGAGCGCTGGGGCTCCCGAGGAAAGCGAGGCGGCGAGCAGGCTCGCGAAGGCCACGTGGGCCGAAGGGAAGGCGCCGCCGCCCTCCTGCCGGCCGAGCAGCGTCAGCGCCTGTTCGCCGAGCGAAAGTGCGGGCCGCGGCATGGCGGTAGCCGCCTTGAGCGCGCTCACGATGAGATTGACGAGCGGAAATCCGATGCCGAAGACGAACACATTCTGCGTCGAGACAAGGCGCGGCGTGGCGCACGCGAGCAGCAGGACCGCCGCCATGTACCACGCGAAATTCGCGCTGTCGGCGGCGGCACTCGTCGCCTGCATGAGGTGGTCCCAAAGCGTCCCATGCATCCCGTTGATGAGTCGGAACAGCGCCCGGTTGAGGCCGAACCAGTCGTAAAGGATGTGGCCGAGCTCGGACAAGGAGCCGCCCCGTCAACGAGCGAAATTGGCAAGCCCGGCGGTGAGCAGGCCGAGACCGGCACTGAAATCATTCGCCTCGACCGAGGCGTGGTGCTCGCCCTGCGGCCGATGGACACGCTCTTCGCTCATCGCTCCTGCCTCCGGAACGGCCGTCGGAGCCCATGGATACGGGAGCCTCCCCGCACGGTCAATGGCCGCGGCCGCGGCCGCCGTGGCGGCAGCCCCTCGACAGATGCACCCTTCCTGCTAGTGTGCCGAGCCGAGACCGGGTGCGGTGCCCGAAGACCCTGCGCCTTATCCAGCGTGGCCTTGAAGAGGGAACAAGCGATGACGCGAATGACGGGCGGGGCGGCCCTGGTCGAGATGCTGCGCCGGCACGGGGTCGACACGCTCTTTGCCCTGCCGGGCGTGCAGAACGACGCGCTCTTCGCGGCCCTTTACGACGCAGGCGACGCCATCCGCACCATCCATCCTCGGCACGAGCAGGGGGCCGCCTACATGGCGTTCGGCTATGCGCGAGCGAGCGGCAGGGTCGGCGCCTACGCGGTGGTGCCGGGCCCCGGGCTCCTCAACACCACGGCCGCACTCTCGACCGCCTATGCCACGGGGACGCCGGTGCTCTGCGTGAGCGGCCAAATCCCTTCGCACTTGATCGGACGCGGCTTCGGCATGTTGCACGAGATTCCGGACCAGCTCGCGATCCTCAAGGGCCTCACCAAATGGGCCGCGCGCATCGAGCATCCGACCCATCTGGGCCGGCTCGTGAACGAGGCGTTCCGCGAGCTCGGCGCCGGCCGGCAGCGCCCGGTCGGCATCGAGGTGCCGCTCGACGTGCTGGCGCTCGAGACGGAGGTGAGCCTGCCCGACGCCGCGGAAGCGGAGGCGCCAGCACCACCCGATCCGGCGCTCATCGAGAAGGCGGCCGAGCTCCTGGGCCAGGCGGAGCGGCCGCTCATCTTCGTGGGCGGAGGTGCGATTGAGGCGGGTGCAGCCCTTCTTGCCGTGGCCGAGACGCTTCAAGCCCCCGTGATCGCCAATTGCGCGGGGCGCGGCATTGTGGACGACCGCCATTATCTCGCGCACACGGCCCTTGCCGGCTACGAGCTGTGGCGCGAGACCGACGTGGTGCTCGCGGTCGGCACGCGTTTGCAGCATCCGCAGATGCTGTGGGGCCTCGACGAGGCACTCAAGATCGTCCGCATCGACATCGACCCCGTCGAGATCGCGCGCTTTGCCAAGCCCGCGGTCGGCATCGTCGCGGACGCGAACGCAGCCCTCGCGGCCCTCCACGACGCGCTTCAGCGGCAGAACCGCAAGCGCGCCTCGCGCAAGGAGGAGCTCGACCGGCTCAAGGGGCGGCTCGCTCGCGAATGCGCGCGGCTCAGCCCGCAGGTCGAATACTTGGCCGCGATCCGCGCCGAGCTCCCCGAGGACGGCATCCTCGTCGACGAACTCACCCAGGTCGGCTACGTGGCACGCCTCGCCTATCCCACCTACCGGCCGCGCACCTTGATCAACAGCGGCTACCAGGGAACCCTCGGCTACGGCTTCCCGACCGCACTCGGCGCCAAACTGGCGAAACCGGGCACACCCGTGGTGTCGATCTCGGGCGATGGCGGCTTCCTTTACAATGCCCAGGAGCTCGCGAGTGCCGCCCTCCACGGCATCGACATCGTCGCCATCGTGTTCGCGGACGGCGCCTTCGGCAACGTCCGGCGCATCCAGAAGGAGGATTACGGCAACCGCCTCATCGCCGTCGAGCTGCGCAATCCGCAGTTCGCCAAGATGGCGGAGAGCTTCGGGGTCGCAGGGGTGCGCGCCTCGAGCCCCGCGGGCTTGCGCAAGGAGCTCAACGCCGCCCTCAAGCGGCCAGGGACAACGCTCATCGAGGTCCCGGTCGGCGAAATGCCCGATCCCTGGCACATGATCTACCGCTCGCGCCTGCGCGGCGCGCGCTAGGGCCTCGAGCTTGTACCGATTTCGCGGCCCGCGAGTCGCGACAGCTGCGACTCGCGAGCGCACGAAAGTCCTTGCTAGCTGGCGCCGTGCCCCAAGAGGATGATCTGCGGGAAGAAGAGGTAGAACCCCACGCCGATCAGGATCAGGTAGCCGAGGAGGAAGAAGGTCCAGCCCATATTGTGGCGGATGACCTCGCCCTCGTTGCGCACGAAGCGGCTCGTGGACACGCCCACGCTCGCGGTCTGGGGTGCGATCGGCTTGCCGATCTCCGCCCCGACCGAGTTGAGCGTCGGCAGCAAGATCACCGGGAAGCCGAGCAGCTTGCCGACCGTCATCTGGAAGAAGCCGAACATGGCGTTCGTCGAGGTGTTGCTGCCCGAGAGCGCCACCCCGATCCAGCCGAGGATGGGTGCGACGACGATGAACCATACGCCGATCTTCGAGAAGCCGTTGGCCAGCGAGGCGGCCATGCCGGAGAAATTGAACACGAAGGCAAGGCCGAAGATGAACACGCCCACGAGGCAGGCGCCCCACATCTGGTTCCAGGTGCGCTTGAACACGTCGCGAAGTTGCGCACCGGAGAGCCGCAGGATTACCGCCACCACGATCCAGGACACCAAGATAGAGGTGCCGCCGATCCCCGGCGCCCAGTTGAAGATGGCCCCGACCTTGGCGCCCGGGCTGATGGAAGACCCCGCGGTCACCCCGAGCTTGAAGGGGATGTAGCCCGGAATGGGCGACCACGGCCCGGTCCATGCCACCACGATCACGATCAGCACGATGAAGGGCAGCCAGGCCTGGAAGACCTCGCCCGGCTCGAGCCCATGCTCGCCGCCGGCAAGCTTCGCCTGATCCGCCGCCGAGACGGGCTTGCCGCCGTAGCCGAGCACGTTCGCGGGATGCCACACCTTGAGCAGGATCAGGAGCGCCACGAAGCAGGTGATGCCGCCAGCAACGTCGGGCACGTACGGCCCGAGGTAGGCGGCGACCGGCAGCTGGCCTGCGATATAGCCGAGCGAGCCGACGATGGCGAGCGGCCAGGCCTCCCACATGCCCTGGCGGCCGGCCACGAGGTAGAGCAGCACCCAGGGCGGCAGCAATGCCAACACCGCCACGACATGGCCGACCGAGCTTGAAAGGGTCAAGAGCGGCAAGCCGGTGACGGCGGCAAGCGCAATGATGGGCGCCCCGAGGGCGCCGTAGGAGACCGGCGCGTTGTTGGCGATGGCGGCGACGCGGATCGCGTCGATGTCGGGAATGCCGAGCGAGATGAGGATGGGTGCCACGAAGGCCCAGGGATAGCCGAAGCCGACGAGGCCCTCGAGCAGCGCGCCGAAGGCCCAGGCGAACAGCATCGTCTGCACGCGCACGTCGGCCGAGCCTTGGGCGATGAGCCAGCGGCGGAACTTGTCGAACACGCCGGTGACGACGAGCGTGTTGAAGAGCATGACGCCCCACCACGTGATCCAATCGACCGCCCAGATGCCCGTCAGCGAGCCATATACATAGGCGCGAGCGCCGTCGCCGAACGGCATCCCCCACACCACGACACCCAGCGCGAAGGTGATGAGCGAGCCGATCAGCACGGCCAGCCAGGCCGACATGCGGAACCCGGCAAGCAAGAGGAGCAGGAGCGCCACGGGAACGAGCGCCACCAACCACGTGATCAGGATGTTCCCCGTCGGATCGAGGACTTGATTGAACATCGTCAGCCTCCCAAGCGCGCTGTTCTTGCTTTTCGCCGAGGGTCCGACGCGCGCGCCTGGCCGGCAGCCACTCGGTAGCCATCGCCCATTACGTGTCCAACGGGGCTATATACCACGGACTAAGCGTATTCAGGAACGCAAAAAACCACACCGCGTAAGGATTTGATTTGATCGGTGTTGGTCGGCGGCCGCTGCGGTCGTGAGGCCTTCACGACGACGCACCCGGCACGGCGTTCTCGCTCATGGGGTCTGTTGCTGGTAGCCCTGCTGCGCATAATCCTCAGCACAGCCCTCGACATTGTCGATCATGCTGGCGATGAGCACGCCGGTCGAGCATTCGGCGAGCTGGCCGGTCGCGGGCTGGCGCAGCACGATCATCGTCGGGCTGCAGGCGGCCAGGCCGCAGGAAAGGAGGGCAAGACAGAAGAGAGGGCGCATGCGGTGCTCCTCTGCGGGCGCGTCCGTATCGCGTCCGCCGCGGCAATGGAATATAATCGTAGCACAGTCGCGCGGATGCGCGCGCCCGAAATACGGCACCCCCTCGCGCTTCGCGAGCCGCGTCCGGGGTGCCGTCGCGCGCTCCGCGGATTTGTCCGCAAGGACAAGCGGACGGGAAGGAGGACCGCCATGGCTGCCGTCGCGCGTCTTGCGTATCTCGGTCTCGAAGTGAGCCAGCCCGATGCGTGGCTCCGCTTCGCCACCGGCGTGCTCGGCCTGGAGGCGGGCCCGCGCGCCTCGGACGGGGCCCTGCCGCTCCGCCTCGACGATTACGCCCAGCGCATTCGCCTCCATGAGGGCAAGTCGGACGATGTCGCCTACATCGGTTGGGAGACGGCCGACGCAGGCGAGCTGGCGGCACTCATTCTTCGTCTCAAGCGGGCCGGCGTCGAGGTGCGTTCGGGCACGCCCGCGGAGATCGAGGCCCGCAAGGTCGACGCCCTTGCGGTGCTGAGGGATCCCAACGGCATCCGCGTCGAGCTGGCGCAGGGGCCGAAGCGCGGCGACAGACCCTTCCGCTCGCCGGCCGTGAGCTCCGGCTTCGTGACCGGCGCAGAGGGCATGGGCCACGTGCTCCTCTTCGTCGACGACAGCGAGAAGACGGATGCCTTCTACCGCGAGCTCCTCGGCCTCAAACTCAGCGACTATATCGACACCAAGCTCGGCGGCGTTGCCGTGCATGCGGTGTTTCTCCACGCCAATCCGCGCCACCACTCGCTGGCCTTCATCAAGGCGCCGATGCGCAAGCGGCTCGGCCACTTCATGCTCGAGGTGAACGCGGTGGACGACGTAGGCGTTGCCTACGACCGCTGCCAGGATGCGGGCGTGCCGATCCGCTACGGCCTCGGCCGCCACCCGAACGACCGCATGATCTCGTTCTACGGGGTGACGCCGTCCGGCTTCGCCTTCGAGATCGGCTGGGGCGGACGCAAGGTCGAGGAGGCGTCCTGGCAGATCAAGACTTACGACAACATCAGCGATTGGGGTCACCGCCCCATGGCCGGAGCACAGCAGCACTGAGGGGAATGCCGCCATCGTGCCGTGCGGCGCTTCGGCGCCGGCGATGCGATAGGGGAGGGGGCGGGTGAAGTTCTCGATCGCCGTCAACATGGAGCGTTACGACCCGCGGCGGGACATGCGCGAGGCCGCGGCGGAGGCCCTGGCCCTCGTCAGGCTCGCGGACAGAGGCGGTTTCGAGATCGCGTGGGCGGCCGAGCACCACACGATCGAGCTCACCGTGGCACCCAACCCGTTCCTGATCCTCTCCCACTGGGCGGCGCATACGCAACGCATCCGGCTCGGCACCGCCGTCGTGGTGGCGCCCTATTGGCACCCCATCAGGCTCGCCGGCGAAGCGGCACTCTTCGATCTCTTGAGCGGCGGGCGGCTCGAGTTCGGCATCGCGCGCGGCGCCTTCCAGTACGAGTTCGACCGCATGGCCGGAGGCATCGCGCAGCAGAAGGGGGTCGCCTACTTGAAGGAGATGCTGCCGGCGCTCAAGGCGCTGTGGCAGGGCGACTATGAGCACCCAGGTGAGCTCTGGTCCTTTCCCAAGGCGACGTCCGTGCCGAAGCCGCTGCAGCAGCCGCACCCGCCGATCTGGGTAGCGGCGCGCGATCCCGGGACCTTCGAGTGGGCGGTCGAGAGCGGGGCCAATATCATGGCGACACCCCTATCGCGCCCGCATTCCGAGGTCGCGGTGCTCGGACGGCGCTTCGCTGAGACGCTTGCCAAGCATCCCGGCCGGCCGCGGCCGCGCTTTCTCATGCTGCGCCGCACCTGCGTCTATGAGCGGCCCGAGGATGCGCACCTTCCGATCGAGGCCTCGATCAAATACGGACGCCACTTCGAGACTCTGTTCCGCAACATCGGCGGCGTGGTGAACGGCTTTCCCGAGCCGGCCGATTTCGCGCAGCTGGCCAACCGCAGCGACTATCAACCGGCCGCGATCCGCGACAGCATGGTGTTCGGCACACCCGCCGAAGTGGTCGCCAAGCTCAGGGAATACGAGGCTGCGGGCGTCGAGCAGTTCTGCTACGGCGCCTCCTTCGGGCTGCCGGCGGAGATCGCCCGGCGCTCGCTCGAATTGTTCATCAGCGAGGTCATGCCGCAGTTCGCGGACGCGCCCAAACGCACGAAGGCAGCCCCCGCCGGAAGCTAGGCGCTCTCGCCGCGCCCACTGCGCTTTTGCGGCGGTTGGCTCCCCCGCCGCGACCCGTCATACTGGGGCCGAGCGCAGCCAGGCGGGAGCGATCGATGTCGACAGTCGGCGAGGAAGGGCGTGTAGGGCCCCCGTGGCACGCGATCGTGCACGAGACGCTCAAGCGCAATCAGGTGCGGCTCGTGACCTATGTTCCCGACCGCGTGTTGACACCCCTCATCGCAAGCGTGCACGCCGACGCCTTCTTCACGGCGATTCCGGCGACGCGCGAGGAGGAAGCGGCGGGCATCGTCGCCGGCGCATGGATGGGCGGGATGCGCGGCGTGGTCCTGATGCAGACGAGCGGCTTCGGCACCTTGCCCAATGCCGTCGCCTCCCTCGCCTTGCCGTTCCAGATCCCGCTCCTGATGATCGTCTCGGAGCGCGGCACGCTCGGCGAGTTCAACCTCGGCCAGGCGCTGGTGTGCCGCGTCATGCGCCCGGTGCTGGACGCCCTCGCCATCGAGAGCCACACGCTTCAGCGTCTCGATGAGGTCGAGTTCGTCATCGACCGCACGATCAAGCAGGCCTTCGCCACGCAGGCGCCGGCGGCCTTGATCCTCTCGCCGCTCCTGACCGGCGGCAAAGTCTTCACCGCGTGAGGCACGTCATGGGCGCGAGCGAGCTCAGGCCGACACAGCCCGGCAATACCAAGGTGATGAACCGCTCCGACCTGACGAAGCGCCTCGTCGCCAGGCTCAAGCACGAGGAAGCCGTGGTCGGCGGCATCGGCAACACCAATTTCGACCTGTGGGCCGCGGGGCGCCGGCCGCAGAATTTCTACATGCTCGGCAGCATGGGGCTCGCCAGCCCGATCGCGCTCGGCGTGGCCCTCGCGCAGCCCGCGCGGCGCGTCATAGCACTCGAGGGCGACGGCTCGCTCCTCATGCAGCTCGGCTGCCTCGCCACCATCGCGATGCTGCGCCAGAAGAACCTCGCCATCGTCGTCATGGACAACGCCATGTACCAAGTCACGGGCGCGCAGGCGAGCGCCACCGCGTTCGGCGCCGACATCGCCGCCATCGCGCGCGGCGCCGGGATCGCCAAGAGCAGCTGGGCCGCCGACGAGGCCGATTTCGAGCAACTCGTCGAGCGCGCCCTCGTCGAGGACGGCCCCTGGCTCATCGCGGCGCGCATCGACGACAAGCCGGCGGCCGGGCAGACCGAGCGCGACCCCGCGCAGATCCGCGACCGCTTCATGCGCGGGCTCGGCGTCAAGAAGTAACGCGCAACGGCGGGCTCGCCTAGGCACCAACAAGAGGAGCGAGCGCCGTGACCCTCATGCTTGCGAAAGCCGCCGGACGGCGAGGACTCATGGTGAAGAGGTCGGCTTTTTCGATGCTGATCGCGGCACTCGGAATTCTCGTTGTCGCGGGGAGCGAGGCCGCACCGGCGGTCTCGTGGCAGGAGAGCATCACCCCCTCCTACCGCATCGGCATCCGCGACAAGTTCGGCGATCTCGGCCAGTACGACGCGACCTTCATCGTCAGCGACGGGAAGCACGACTGGACCAAGACCATCCATGTGCGCAACGACGACTGGGGCTTCGTGCTCTTTCCCGACGACTTCGAGGACGGCACTTTCGCGAACTTCAACAACGTCAAATATAGGTGGCACGCGACGGTCAACGGGAAGGCGGTGATCTCGGGCCGCTTCACGCTCGTGAGGCCGCCTTTCGACTGAGCGGCGAGCCGCGCCGGCAGGTGAAGCTCAGCCGCGCGCGGCTAAGAACGGCTCGATCAGGCCGGCCACCGTTCCGGGCGCCTCGATGAGGATCGCATGGCGCAAGTGCTGAAGGATGACGAGCCGCGAGCCCGCGATGCGCTCGTGCATGAGCCGGGCCATGCGCGGGTTGGAGCCGACATCGTTCTCCCCGGTCGCGATCAGCGTGGGTGCCGTTATCTCATGGAGGCGGTCGGCGAGGTCGCTTTCGGCCAGCACGCGATAGGCGGCCGCATAGGCGAGCGGATCGTTCTCGCGGTTGCGCGCGGCGTGCGCGGCGATGATCTCGGGATGCGTGCGCTGGAACTCGTCGGTGAACCAGCGCGCAAGGGAGTTCTTGAAATGGGCGCCCGGAATGCCGTGCGCGACCATCGCAAGCCGCTGAGCCACGCGCTCGCGTTCCTCGGCACTGCGCCCGGCCACGGTGCTCAAGAGCACGAGCCGGTCGAGCTGAGCGGGGTGCGCGAGGGCCATGGCTTGCGCCACCAGCCCGCCGAGCGAAAAGCCGGCAAGATGGCAGCGCTCGATGCCGTGCGCGTCGAGCAGGCCCTTGAGGTCGCTCACGAAGTCATCGAGCGCGTAAGGTCCCGGCGGCTTGTCGGAGGCGCCATGGCCGCGCAAGTCCCAGCGCAAGGTGCGGAAGCGCCCGCCGAGTGCTGCGACGACGCCGTCCCACGCCTCGAGGCGGTTGCCGACGCCGTGGATCAGCACGAGCCACGGGCCTTCGCCCTCGATCCTGTAACGCAGCCGGATGCCGCCAACCTCGCCGAATCCTTCCACGGCTCTCCTCGCCGCTCTTTGCATGCGCGTCCCAAGGCACTCGTCGGAGCGCACGGAGCGTAGCTGTAGCAACGAATGCACGCAACCGCGCCGGTCGGCCGCGCCAAGGCGTCTCAGCGCAGCGCGCTGGAATTCGCCGTGTAGCCCTGCAGGATATTGATGTAGTTCGCGCGATCGAAGGCCGCAGGGTCGGCGATGGCACCCCGCCGCATCTTGCCGCGGACGCTGGCGAGCGATTCGATGTCCCGCGCCTCGAGCCAATTTTCGAGCCCGGCGAGGAGCTTTGCCATATGGCCGATGCCATAGCGCAGCAGCGAAGACGTCGTCATGACCACATCTGCGCCGATCAGGAGATATTTGATGACCTCCTCGGCGCTGTGGACTCCGCTGCTCGCGGCGAGCGAGGCGGAGACCTTCCCGGCGAGGGCGCCAATCCACAGCATCGGCAGGCGGATCTCCATGGGGTGGCTCAGGTGGAGGTCGCGCTTGAGCCGCAGCTCGACCAGATCGATGTCAGGCTGATAGAAGCGGTTGAAGAGGACAAATCCGTCGGCGCCCGCGTGGGCGAGTGCCGAGACGACATGCCCCGGCGAGCTGAAATAAGGGCTCAGCTTCATCGCCACGGGGAGCGAGACGGCCTCTTTCACGGCCTTCAGCACGTCGAGATAGGCCTCCTCGACCTCGCGGCCGCTCACCGACAGTTCGGAGGGGATGAAATAGGCGTTGAGCTCGATGGCGCGGGCGCCCGCCTGCTCCACGAGGCGCGCGTATTCGCGCCAGCCGGAACGGCTGATGCCGTTGAGGCTGGCGATCACCGGGATCGCGACCGCCTCGCGCGCGCGCCGGATGATCTCGAGATAGTGGTGCGGCCCGGTGCGATAGCCGATCGCCGTCGGGAAGTAGGAAAGGGCTTCCGCGAAGCTTTCGCCCGGGCTCGTGATGAGCCGGTCCATCTCCGCGGCCTCGGCCTCGATCTGCTCCTCGAAGATCGAGGGCAGGACCACGGCGGCGGCACCGCAGTCCTCGAGGCGCCGGATATTGTCGAGATCGAGCGTCAAAGGCGAAGCCGAGGCGACCAGCGGATTCGTCAGCTCAAGGCCGAGATATCGCGTGGTGAGGTCCATGGTCTGCCCCTTCTCAGTCAGCTGCCGACCGAGGGGCGAGCCTCGCCCGAGCTCGGTGCGGGATGGAAGCGCTGCGGCGCCCAGCCCGCCATCCCCTCGTAGGTGCGGTACTTCTCGTCGACGACCGCCTGAGCCATGACGAGCAGCTCGGCTGCCTCCTGCGGCCGGATATTCGACAGCGCCCTGTAACGGATCTCGTTGTACGCATAGTCGCGGAATCTGATCGTCGGGCGCGGAGAGTCGAGCCGAAACGGGTTCTCGCCGATGGCGCGCATCGCCGGATTGTAGCGGAAGAGCGGCCAATAGCCGGAAGCCACCGCGAGATCCTGCTGGCGCAAGCCGGACTGCATGTCGATGCCGTGCGCGATGCAGTGGCTGTAGGCGAGGATGAGCGACGGCCCGGAATAGGCCTCCGCCTCGCGGAAGGCCTGCAGCGTCTGCTGCAGATTGGCGCCCATCGCGACCTGCGCAACATAGACATTGCCGTAGGCGATCGTCTGCAGCGCCAAATCCTTGCGCGCGACCCGCTTGCCCGCGGCCGCGAACTTGGCGATGGCGCCGAGCGGGGTGGCCTTGGAGGCCTGGCCGCCCGTATTGGAGTAGACCTCGGTATCGAGCACCAGCACATTCACGTCGCGCGCGGTCGCCAGCACGTGGTCGAGCCCGCCGTAGCCGATGTCGTAGGCCCAGCCGTCGCCGCCGACGATCCAGATGCTGCGCCGGACGAGGCGGTCGACCACCGAGAGCAGGTCCTTCGCGACCGCGTCCTCGGGAAGCGCCTTGAGGCGCCGGATCAGCTCCGCAACGCGCCCCCGTTGCGCACGGATCTCCGACTCGCGCAGCTGCGGCGCCGTCAGGATGTCCTCGACCAGCTCGGCTCCGAGCTTGTCCTTCAAGCCCTTGGCGAGCATGCGGGCGAGCTCCACCTGCTTGTCGGCCGCGAGGCGGAAGCCGAGCCCGAACTCCGCATTGTCCTCGAAGAGCGAATTCGACCAGGCCGGGCCGCGGCCCTCGTGGTTCTTCGACCAGGGCGTGACCGGCAGGTTGCCGCCGTAGATCGAGGAGCAGCCGGTGGCATTGGCGACCAGCATGCGGTCGCCGAAGAGCTGCGACAGGAGCTTGAGATAGGGCGTCTCGCCGCAGCCCGCGCAGGCGCCGGAGAACTCGAAGAGCGGCTCGAGGAACTGCACGCCGCGCACGTTGGCGAAATCGACCCGCGCGCGGTCGTTGACGGGCAGCGTCTCGAAGAACGCCACGTTCCGCCGCTCGGGCTCGACGAGGCCCGACTTGTCGCGCATGTTGATGGCCTTGAGCTCGGGCTCGACGGCGCTATGCGCGGGGCAAGCCTCGACGCAGAGCGCGCAGCCGGTGCAGTCTTCGACGTAGAACTGCAGCGAGAAGCGCACGTCCGGGAAGCCGCGCACGTTGATGGGCGCCGATTTGAAGCTCGCGGGTGCTTTGGCCAGCTTGCCCGAATCGAAGTATTTGGCGCGGATGACCGCGTGCGGGCAGACGAAACCGCAGTGGCCGCACTGGATGCAGATATCGGGCTCCCACACCGGCACGGCGTCGGCGATGTTGCGCTTCTCGTACGCGGCGGTGCCGGAGGGAAAAGTGCCGTCGACCGGCATCAGGCTCACGGGAATCTCGTCGCCCCGGCCTTCGAGCATCTTGGCCGTGACGCGGCGGACGAACTCGGGCGCGTCTGCCGGCACGAGCGGTGCCGGCTCCCACGGGCTCGTCGCCTCGGCGGGCACCTTCACTTCGAAAAGACGCGCGAGCGCGCCGTCGACCGCCTTGAAATTCCGCCGCACCACCTCCTCGCCCTTCTCGGCATAGCTCTTGCGGATCGCCTCCTTGATCCGCCCGATCGCCTCCTCCCTCGGCAGCACGCCGGAGAGGGCGAAGAAGCAGGTCTGCAGGATGGTGTTGGTGCGCCCCCTGAGGCCGGCCTCCTGCGCCGCCTTGGACGCATCGATGACGAAGAAGCGCAGCTTCTTGTCGATGATCTGCCGCTGCATGGAGCGGGGCAGCCGGCCCCACACCTCCTCCGGCCCATAGGGGCTGTTGAGGAGGAAGGTGGCACGCGGCGCCGCCGTCCGCAGCACGTCCAGACGCGTGATGAAATTGAATTGGTGGCAAGCCACGAAGCTCGCCTGCTGGATGAGATAGGGCGCCCTTATGGGACGCGGCCCGAAGCGCAGGTGCGACACCGTCTGCGCTCCCGACTTGTGCGAATCATAGACGAAGTAGCCCTGAGCATGGCGGCCGGCCTCCTCGGCGATGATCTTGACGGTGTTCTTGTTGGCGCCGACCGTGCCGTCTGCGCCCAATCCGTAGAACATCGCGCGCACCACGTCGTCCGGCTCGATCGCGAAGGTGGGGTCGTAGTCGAGGCTGGTATGCGCGACATCGTCATCGATGCCGACGGTAAAGCCGTTCTTGCCTCTGGGCTTCTTGAGCTCGTCGAAAACGGCCTTGGCCATCGCCGGATTGAAGTCCTTCGAAGAGAGGCCGTAGCGGCCGCCGATGACGCGCGGCATGGTCGAGCGTCTGCCCGCCGCCACCGCGTCCACGAGGGAGGCGACGACATCGAGGTAGAGCGGCTCGCCCGTCGCCCCCGGCTCCTTGGTTTGCTCGATCACGGCGAGCGCGCGGCAGGCTTGCGGCAAGGCGGCGACGAAGGCTTCGCCTGAGAACGGCCGGTAAAGCCGCACCTGAAGGGCACCCACCTTCTCGCCTTCAAGGCCGAGTGCTGCCGCCGTCTCGCGCACCGTCTCGGCACCGCTGCCCATCGCCACCACGACCCGCTCGGCATCCGGCGGACCGGTGTAATCGAAGAGATGGTATTGCCGGTCCGTGAGCCGGGCGAAGCGGTCCATGACGGACTGGACGGCCGCCGGAACGCGCGCGTAATAGGGGTTCACCGCCTCGCGCGCCTGGAAGAAGGTGTCCGGGTTCTGCGCCGTGCCGCGCACGAAGGGGTGCTCGGGATCGAGCGCGCGCTCGCGGTGCGCGCGCACGAGATCCTGATCGATCATGGCGCGGATATCCCCGTCGCCGACGAGGGCGAGCGTGTTGACCTCGTGCGAGGTGCGGAATCCGTCGAAGAAGTGGAGGAACGGCACGCGCGTCTCGAGCGTCGCCGCCTGGGCGATGAGCGCGTTGTCATGGGCCTCCTGCACGGAAGCGGAGGAGAGCAGCGCGAAGCCGGTCGAGCGCGCCGCCATGACGTCGCTATGATCGCCGAAGATCGAGAGCGCCTGGGTGGCGAGCGAGCGGGCGGCGACGTGGAACACCGTCGCGGTCAGCTCGCCGGCGATCTTGTACATGTTCGGCAGCATGAGCATGAGGCCCTGCGAGGAGGTGAAGGTGGTGGTCAAGGCACCCGACTGCAGCGCTCCGTGCACAGCGCCCGCGGCCCCGCCCTCGCTCTGCATCTCCTGCACGACCGGCATGTTCCCCCAGATGTTCTTGAGGCCCAGCGCCGACCACTCGTCGGCGAGCTCCGCCATCGTCGAGGACGGGGTGATGGGATAGATCGCGCACACCTCGTTGATCCGATAGGCGACATGCGCGACGGCCGTATTGCCGTCCATCGTTGCAATCTCTCTCCTCATCCCGCGCATCCTTTGCTCGCTGGCCTCGCCTCGCGTCGGCACGCCTTCCATCCTCATCCGGGCTCGGCAATTATCCCGATGGCATGGCAGGGGCATTGCTCGAAGCAGACGGCGCAGCCCGTGCAATTGTCGTACTCGAAACGGTAGCGCCGGCCCGGCCCGAGCTTGATGATGGCGTCCTCGGGGCAGGCCGCGTAGCAGTTGTCGCACTCGAAGCAGTTGCCGCAGGAAAGGCAGCGCTGCGCCTCGTAGCGCGCCTCGGGCTCGCTCAATCCCGCCATCACCTCCTCGAACCCGGTCAACCGCTCGGCGGCCGAAAGCGCCTTCTGCGCCGAGGGATCGGCGTCGCTGAACATGGGCAAGTTGAGCATCTCGAAGGAGACCGGGGCGTGCTTCGCGGGCTTTACGTAGCGCTTGCCGGAGAGCCAGCCGTCGATGTTGCGCGCGGCGAGCTTGCCGTGACCCACGGCGACGGTGACCGTGCGCTCGCCGGGCACCATGTCGCCGCCCGCGAAGATGCCGGCATGTCCGGTCATCATGTCGGGGCCGACGATCACCGTGCCGTCCGACTGGAACTCGATGCCGGGCACGCGCTCGAGGAACGCGCTCTCGGTCTCTTGGCCGAGCGCCAGCACGACGGCATCCGCCTCGAGCGTTTCGATCTCGCCGCTTGGCTGCGGCCTTCCCTTCTCGTCGAGCGTCATGCGCTCGACGCTGAGCGAGGGGCCGACGATCTCCTTGATGCTCGTCAGCCACTTGATCTTGACGCCCTCCTCGAGCGCCTCGTCGGCCTCGAAGGCGCGGGCCGGCATATGGGCGCGGTCGCGGCGGTAGATGATGAGCGCCTCGTCGGCACCCAGGCGCTTGGCCGTGCGCGCCGCATCCATCGCCGTGTTGCCGCCGCCGTAGACGACGACGCGGCGGCCAAGTCGCGGCACCTCGCCGGCACTGGCACCGCGCAGCAGCGCCACCGCATCGAGCACCTTGACGGCGTCCCGCGCCGGGATCTCCACGTGGCGGCTCACGTGGGCGCCGATCGCGATGAAGACCGCATCGAAGCGCCCCGCCTGGCGCTCCGCGAGCACGTCCTCGACCTTGTGATTGAGCACGATCGCCACACCCATCGCCTCGATCTGGCGAATCTCCTTCATGAGGTCCGCGCGCGGCAGGCGGTAGGCGGGAATGCCGAAGTGCATCATGCCGCCGGCAACCGGCCCCGCCTCGTGAATCTCGACCGCATGGCCGAGGCGGGCCAGATGGTAGGCGGCCGAAAGCCCGCTCGGCCCGGCGCCGACGACAAGCACGCGCTTGCCGCTCGCCGGCGCCTCGATGGGCAATCTCCAGCCCTCTGCCGCGGCGAGATCGCCGAGATAGCGCTCGACCGCATGAATGCTCACCGCGGCATCGAGCGCATCGCGGTTGCATGCGCGCTCGCACGGGTGGTAGCAAACGCGGCCGTGCACCGCCGGCAGGGGGTTGTCGCGCACGAGCGTTTCCCACGCCGCGCGGAACTTGCCGGCCTGGGCCAAGGCCAACCAGGCCTGGATGTTCTCGCCCGCGGGACAGGCGTTGTTGCAGGGCGGCAGCAGGTCCGCGTAGACCGGACGCCGCGTGCGGAAGGGACCGGCACCCTTCTCGCGGGTCAGATCGAGGACCGGGGTCATGTCGCTTTGCTT
>DATNIJ010000063.1:0-3278 GCA_035604475.1 Alphaproteobacteria bacterium
CGGCGAGATGATGGCGCGCTGGACGAACGACCGCTTCCGCGCGACCCAGCACCGGGTGATCGGCCGCCACGCCGGCTCGCGCTATTCGGTGCCGTTCTTCTTCCATCCCAACCCGGAGGTCATGATCGACTGCCTGCCGGGTTGCCTCGCGGAAGGCGAGGTGCAGAAGTATCCGCCGATCCAGAGCGGCACTCATCTCGAGAGCCGGCTGCGCGAGGGCTACGGTTGAAAACAGGATAACGACGGAGGACGATATGCCGGATACCGCAACCGCCGCGGCACCTAGGGTGAGCGAGACGAGCAAGGCGCCGCGCATTCGCGGCCTGCTCTCCCCGGTGGTGACGCCTTTCAAGGCCGATCTCGGCGTGGATGCCGGGCGCCTCATCCGCCACTGCCGCTGGCTCGTCTCGCAGAGCTGCGGTCTCGCCGTGTTCGGCACCAACAGCGAGGCGAACTCGCTGAGCCTCGAGGAGCGCCTCGACCTGCTCGCGGCGCTGATCGAGGCCAAGATCGATCCGCGCGCCATGATGCCGGGTACGGGGTGCTCCGCGCTTCCGGACTCGGTCCGGCTCACGCGGCGCGCGGTCGAGCTCGGCGTGGCCGGCGTGCTCATGCTGCCGCCCTTCTATTACAAGGGTGTAAGCGACGACGGCCTCTACCGCAATTTCGCGGAAGTGATCGAGCGGGTCGGCGACGCGCGGCTGCGCATCTACCTCTACCACATTCCGCCGGTCTCCCAGGTGCCGATCAGCCTCGCCCTCATCGAGCGCCTGCTCAAGGCCTATCCGGGTATTGTCGCGGGCGTCAAGGACAGCTCGGGTGATTGGAAGAATACTGAGGCGATGCTGAAGGCCTTCCCCGGCATCTTCGACGTCTTCGCGGGCTCCGAGGCGTTCCTACTCGCCAACATGCGCGGCGGCGGGGCCGGCTGCATCAGTGCGACCGCCAACATCAACCCCGCGGCCATCGCCGGCCTCTATGCCCATTGGCAGGACGCCGACGCCGACGCGCGCCAGGCGCAGCTCAACGACCTGCGCTTCGCCATGCAGAAATTCCCCATGATTCCGGCCTTGAAGCACACCGTGGCGCGCTTCGGCGGCGACGCCGCTTGGAAGACCGTGCGCCCGCCGCTCGTGGCGTTGACGGACGCGCAAACGGCAGCGCTCGACGCCGAGCTCGATCAGCGCGGTTTCACCATGCCGGGGTGGAAGGCGTAGTCCCTCGCCCGCTTGCTGGAGAGCAGCCCCTATCGCACTCCCGACGCGCCGCGGCGGCGCACGGAGGCGGGGTCGAGCGCGCGCGCGATGAAGTCCTGCATCTGGGGCTCGTAGCGCTCCCAGAGCGTCCTCAGCTCGTTGATCGGCGCCTCCTCTGCCCAATCGACGCGCAAATTGACGACCGGCCAGAGCTGGTCGGCGGCGACGATAAGGCCGGCCGAGTGGACGGGTCCCGCCTCGCCTCCCGCCACCATGCCGGCCTCGAGCGCGCGCAAGAGCCGCTCGGCCAGGTAGAGCTCGCTGTCGCTCTCGAAGAGCTTGATCATGGCACCGGGCACGTCGGCGTTGGCAAGCGCGTTGCCCGCGGCGACGCAGTCTTGCCCCGCGGCCGCCAAGGCCGTGCCGAGCGCCTTGGCACCCGTGAAATGGCCGCCGCGCCCCTGGCGGTCGATGGCGGCGAGCTGCCGATAGGCGATGTTGCGCGCGCCCGCGGCCACCTCCTTGACCGCCACCTCCGGCGGCACCCCCTCCTCCATGAGATCGAGAATCTGGACGCCGAGCACCGGATCGGTCAGGTTCTGGGTCGCAACCGCGCCCACTTGCGCGCGCACCCACGCGCAGCGCCCGGTGACGGCAATGCTCGAGGTCGAGATCGCCATCCCCACCATGCCGGTACGCGCGCAGCGGCCGACGATCGAAAAGGTCATGCGCGGCTACCCCCTCTCTTCGCGCGCGCCCCAGCGCGCCGCTTCGCCCGCACCTCGCCCTCGGAAACGACCGCATCCACGTCGATCTCCATGACAGAATCGGGACGCGCAAGCCCGCTCAAGATGAGCCCCGTCGAGCAAGGATAAACGCCTTTCGGCCGCTTGCCTATCCGCTGATGCGCAAGGGGTAGCGGGCGTAGCGCTCCAAGAGGAGGGCGAAAAACCCGTCCGCGTCGACGGCTTCGACGACCGTCGCATTGGGCGCCTCGCCCGCAAGCTCGACGCTGCGGCCCAAGTCGGTCTCGCCCCAGGCGATGACGCGGATATGCGCGGGCCGCGCGGTGAAGAGGTGCGGCGCCAGAAGATAGGCGGGGACGAGCGCGTCGTGCACCGGCGGCCCGGGCTCGCCTCTCTCGCGCGCGCGCGCGAGGCCGTGGCGCAACATGCCGGCCACGGCAGCGGCTACCGGATTGGCGATCACCTCGAGCTCGGCGACGCGCGCCTCTGTTGCGCGGGCCTGGCGCGTCACGTCGAGGCCGAGCATAGTGAGCTTCAATCCGGCAGCGAGAACGATCGCCGCCGCATCGGGATCCACGTGAAAGTTGAACTCGGCGGAAGGGGTCACGTTGCCGCGCCCGAGCGCACCCCCCATGAGCACGATCTCGTCGATCCCGGCGGCGATCCGAGGGGCGGCCACGAGCGCGCTCGCGACATTGGTAAGCGGGCCCGTGGCGAGAAGAGTTATCGGCAGCTCGGGCTCGGCGAGCGCGTCGATCAGATAAGCGACGGCGTGCCCCTCCTCGGGGTGGAGCCAGGCGGGCGGCAGGCCCGAGCCGTCGAGCCCGCTCTCGCCGTGGACGTGGCGCGCGTCGATGAGCGCACGCTTCAAGGGGCGCGGGCAGCCGGGATGGACCGGCAGATCGGAATGGCCGGCCAGCTCGACGATGCGGCGCGCGTTCTCGGTGGTGCGCTCGAGCGACACGTTGCCGGCGACCGTGGTCACGGCAAGGAGCTCGAAGGTCTCCGGCGAGGCGAGCTCCAACAGGAGCGCCATGGCGTCGTCCTGGCCCGGATCGCAGTCGTGGATGATCTTGCGCGGCGCCATGCTCCCTCGGCCCAAGACAGCCTAAGCGTGGGCGGAACCCCGATCAAGAGAGGGCAATTGCGTCCGCACGAGGGATCGGGCCACAATCGAGCGGCCGCAAGCGCCTAAAAGGATGGGGGAAGCGATGACCGGCAAGCTCGACATCGACACGCTCAAGCGCCTCGTCGAGGCCAAGGAGATCGACACGGTCGTCGCGGCCTTCGTCGACATGCAAGGCCGCCTCTTGGGCAAACGCATGACCGGCCACTT
>DATNIJ010000064.1:0-3017 GCA_035604475.1 Alphaproteobacteria bacterium
GGAATCCATTCGCTGAAAGGGCGGGGTTCTGCCGTTCTGGATGCCCGCTTTCGCGGGCATGACGAATTTGCTGTTGATCGATAGCGCGATTCCAATCCCCGAAAAAGAAAGATAATTCACGATGTGTGCATCCACTAGCGCTTTCGCGGGGGTGACGAGAGAGGCGATTTCACTTAATCGGCACATGATCTACAGCCCCTCGAAGAGGGCGGTGGAGAGATAGCGCTCGGCGAAAGAGGGGATGATCACCACGATGCGCTTTCCCGCCATCTCGGCGCGCTGACCGAGCTCGAGGGCTGCGGCAAGGGCGGCACCTGAGGAGATGCCGACCGGCAAGCCATCGCGCCGGGCTGCCTTGCGCGCCGTCTGAAAAGCGGTGTCGTTGCCGATGCGGATGGTCTCGTCGATCAACGAGACATCGAGAATCTCGGGAATGAAGCCGGCGCCGATGCCCTGGATCTTGTGGGGGCCGGGAAGGCCGCCCGAAAGCACCGGGCTGTCCTCCGGCTCGACCGCCACGATGCGCAAATGGGGTAAACGCGGCTTGAGCACCTGCGCCACGCCGGTGAGCGTGCCGCCGGTGCCGACCGCGGACACGAAAACATCAAGGGCCCCTCCCGTATCGCGCCAGATCTCCTCGGCCGTGGTGCGGCGGTGGATCTCGGGATTTGCCGGGTTGTTGAACTGCTGCAGCATGAGGGCATCGCCGATTTCGGCGACGAGCTCTTCGGCGCGCCGGATGGCACCTTGCATGCCGCTCGCGGCCGCCGTGAGCTCGAGCTCGGCGCCCAAGAGGAGCAGCATCTTGCGCCGCTCGAGCGACATGCTTTCCGGCATGGTGAGGATGAGGCGGCGGCCCTTGGCCGCGCAGACGAAAGCAAGGGCGATGCCGGTGTTGCCGGAGGTGGGCTCGACGATCACGGTCCTGGGGCCGAGCCTGCCTTGGCGCTCGGCGGCCTCGATCATGGCAAGCCCGATGCGGTCCTTCACCGAGCCCAGCGGGTTGAAGAACTCGAGCTTGGCGAGAATCTCGGCACGGCAACCGGCGTCTTCCGCGAGACCGCGTACGCGTACGAGAGGCGTGGCTCCAATGGTGTCGAGAATGCTGTCGTGGATACGGCCGCGGCGCGCGGGCTCGGCCGTACGTCCTGCCTGTTCGCCCGGGTTCGTGTCGGGAAGGGGGGATGTCATATCACATAATCCAGCTTGTGGAACGCTTCGCTCTCTAGGTTCGCCTGGCGCGCCCGCAGGCAAAGTTCCTCGATGGTAACGAGATCGAGCCGCTCCATCACCTCGGTCTGCAGGTCCTGCCAGAGCGGACGTACCACTTTGTGGCCGAGCTCCGAGCCCGCGGGATCCGCGATCGGGTCCTCGGCACTCTCCATCGCGCGCACGATGCGTACGATCTCGCCGACGGTGATCTTGCGGCGCTCGCGTGCGAGGCGGTAGCCCCCACGCGGGCCGCGGACGCCCGCGAGAATGCCGGCGCGCACGAGCTGCTGGAGCACCTGCTCGAGGTAGCGCCGCGGTATGCCTTGGCGCCGCGTGATCTCGCGCGATTGCACCGGCTCGCTGCCGGCGTTGTACGCGATGTCGAGCACCGCCTCGATCGCGAACATGAGCTTCTTCGAGAGGCGCAGCATGCCTAGCCGTCTCCCGCAAGCTTGGGGCGCGCGGACGATCCCGCAATGGCCTCCGAGCCTGTCGAGCCGAAGCCGCCGTCGCCGCGCGCGCTTTCCGGGAGGGTCGCCACCTCGGCCAGGCGAGCTCGTGCCGTGGGTGCGATCACGAGCTGGGCGATGCGCATGCCGCGCGTGATGGTGACGCGGCGCCTGCCGAGGTTGACGAGGATGATGCCGACCTCGCCGCGGTAGTCCGCGTCGATGGTGCCGGGCGCATTGAGGATGGTGACGCCCTCCTCGAGCGCCAGGCCCGAACGCGGCCGCACCTGCGCCTCGTAACCGGACGGCAGCGCCAACGCGAAGCCGGTGGGGATCAAGGCGCGTCCGCCCGGCTCGAGCTCGATCGGGGCTTCCACTGCCGCCGCGAGGTCGAGCCCCGCGCTGCCGGAGGTGGCGTAGCGCGGCAGCGGCAGGCCGGCACCGTGAGGGAGCCGCAGAACCGCGACCTCGAGCCTCGGCATCAGCCCGGCTCCGCAAAGAAGCGGGCGATCCGCTCGGCCAGGCGCTCGGCGACCTCTGCCTTGCTGAGCGTCGGCCAGTCCTCGACCCCTTCTGCCGAGACCAGGTGGATCGTGTTCTTCTCGCCCCCGAAGGTGCCGCTTTGGGGCGAGACATCATTGGCAAGGACCCAGTCGCAGCCCTTCTTCTCGCGCTTCTCCCGGGCATGGGCGACGACGTTCTCGGTCTCCGCGGCGAAGCCTACGACGAGGCGCGGGCGGCGATTGCCGGCGTGGCTGAGAGTGGCGAGGATATCCGGGTTCTCGACCAGCTTGAGGCTCGGCGACTTGCCGTTCTTCTTCATCTTCTGTGCGGCCGCATCCGCCGGGCGCCAGTCGCTCACGGCCGCGGCGCAGATGACCGCGTCGGCGGGCAAGGCGGCGAGCGAGGCGGCGAGCATGTCGCGTGCCGATTCGATATGTACCACCTTGACACCCGCTGGATCGGGCTCATGGCTCGGGCCGGTGACGAGCGTGGTGGCAGCCCCCAGTCGGGCCAGCGCCGCGGCGATCGCGTGGCCCTGCTTGCCCGAGGAGCGGTTGGCGAGATAGCGCACCGGATCGAGCGCCTCATGGGTTGGCCCGCTCGTCACCAGCGCCTTGCGGCCGCTCAAGGGAGAGCGGTCGCGAAACCGGGCCTCGATCGCGGCGAGGATCTCCATGGGCTCGGCCATGCGGCCAGGGCCATACTCGCCGCACGCCATATCGCCCTCGCCCGGACCCACGCACGAGACGCCGCGCGCGAGAAGCGATGCGAGGTTCGCTTGCGTGGCCGGATGGAGCCACATGCGCACGTTCATCGCCGGCGCCAGCAAGACGGGCTTGTCGGTCGCGAGCA
>DATNIJ010000065.1:0-12507 GCA_035604475.1 Alphaproteobacteria bacterium
GGAATCCATTCGCTGAAAGGGCGGGGTTCTGCCGTTCTGGATGCCCGCTTTCGCGGGCATGACGAATTTGCTGTTGATCGATAGCGCGATTCCAATCCCCGAAAAAGAAAGATAATTCACGATGTGTGCATCCACTAGCGCCTTCGTGGGGACAAGCTCCGCGGGAATGACGATCGACAACACTCCGATTCCATCAGATTGGAAGACGCTCTAGCCGCAAACAGACGGAGTGCCGCTCAGCCGCCCCCCGTGCCAAGCGCCTGGCTCCTCAGCTTCTCCGCGCGCGCGAGGATGGTGTCCTCGAGCTCGTTGCCGGTCTGCCGCTCGGAGCCAACATCCTGCCATTGCCCATTCGTTTCTTTCTGATGGAACACCGTCACCCGCACGGCTTCGGCCCTGAGCTCCTTGCCGAGGATGTAGATATTGAGCTTGAAGCGCTCCTGCGGCGTCTCGGGCGGGGCGTACCAGTCGGTGATGATCACCCCGCCGAAGGGGTCTGCCGAGACGAGCGGCATGAAGGAGACGGTGTCCAAGGCGCCGCGCCAGAGGAAGGCGTTGACGCCGACGCGCTGGCCCACGTTGGTTTCGGTCTCCGTGGAAAAGGCCGGCAGCGTCGGCGTCGCCTGGCGCACGGTGTCGCCGCTCACGGCGCTCTCCGGCGGCAAGGATGCGGTAGTTCCCTTGGGCTGCTCCTTGTCGCCGAACAGTCCGCAGCCGCCCAACAGCAATGCCAGCGCCAGGCCGGCAAGGGCGATCCGTTTCCGAGCCCCGCAAGGGCGGCGCTTGAATTCCAACGACATCTTGACTCACTCCTTCACACCAGTGCCGGGCCGGAGGTCCGCTTGAGGCGCGGGCCGGCGCCCTCGCGGGGGCGTGCGATCGACCCATGGACTTGCGCCATCTCAAGTCCCGGCGCGGTGGCACTATTACCATTCGAAGGGCACCATTGATAGCGAGGGATTCCAGGAGATCAAGCCCTTCCGACCGACGCGCGCTCCGGCAGCTGCGGCCCCGGCGGCAAACCAAACCGGCGACCGCCTCGCCGCAAAGGGCTTAGCGGTGGTGCGAGGCGGCGCTTCCGCCTCTCCTGCGGCCCGGCTATAAGCAGCCCATGATGTGGCTCTTTGCGGCACTCGTCAGCCTCGCCTGCTTCTTGGCCAGCCTTCTCGGCACGCGGGCAGCGCTTGGCTATCTCGAGCGGCGCGCCATTCTCGACCATCCCAACGAACGCTCGAGCCATGCGCGACCCATGCCGCGCGGCGGCGGGCTTGCCCTCATGGGGGTGCTGCTGCCGGCCTGGCTGCTGATAGCACTTTTGGCTCCCGGTGCCGACCGCGGCATGGTATGGCCGCTCGCTGCCGCCTTGGTACTCGCTTGGGTGAGCTGGCGCGACGATCTCGCGGCCCTCCCGGTCTCGCTCCGCCTCCTCGTGCATATCGCCGCGATCGCCGTCGGCATGCTGGCCTTGCGGCACACCGGGCCCGTCTTCCAGGGCCTCTTCCCCCTCTGGCTCGACCGTCTCGCCGCGGGCTTTCTCTGGCTTTGGTTTCTCAACCTCTTCAACTTCATGGACGGGATCGACGGGATCACCGGGAGCGAGAGCGCGTGCCTCGGCATCGGCGCGGCACTTGTCGCCACCCTTGCCGGTCAAGGTAGCGCGCTGCCGCTCTACGGCCTCACCGTGGCGGCGGCAGCACTTGGCTTTCTCTACTGGAACTGGCAGCCGGCCCGTATCTTCATCGGCGATGTGGGGAGCGTTCCGCTCGGCTATCTGCTCGCCTGGCTGCTCCTCGAGCTCGCGGGCCGGGGGTTTTGGGCTGCAGCACTCCTCCTGCCGCTCTATTACCTCGCCGATGCGAGCCTCACGCTCCTCCTCCGCCTCAAGCGCGGGGAGCGCATCTGGCGCGCCCATCGCCAGCACTTCTACCAGAGGGCGGTCCAGGGGGGGCTCAGCCATGCCCGCGTCGTCGCGGCCATTCTCCTCGTCAACGCCGTCCTCCTCGGCTTAGCACTCTGGGCAACGGTGCAAGCGCCCTGGCTGCCCTTGACGCTCGGCGGGCTCGCGGTCGCGGGCCTCTTGGCCTATCTCGGCACGCGCACGGGCGAATGAGCCTCTCCCGCAGCTGCGAAGAACTGTTGGGCCCGGCCAGCCTTGTGCTATTGTCCCGCCCGCTTGAAAAATCGATCGGACGCCTGATTTGAGCCGGATTCTGACCCCCACGCGCCTCGCCTTTCTCCATGACCTGCTCATGGCGGCGCTCTCCTTCGTCATCTCGCTCTACTTGCGCGTGGGCGACCTCACCTGGTGGTACCTGCAGAATTACCTGTGGCCGGCCTTCTTCCTCTTCATGGGGGTGGCCGCCTTCGTCTTCCTCTGGATGCGCACCGGCCGCGGCGTCTGGCGCCACATCGCGATGGTCGACCTCTTGACCTTGGCCAAGGCGGTGACCCTCGTCATGCTGATCTTCCTGCCGGTGCTCTTCTTCTTCACCCGCCTCGACCAGCTGCCGCGCTCGATGCTGGTCATCAACTGGTTCGTGCTGACGGCACTCTTGGGCGGGCCGCGCATCCTCTATCGCCTGCTCAAGGACCGCCGGCTCGACCTCAGCCTGGCCAAGGCGGGGCACCGGCGCGTGCCGGTGCTGCTGGTGGGGGCGGGCGACGGCGCCGAGATCTTCATCCGCGCCATGCAGTACGAGCCGCAGGCGCATTATCAGGTCGTCGGCATCGTCGACGAGAAAGGCACGCGGGTCGGGCGCGACATCCTCGGCGTGCCGGTGCTCGGAGGCCCGGCCGCGCTCGCCGAGATCGTCGAGCGCTGCGCCAAGCGGAGCCGCCGCCCGGAGCGGCTCATCTTGACCAAGGACAATCTCGAGGCGGAGCTAATGCGCGATCTTTTCGCGCGCGCGGATGCGCTCGGGCTCACGCTTGCGCGCGTGCCGCGCATGACCGATCTGCGCTCTGAGTTTTCCGACACGCTCGAGACGCGGCCGATCGCGATCGAGGATCTGCTCGGCAGGCCGCAGACCGTGCTCGATCGCGCCAGCATGAAGGCGATGATCGCCGGCCGCCGGGTCCTCGTGACAGGTGCGGGCGGCACCATCGGCGGCGAGCTGGTGCGCCAGATCGCAGCACTCGCACCGGCGCACCTGGCCCTCGTCGACAATGGCGAATACCACCTTTACCGCATCGAGCAGGAGCTCGGCGAGGAGCACCCCCTCCTCTCGCACTCGACCGTCCTCGCCGACGTACGCGACGCGCAGCGCATGACCCGGCTTTTCGTCGCGGAGAAGCCGGAGCTCGTCTTTCACGCAGCGGCACTCAAGCACGTTCCCATGGTCGAGCATAACGCGTGCGAGGGCGTGCTCACGAACCTCGTCGGCACGCGCAACGTGGCGGACGCCTGCCACGCCGCCGGGGTCGCTGCGATGGTGCTGATCTCGACCGACAAGGCCGTCAATCCCGCGAGCGTCATGGGAGCGACCAAGCGGGCGGCGGAGTGCTATTGCCAGGCGCGCGACATCCTCGCCGCGGCGGGCGGCCGCACGCGCTACATCACCGTGCGCTTCGGCAACGTGCTGGGCTCGACCGGCTCGGTCGTCCCGCTCTTCCAACACCAGATCGAGCGCGGCGGGCCGCTCACCGTCACCCATCCCGAGATCAAGCGCTATTTCATGACCGTCCGCGAGGCGGTCGAGCTCGTGCTGCAGGCAGCCGCCCTCGGTGCCCGCGACGGGGTCGAGGCCGGCAAGATCTTCGTGCTCGACATGGGCGAGCCGGTGCGCATCCTCGATCTCGCGCGCCAGATGATCCGGCTCGCCGGCCTGGTGCCCGATAAGGACATCGAGATCGTCATCACCGGTCTCAGGCCCGGCGAGAAGCTCTATGAGGAGCTCCTTCACGAGACCGAGCATCTCGTCCCCACGCGCTGCCAGGGCATTCTTCTCGCCGCCCCGCGCACCGCCGACCTGGCACTCATCGCCCGCGCCATCGACGAGGCCGGCGACGCTGCGGCAAGCGGGCGGGAAGACCAGCTGCGCAAGCTGCTTGAGCGCATGGTGCCGGAATATCGCCCCGCGGGCGACGGGACGGTGCGGGCGGTCGCCGCGCGATGAGTGCGGGGAGCGTCCCCGTCCGCCGGGCCCTCGTCTCGGTCTCCGACAAGACGGGCCTAGTGGCGTTCGCCCGCTTCCTCGCCGAGCGGGGCATCGAGATTCTGTCGACCGGCGGCACGGCCAAGGCGCTCGGCCAGGCCGGCGTTCCCGTCACGGAGGTCGCCCAGGCGACCGGCTTCCCCGAGATGCTGGACGGCCGCGTCAAGACGCTCCACCCCAAGATCCACGGCGGCATCTTGGCACGCCGCGACGAGCCTTCGCACCTCGAGGCGATGAGCAAGCACGGAATCGCCCCCATCGACCTCGTGGTCGTCAACCTCTACCCCTTCGAGGCGACGGTCGCGCGCGGTGCCGATTTCGCGACCGCGATCGAGAACATCGACATCGGCGGCCCGGCCCTTATCCGCGCGGCCGCCAAGAACCACGACTTCGTCGCGGTGGTGACGGAGCCGGGCGACTATGAGGCGGTGATGGCGGAGATGCGCGGGAGCAACGGCGCCACCACGCTCGAGCTGCGCAAGCGCCTCGCCGCCAAGGCCTATGCGCGCACCGGCGCTTACGATGCCGCGATCAGCCGCTGGTTCGCGGGCGCGCTCGGCGAGATTTTCCCTCAGCACCTCGTCGTCGCGGGCGAGCTCAAGCAGCTCTTGCGCTACGGCGAGAACCCGCATCAGAAGGCGGCGCTCTACACAAGCGGCGAGGCGCGGCCGGGCGTCGCCACGGCACGCCAGCTGCAAGGCAAGGAGCTCAGCTACAACAACCTCAACGACACCGACGCCGCCTTCGAGCTCGTTGCCGAGTTCGAGGAGCCGGCCGTCGCCATCATCAAGCACGCCAACCCTTGCGGCGTGGCGCGCGGGCCGAGCCTGCTCGCTGCCTATCGCAAGGCGCTCATGTGCGATCCTTTGAGCGCCTACGGCGGCATCGTGGCGCTCAACCGGCCGCTCGACGAGGCGACCGCGCACGAGATCGGCAAGCTCTTTGCCGAGGTGGTGATCGCGCCTGCGGTCGACCCTGCGGCGCAAGCAGCACTCGCGGGCAAGAAGAGCCTCCGCCTTCTCGTCACCGGCGCGCTGCCGGACCCGGGCTCTCCCGGCTTGACCTTGCGCTCGCTGGCCGGCAGCTATCTCGTGCAGACGCGCGACGACGGCAGGGTGTGGCGCCGGGAGCTTAAGGTGGTGACCCGCCGCGCGCCGAGCGAGAGCGAGCTCAACGATCTCGTCTTCGCCTTCCTCGTGGCCAAGCACGTCAAGTCGAACGCCATCGTCTATGCCAAGGAGGGTGCGACCGTCGGCATCGGCGCCGGCCAGATGAGCCGCGTCGATTCCTCGCGCATCGCCGCCTGGAAGGCCGAGGAGGCGGGCAAGGCCGCGCGCGAGAAGGCCTTGCGCACCAAGGGGTCGGTCGTCGCCTCCGACGCCTTCTTCCCCTTCGCCGACGGGCTCTTGGCCGCCGCCGCGGCGGGGGCCACCGCGGTCATCCAGCCGGGCGGCTCGCTGCGCGACGAGGAGGTCATCAAGGCGGCAGATGAGGCCGGCCTCGCCATGGTCTTCACCGGGATGCGCCACTTCCGCCATTGAGGGCGGCACGGCTGAGGCTGCCAAAATCTGAATATCAGGATGCGCAACCGCCGCCTGCCCAAGGCCCTTTCGCAACGGCCAGTCCAGGTTTATGATTACTATTGAGCACAGGAGATTACTTATGAGTCAAGCCGATCCCACGGAACCAATTACCGTCCGCGCTGCCAAGGACATCGTCAGCAAGATCGATGCCCTTGCCGCCGCCATGGACCGCTCGCGCAACTACATCGTCAACCAAGCGCTGCGGCAATATTTGGAGACAAATGCCTGGCAGATCGAACGCATCGAAGCGGGCATGGCCGCCACCCGCGAAGGCCGCGTGCGGCCGGCCGAGGAGGTGTTCGTCGACATAGGAACGAAGCACGGCTGGCGTCGCTGATGCGGCTGCTGATTGCCGAGCCGGCAGAGCGCGATCTCGATAACATCATCGACTATATTGCCCTAGACAATCCGAGTGCTGCCGCCAAGGTCTACCGCGCCATCGCCGCTGCCTCCCGGCGATTGACGGAGTTCCCTGAGATCGGGCGGTCCGGCCGGTTGCCGGGCACTCGAGAATTCTCGGTACCTTCCTTGCCCTATGTGATCGTCTATGCGGTCGGCGCCGACGCCGTGACGATTCTCGCGGTGTTTCACGGTGCCCGCGACCTGGCGCGAGCGCTTGCCGAACGCAAGTCCGCGCTGGAACAGTGAGCGACGATCCGGATCGTTAGGTGCTTTCTCCCATGCGCCTCATGACCGGACAGAGGTGCCGCTCGACGGCACCTTCACCCTCAGCAGCAGCAGGAGCCCGAGTGCTAAGAAGATGACGACGACCGCCATGCCGGCGCGCTGGCTGGCAAAGCGGCCGCTCGCGAAGCCGTAGAGGGCCGGGCCCATGAAGGCGGTGATGGTGCCTGAAAGGGCATAGAGGCCGAACATCTCGGTCTCCTTTCCTTTGGGCGCCATGCGCGCCATGAGCGAACGGCTCGAGGCCTGCGCCGGGCCCACGAAGACGCCGAGCGCTATGCCCAATCCCCAGAACCATGGCTTGCTATGGACCGCGAGCACGGCGCTCCCGAGGGCCACGAGTGCCGCGAGCGAGATGACGATGGTCGGCTTCGAGCCGATCCAGTCGTCGACCCAGGCGAGCAACAGGGCACCGGCGCCCGCCGCCGCGTTGATCAGGATGGCGAAGCGGATCACCTCCGCGAGGCTCAAGCCGATCTCGCCCGCCGCGTAGATGCCGCCGAAGATGAAGAGCGTCGCCAGCCCGTCGGCATAGATCATGCGCGCGATGAGGAAGCGCAGCATGCTGCGCTCTCCCCTAAGCCGGCCGAGGCTCTCCCTGAGCTCCTTGAGCCCGGCGCCGACCGCCGCATGAAGTGCTATCGGCTGCCGCCCGCGGTCGGGGACGATGAGGAAGAGGGGGAGGGCGAAGAGGGCGAACCAGAGGGCTACGAGAAGTGCCGTCGCCCGGACCGGCCCCGCCGGGAGTAGCGCGAGGCCGAAGGGCGGGGAGCGCACCTGGATAAGCCCGAAGAGGGCCAGCAGAAGACAGGTGAGGCCGCCCACATAGCCGAGACCCCAGCCCCAGCCCGAGAGCCGGCCAAGCTGGCCGGGGAGGGCGAGCTCGCGCAGCATCGCGTTGTAGAAGACCAGGCCGAACTCGTAAGCCACGCTCGCAAGGGCCACGAGAAGAAGGGTGCGCACGGCCGAGGCCGGCTCCGGGGTCGAGAACCAGAGGAGTGCTGTCGCCGCGACGCAGAGTCCGGCAAAGCCGGCGAGCCACGGCTTGCGCCGTCCCGCGCGGTCGGCGACAGCCCCCAGCACGGGGCCGAGGATGGCGACCACGAGCCCTGCTGCGGAAAGTGCTGCGCCCCATCTTTGCGCACCTTCCTCCGGTGCGCGCAGGATCGCCGTCGAGAAATAGGTGCCCCACACGAAGGTTGCGATCACCACGGGCCAGGCAGCGACGCCGAAGTTATAGACGCACCAGGCAAGACGTGCCGCCGTGCCGCTCTTGCTGGTCGCGTTCATGAATTTGCGCGGTGCCCCCTCACCCTAACCTCTCGCCCTCAAGGGTGAGCGGGACTTATTAGCTAGATAATCACATTTCCCCTCGCCCCCTTTTAGGGGGATCGACCGCCCGTTGAGGAGCGGTCGATGGAAGGGGCCCATCCCGAAGGGATGGGAAGGGTGAGGGGATGCGGCGTGCAAGCGTTTGTCGATGCTACCCTGCCATCATCTGGCGCAGCTGGCGGTTGGCGACCGCGAGCATGGCGAGGTCGGGCTGGCCCGCGCTTTTGATGTCGGCGAGCACGCTTTGCGCACGCTCGACCATCGTGCGGTGCGCCTGGGCCCAGGCATCGACGACGCCGTCTGCGGCCGCGCCGGCGCCGGCTTGGGCGAGCACGCTCGTCACGAGGTCGCTCTGATGCGCGTAGAGGTCGTCGACGATGGCGGCGACCGCGAGCTTATGCCAATGGCCGTCGACCGCGAGCCCCTCGGCGGCCGCTCGCAGCCAGTCGAAGCCGAAGCGCGCGCCGATGGCGAAATAGATGCGACCCACCTCCTCGACCGAGACCGCACCCCCTTGCGCCGCGCGCACGACGTCGCAGCCGGAGGCGAGGAAGTCGAGGCCGGCCACGGGCCGCGCGAGCTCGAGCGGAACGCCCGTCTCCGTGAAGTGCGCCACCTTCTTGTCGAAGACGGCGCGGTCCTCGGGTGCCAGGATTTCGTCGATACGCGCCCAGAGGCGCGCGATTCCCGGAGCATAGTCGGCGACGAAGCCGTTCACATCGAGCGGGTGGCGGCCGTGCATCAGGAACCAGCGCGCCACGCGCTCAAGCGCCAGGCGCAGCTCGACCATCATGGCGGTCTGCACCGCTGCCGTGACCTTGTTGTCGAGCGCCTCGATGCCGTGCCACAGCGCCGAGAGGCCGAAGGCCTCGTGCGCGATCGTATAGGCCCGCGCCACGTCCGCCTCGGCCATGCCGCACTTCTCCATGAGCGTGCTCACGAAGGTGGCGCCGCCCCGGTTGACGATGCTGTTGGTGACCGTGGTCGCGATGATCTCGCGCCGCAAACTGTGCCGCTCGATCGCAGCGCGGTAGCCTTCGCGCAAGGGGCGCGGGAAATAGCGCACCAGGTCCTCGACAAGCGTCGGGTCGTCGGGCAGGTCGCTCGGCAAGAGCCGGTCGTAAAGCTCGAGCTTGGCATAGGCCATGAGGGTCGCGAGCTCGGGCCGCGTCAGGCCCTTGCCCGCGCTCGCCCTGGCGTTGAGCGCCTTGTCCTCGGGCAGGAACTCGATGGCGCGGTTGAGCCGTCCGCTGCGCTCGAGCCGGCGGATGAGGAGAAGCTGGTCGTCGAGGAGTGCGGTTCCCTCGGCCTCGGCCACGGTGAGCGCCTGCGGCTGCTGGTAATTGTCCTCGAGCACGTGGGCGGCGACCTCGTCCTCGAGCGAGCGCAGGAGCTGATCGCGCTGCTTCATGGTCAGGTCGCCGCGCGACACCACGTCGCCCAGGAGGATCTTGAGGTTCACCTCATGGTCGGAGGTGGAAACCCCCGCCGAATTGTCGATCGCGTCCGTGTTGAGGCGCCCGCCGGCGAGCGCAAAGGCGATGCGGCCGCGCTGGGTGATGCCGAGGTTCGCCCCCTCGCCGATCACCTTGGCCTTGAGCTCCTCCGCATCGACGCGCAAGGCGTCGTTGGAGCGGTCGCCCGCCTCCGCATGGCTCTCCTCGCGCGCCTTGACGAAGGTGCCGATGCCGCCGAACCAGAGCAGGTCCACGGGTGCGGTGAGCATGGCCCGGATCAGCTCCGCCGGCGTGATAGCGTCCTTGGCGATGCCGAAGAGACGCTTCATCTCGGGCGACAGCCTGATCGACTTCGCCTTGCGCTCGAAGATCCCGCCGCCCCTCGAGATGAGCTTCGCGTCGTAGTCGCACCAGCTCGAGCGCGGCAGCTCGAAGAGGCGACGGCGCTCGGCCAGGCTCGCCTTTGGGTCGGGCTCGGGATCGACGAAGAGGTGGAGGTGGTTGAAGGCGCCGATCAGCTTTATGTGCTCGGAGAGCAGCATGCCGTTGCCGAACACGTCGCCTGACATGTCGCCGATGCCGACGACGGTGAAGTCGTGGTTCTGGATGTCGCGGCCGGCCTCGCGGAAGTGCCGCTTCACCGATTCCCAGGCACCCTTCGCGGTGATGCCCATCGTCTTGTGGTCGTAGCCGGCCGAGCCGCCCGAGGCGAAGGCGTCGTCGAGCCAGAAGCCGTACTCGTCGCGGCTGACCGCATTCGCGATGTCGGAGAAGGTCGCCGTCCCCTTGTCGGCGGCGACGACGAGATAGGCATCGTCCTCGTCGCGGCGCACCACGTCGGGCGGCGGGACGAACTCGCCCTGCTTGATGTTGTCGGTGAGGTCGAGCATGCCGCGCATGAGCGTGCGGTAGCATTCGACGACCTCGGCCATGAGCGCCTCGCGCCCTCCGTCCGCGGGCGGGCGCTTGACCACGAAGCCGCCTTTGGAGCCGACCGGCACGATGACGGTGTTCTTCGCCATTTGGGCCTTCATGAGGCCGAGGATCTCGGTGCGGAAGTCCTCGCGCCGGTCCGACCAGCGGATGCCGCCGCGTGCCACGCGGCCGCCGCGCAGGTGGATGCCCTCCATGCGCGGGGAGTAGACCCAGATCTCGAAGAGCGGGCGCGGCTCGGGCAGCTCGGCGAGCTTGCGGCTGTCGAGCTTGACGGAGAGGTAGGGTTTGGGCCCGCCGTCCTTGCCCTTTTGGAAATAGTTGGTGCGCAGCGTCGACTGCACGAGGTCCACGAAGCGGCGGATGATGCGGTCCTCGTCGAGGCTCTCGACCTTGTCGAGACCCTGCTCGATCTCCTGCACAAGGGCGGTGGCGCGCACTTCGACGTCGTGCTGGCGCAGGGGGTCGAAGCGCGCAAGGAAGAGCCCGACGATGCGGCGCGCGAGCCCCGGATTGCGCGTGAGCGTCTCCTCCATGTAGGCTTGGCTGAAGGTGATCCCGGTCTGGCGCAGGTACTTGCAATAGGCGCGCAGGATCACGACCTCGCGCCAGGCAAGCCCGCCCGCGAGCACGAGGCGGTTGAAGCCGTCCGCCTCCATCGCACCCGACCAGATGCGGGCGAAGGCGTCCTGGAAGCTTTCGCGCAAGGCGTCGAGCTCGATCGCGGCGCCGTCGGCGCGCACCATGCCGAAATCGTGGAGGTAGACGGCATCCGTCTCGTGCGGCTCGACGACGAAGGGCACCTCCTGAAGCACGCGCAGGCCCATGTCCTCGAGCATGGGCAAGATGTCGGAGAGCGCCACCGCGGCACCCGCCTTGTAGATCTTGAAGCGCACCTCGCTCTCCTGGGCCTCAAGCGGACGATAGAGGTGCATGTCGACGCTGCCTTGGGCGAGCACGGCCTCGATCTTCTCGATGTCGACAAGTGCCGTGTGCGCGCTGAAGCGCTCGCGATAGTCGACGGGGAAGGCGGCCGCGTAGCGCCGGAAGAGACGCAAGCCCCGTTCCTCGCCGTTGCCCTCGACGAGTGCCGCCTTGAGCTTGTCGCCCCAGGAGCGCGCCGCCTCGACGAGCTTCGCCTCGATCTCGTCGTTGCGGATCTCGGGGATTTCGCCGGGCGTGGTCTTCACGATGAAGAGGACGCGGGCGAGCAGCGTATCGCTGCCAAGCTCCGGCTCGAACGCGGTGACCTCGCCGTTGAAGGCCTGCTCGAGGATGGCGCCGAAGCGCTCGCGCAACTCCGTATTGTAGCGCTCGCGCGGCACGTAGGTGAGGCAGGCGACGAAGCGCTCGAAGGGATCCTTGCGCGTGAAGAGCGCGATGCGCTGACGCTCCTGCAGATGGAGAATGCCCGTCGCGATCTCGAAAAGCTCGTCCTCCTCGATCTGGAAGAGCTGGTCGCGCGGATAGGTCTCAAGGATGTGCAGGAGCGCCTTGCCGTCGTGGCTGTTGGGCGCGAAGCCCGAGCGCGCCATCACGTTGGCGACCTTGTGGCGCAGGAGCGGGATCTCGCGCGGGACGCGATTGTAGGCGGCGGAGGTGAAGAGGCCGACGAAGAGCCGCTCGCCCGCGACCTCGCCGTCGTCCCCGAACTTCTTGACCGTGACGACGTCCATGTGAGTCGGGCGATGCACGGTCGAGCGCCGGTTCGCCTTGTTGACGGTCAGGAGCTGCGGCTGGCGCAGGAAGGCCTGAACGTCGGGGGGGAGCGCCGACATATTGCGCCGTCCCCGGTAGACGAGCTCGGAATCGTCTCTCAGGATGCCGAGCCCGGTCCCGTGCGTCACCTCCATGCGGGCGGCCGCACCCGAGCCCACGAAGTCGTACTCGCGGTAGCCGAGGAAGGTGAAGTGGTCGGCATCGATCCAGGCGAGGAACTCCTTTGCCTCCGCGAGCTCGGCGGCGGGAAACGGCAGTTTCCCTTTCTCGAGCCGCACCAGGAGCTCGGCAAGCCGCGCGCGCATCTTGGGCCAATCCTCGACCGCGGCGCGCACGTCGCCGAGCACGCGCTCGACACCCCGTGAGATGTCCTCGAGCGTCCCCGGGGAGCTCTCCTCATCGATCTCGAGGTGCATCCAGGATTCCCCGGCGCTGCCGTCGCGGGCGTCGGCCAGCGCCCAGAGCTCGAGGAGCGCCCCCTTGGCGTCGCGCTTCACCCGCACAATCGGGTGCACCACGAGATGCACCGTGAGCTCGCGCCGGTTGAGCTCGGCGGTCACCGAATCGACGAGGAACGGCATGTCGTCGTTCACGATCTCGATGACCGTGTGGTTCGACTTCCAGCCGTGGTCCTCGAAGCGCGGG
>DATNIJ010000066.1:0-5659 GCA_035604475.1 Alphaproteobacteria bacterium
GAGATAGTTCTTGCCGAACTGCTGCTCGACGAGCCGCCGCGTGGCCGCGACCGCCTCGCCTGCAAGGGCCACGCTGTCCGTGCGCATGTAAGTGATGAGCCCGACGCTTTCGCCGCTGAGCTCGATGCCCTCATAGAGGCGCTGGGCCACGCGCATG
Organism: Alphaproteobacteria bacterium; assembly: GCA_035604475.1. Classification (GTDB taxonomy): domain Bacteria; phylum Pseudomonadota; class Alphaproteobacteria; order JACZXZ01; family JACZXZ01; genus DASPPM01. Next base: position 158 of record DATNIJ010000066.1, read on the forward strand.
GTGCGGCTGGCGCTGAAGCCGAGCTTGCGCGAGGCCTCCTGCTGGAGCGTCGAGGTGGTGAAGGGCGGGTTGGGATGGCGCCGCTGCTGCTTGCGCTCGACCTTGAGGACGGCATACTCCCCGCCTGCGAGCACGGCCGCGGCCCCGTCCGCCCCCGCCTTGTCGCCGAGAGCGAATTTGTCGAGCTTCGTTCCCTTGAGATGGGTGAGGCGCGCCGTCAGCACGGCCCCGCTCGCGCTGCGGAACTCGACGTCGATCGTCCAATATTCGCGCGGCCGGAAACGCTCGATCTCGGCCTCGCGCTCGCAGACGAGACGGAGGGCGACCGACTGCACGCGGCCCGCCGAGCGGCTTCCCGGCAGCTTGCGCCACAGCACGGGCGAAAGCGTGAAGCCGACGAGGTAGTCGAGCGCGCGGCGGGCGAGATAGGCCTCGACCAGCTCGCGATTGACATCGCGAGGATGCGCCATCGCGTCGAGCACGGCGTCCTTGGTGATCTCGTTGAAGACGACGCGCTTCACCTCGACGTTGTCGAGGGCGTCGCGCTCCTTGAGGAGCTGGAGGACGTGCCAGGAGATCGCCTCGCCCTCGCGATCGGGGTCGGTCGCGAGGCAGAGCCGGTCGGCCTTCTTCAAGGCACTGGCGATCGCGCGGATGTGCTTCTCCGAGCCGCTGTCGACCTGCCACGACATGGCGAAGTCCTCCTCGGGCCGGACGGAGCCGTCCTTGGCCGGGAGATCGCGCACATGGCCATAGCTCGCCACCACCACATAGTCCTTGCCCAGGTACTTGTTGATGGTCTTCGCCTTGGCCGGTGACTCGACGACGACGACGATCATTGCGCCAGGCCTGCTAGGTCAAAGGGCCGGGAGGCTAAAGGGTTTCGCTTAGGAGAGCAAGCTTACCCGGTGGCCGGGGTGACGCTCCAATCGCCCGGCGAGCTCCAGCTCGAGGAGCGCCATCGACACCACCGCGGGGGAGAGATGGGTTTGCCGCAGGATTTCGTCAACCGGCACCGGGGTCGGCCCCAGCGCCTCGAGCACCAGCCGCCGCGCCTTCTCGAGCTCGGACGGGGTGGGCTCAAGGGGCGGGGGAGCGGGCTCTCCAGGGGGTTCTTCGCCGAGCGGGCGCTTGCCCATCCCCTCGAGCACGGCGATCACGTCCGCCGCCCCTTCGGTCAAGTGGGCGCCGTCCCGGATGAGGCCGTTCGTCCCCTTGCAGCGCGGATCGAGCGGCGAGCCGGGGACGGCGAACACCTCCCGGCCCTGGTCGGCGGCGAAGCGGGCGGTGATGAGGGAGCCCGAGCGCTGTGCCGCCTCGACCACGACGACTCCGAGGCAAAGCCCTGAAATTATTCGATTTCTCCGCGGAAAATGACGGCCTTGCGGCTCCGTGCCGGGGGCCATCTCCGAGAGCGCCAGGCCCTGGGCGACGATGGCGTCATAGAGCTCCCGGTTCTCCTCGGGATAGACCACATCGACCCCGCCGGCCATGACCGCGACCGTGCCGCTCGCGAGCGCCCCCTGGTGCGCGCTGGCATCGATGCCGCGCGCGAGGCCGGAGACCACCACGAGGCCGGCCTCCCCGAGACCGGCGGCGAGCTCGCGGGCGAAGCGCCGGCCGCTCGCGGAGGCATTGCGGGCGCCGACGATGCCGATCATGTTGCGCTCGAGGAGATGGGCGTGACCGCGCAGCGTCAAGACCGGGGGCGCGTCCTCGACGGCGCGCAAGGTGGCAGGGTAGCCGGGCTCGTCGCGGCAGAGGAGCCGGCCGCCAAAGGCCTCGAGTGCGGCGACCTCACGCTCGGCCGCCGCGCGCGAGGGGATGCGAATCGGGCGCTGCCGTCCGCCGCGCTTGGCCAGCTCGGGCAAGGCGGCGAGGGCTGCCTGGGCGGAGCCGAAGCGGGCGAGGAGCTGGTAGAAGGTGATCGGCCCGACGTTCTCGCTGCGGATGAGGCGAAGCCAGTCCAGCCGCTCGCTCTCAGTAAGAGGCCGTTCGCGCGCCATCGCGCCACAATGGTTAATGGCCAAGGGTTCGTCAACCTCAAGCTGAGATGGTGGGGTCAAGCTCATCGCGATAAGCCCCTCTCCCGCGCTAGCGGGAGAGGGAAGGGGCCCATCACGAAGGGATGAGAAGGGTGAGGGAATGCTGGATGCCGGTGCCGTCCCTCACCCTCCCATTGCCGCGCAATGGGCCCCTCCCTCTCCCGCAAGCGGGAGAGGGGCTTGGCGCCTTCGCCATCATGTGTGAATCCGTAAGCGGCCGGCAAAGAGCCGCGTCGGTGCCCATTAAGCCCATATCCGCCCCTGGCCAAGGCGCGGCACGGCACTTATATCTTGGCGCCGATCTTGGGCTCTTCGCCTTTGAGGAGGCGGCGGATGTTGCCGAGGTGGCGGAGGAAAACGAGGACGGCCACGAAGGCGGCGAGCTGGGCGATCTGAGGGTCGCCGAGGAGCCAGCCGTAGAGCGGGGAGAGGGCGAAGCTCGCAAGGGCTGCGAGCGAGGAATAACGGAAGACGAAGGCCACGGCGAGCCAAGTGGCGCAGGCCGCCAAGCCGGCCGGAAAGGAGGCGGCAAGGAGCACGCCCAAGCCCGTGGCGACGCCCTTGCCGCCCTTGAAGCGGAGCCAGAGCGGAAAGAGGTGGCCGACGATGGCGCCGGCACCCGCGAGAAACGCCGTGTCGGGGCCGAAGCGGGCGCCGAGCAGCACGGCGGCCGCCCCCTTGCCGCCGTCCAAGAGGAGCGTCAAGGCCGCGAGCCAGCGGTTTCCCGTGCGCAGCACGTTGGTGGCGCCGATATTGCCCGAGCCGATCTTTCGGATGTCGCCCATGCCGGCGAGGCGCGTGAGGAGGAGGCCGAAGGGAATCGAGCCCAGGAGATAGCCCGCCACGGCAGCGGCGAGGAACGGCCAGGTGTAGGAGAAATTGCCGAGCGGCGACGGCATGGCGGGTGTCTCCGTGCGCCTCGGCGAAGGGACCGAAGCCGGGCTTTACGGATTTATAGCCGCTCTCGGCTCTCCCCGTCGACGAACACGGGACGGCCGTCGACGATGGTGCGGAGCACGCGTCCTTGCACCTGGCGCTCGGCGAAGGGGGAGTTCTTCGACTTGCTGCGGAAGCGGTCCTCCTCGATGGTCCAGCTAGCCGTGGGATCGAAAAGCAGCAGATCCGCGGGTGCTCCCTTGCGCAAGCGTCCGGCCGCAAGCCCGAGAATGCCGGCGGGCTTGCAGGTGAGGGGGGCGAGGGCCTCGAGCAGGCCGAGCCTGCCGCGCTGATAGAGTGCCAAGGAAAGTGGCAGAAGCGTCTCGAGCCCGATGATGCCGGCGGCCGCCTGGACGAAGGGCTGGCGCTTGCTGTCCTGGTCGTGGGGCGCGTGGTCGCTGGCGATCGCGTCGATGGTGCCGTCGGCCAGTCCGTCGATGAGCGCCTCGCGGTCCTCGGGCCGGCGCAGCGGGGGCGAGACCTTGGCGAAGGTGCGGTAGTCGCCGACCGCGGTCTGATCGAGGGTGAAATAGTGGGGTGCGGTGTCGCAGGTGACATCGAGCCCGCGCGCTTTCGCGCTGCGCATGGCCTCGACCGCCTCCGCGGTCGAGAGCGGCCCCGCGTGGTAGCGCCCGCGCGTGAGCTCGACGAGGCGGAGGTCGCGCTCGAGCAGCATCACCTCGGAGAGGCGCGGAATGCCGGGAAGGCCGAGACGGGTCGCGACCTCGCCCTCGTTCATCGCACCGCCTTCGGCAAGCTCGGGCTCTTGCGGACGCTGGATGATGAGAGCCGCGAAGGTGCGCGCGTATGAGAGCGCGCGGCGCATCACAAGCGCACTCGCCACCGGCTTGAGGCCGTCGGTGAAGGCAAGCGCTCCCGCCTCCTGGAGCAAGCCCATCTCGGCGAGCTGCTTGCCGCCCAAGCCCTTGGTCACCGCCGCGTAGGTGTAGACCTTGACGCGCTTCACCTCGCGCGCGCGCCGGGCGATGAACTCGACGCCCGAGACGTCGTCGATCACGGGCTCGGTGTTGGGTAGCGCCACCATCGCGGTGACCCCGCCCGCGGCGGCCGCCTCGCTCCCGGTGTGGATGGTCTCCTTGTGCTCCTCGCCGGGCTCGCAGAGCTGCACGCGCATGTCGACGAGGCCGGCGAGCAGGCAGGCGCCGTGCCCGTCGATCGCCTGGACGCCCTCGGGCACGCCGTTCGCGAAGAGGCGAGGGCCGAAGTCGGCGATCGCTTCGCCCTCGGTCAGGAGCGCACCCGGCTCGTCGAGCCCGCTCGCGGGATCGAGGAGGCGGACGTTCACATAGGCGGTGCGGCCGGGGCGCAGGCCCGGCGGAATGCTCATGCGCTCACCTCGTCGGGCTCGTTTCCGCGCAGGCCCCGGCGCATGAGCGCATCGAGGCAGGCCATGCGCACCGCGACTCCCATCTCCACCTGCTCGTGGATGGCGCTGCGCCCGATGTCGTCGGCCACCTCGCTGTCGATCTCGACCCCGCGGTTCATCGGCCCGGGGTGCATGATCATGGCGTCCTCCTTGGCCACGGCGAGCTTGGCGTAGTCGAGCCCGAAGAAGCGGAAGTACTCGCGGATCGAGGGCACGAAGGAGCCGTGCATGCGCTCGGTCTGGAGGCGCAACATCATAACCACATCAACGTCTTTGAGCCCGCTCCTCATGTCGTAGAAGACCTCGACGCCGAGGCGCTCGACCTGGGCCGGAAGGAGCGTGGGCGGGGCCACGACGCGCACCTTCGCCCCCATGGTGTTGAGGAGGGAGATGTTGGAGCGGGCCACGCGGCTGTGCAGGATGTCGCCGCAAATCGCGACCGCTAGGCCGCGGATGCGGCCCTTGCGGCGGCGGATGGTGAGCGCGTCGAGGAGCGCTTGCGTGGGGTGCTCGTGGCTGCCGTCGCCGGCGTTGATCACCGCGCAATTGACCTTCTCGGAGAGCAGCTTGACGGCCCCCGAGTCGGAGTGGCGCACGACGAGCACGTCCGGACGCATGGCATTGAGCGTCATCGCCGTGTCGATCAAGGTCTCGCCCTTCTTGATGGAGCTGGTCGAGACCTGCATGTTGATGACGTCCCCGCCCAGGCGCTTGCCCGCGAGCTCGAAGGAGGTGCGCGTGCGCGTCGAGTTCTCGAAGAAGAGGTTGATCACCGTGCGGCCGCGCAGGATCGAGCTCTTCTTGTCGGCCTGGCGGTTCTGCTCGACGTAGGACTCGGCGAGGTCGAGCAGCATGGTGATCTCGTCGGCCGATAGGCCTTCGATGCCGAGGAGATCCCGGTGGGGGTAGCGGAGCGTGGGGGAGTGCGCGAGCGCGGTCATTAAAGCGGCAGTATAGGGCGCGGGGAGGGGGCGAGGCAAGGTGGGGGAAAGCCCGGTGACGTAACAGTCTGTGTGTCAGGGCAAGAAAGGGGTACTCCCCTGTGGCCGACCAAGGTCCACAAAAGGAGCACCCCGATGCCACAGCATGCTGCGACGATTGAGAGTTTAGCGATGGCGTTTGCGCTCGTGAAGG
>DATNIJ010000067.1:0-3682 GCA_035604475.1 Alphaproteobacteria bacterium
CCCGCAGAAGCTCCCTCCGCGCGGCGCAGGCTGCAGAGGAAATAGCATTGCAAGCGACGACATCAGCGTTCGTGCGCGGGCTCGGCCTGGGTGCCGGTTTGGTCGTGGTCGGTGTCGTTGCGGGGGTCTATCTCGCCTCCCGGACCCAAGCACCTCCGGTCAAGACGGCGACGAGCGTCGAGGCGCGCGCGAGCAGCAGCGCAACACCCGCCGCCAAAAGCGAGTCGGTCCCCCCAGCACCCGCATCCGCCGCGACGCCCGCCGAGCTTAAGAGCGAAACGCCGCCCTCCGCACCTGCCGTGGCGCTACCCGTCGTGACCGTACCCGAGGTCAAGAGCGAAACGCCGCCACCCGCGGCAGCGGGCGCAGCGCTTCCCCCAGCCGAGCCGGAAGAGGCGCAACAACAAGCGGCGTCCGCGCGCGCGAGCCCGCCCTCCGTACCCGCCGCCTCGGCAGCCGCGGCGCCGCCGGCTGAGGTCAAGAGCGAGATGCCGCCGCCCGCAAGCCCTGCCGCATTGCTTCCCCCACCCGCAGAAGGCGAGGTGCCCGAGCAAGCGGCGTCGACAACGCCGGCGGCGCCGACAACGCCTGCCACGGCTAAAGCCAAGGAAGCGGGATCCACCGCGACGCCGGCAGAGCCGGCTGCCTCGGCGACGGTCGCGGGCGCGACGGAGCCAGCGAAGACTCCGCCGCAAGTCGCCTATGCGCCGCCGGCGAAGGGGAAGCCTCTTCCCTGGGCCGCACCCCCTGCGGAAACGGAGCCGGGCGCGCCGCAGGCTGCGGCACCGGCTGTCGTGCCCAAGGGAGCGCCTGCGAGGAACGACAAAGTGGCGAAGTTGCCCATCCCCGTCGCCAAGCCGGCAGCAAAGGTAGTAGGCGAAGCGTCAAGCGAGGTTGTCGAGGCGCAGCGTCTGCTCATTTCGCTCGGCTACGAGCCGGACGCGACCGACGGGCGAATGGGGGTCCGGACGCTTCGCGCCATCGTGCTTTTCCAACGCGACGCGGGCTTTCCGCCCAATGGCCGTGTGTCGGGCGAACTTCTTGAATTCATGCGGAAGCTGGCGGGTCGGAGCGATTTGGCACCGCCCGCCGCGGCAAGCAAGAGCAACCCCACTTTGCCGCCGCAGCTTGCCGAGAAGGGTCCGCAGCCGGCGCCGGCTGCGTCGACGCCGCCGGCCGCGCCCGCCGCTCCGACCGTGCCAGCCGCGGCGCCCGTGACCACAGCAGCGCCGCCGCCGCCCGAGCCGGCTCCGGCACTCGCCGATTCGCCCGCGCCTCCGCCCTCGACAGCGGCGAAGCCCGCTCCCTCCGTCCCCGCGATCGCCGCGGCAGAGACGTCCGCCGCTGCGGACTTCGAGCCCGTGCCCGTGCCCAAGCCCGCGCCAGTGACTTCCGCGAGCGAGCCGGCCCCGGCACCTGTCGTCCGGCCCGCCGAGCCCTCGCCGATGGCGTCGCCTGCGCCATCCGCTGCCGCGCCCCAACTCGCGGCCAAGCCGCCCGCATCCTCGAGCCCAGGGGAGAAGCGCGGCGAGAAGGGGGGCAGCATCAATTTCGCCGCGGGTGCCGCCGTTCTTACGGAGCAGGCGAAGGCAGCACTCAACCAGGTCGCCGGCACGCTCAAGGGGAACGGGAAGCTGCGCGTCCAGCTTTACGCCTATGCCGCCGGGAGCGAGGCAGAGAGCAGCCAAGCGCGCCTTGTCTCGCTCTCCCGCGCACTCGCCGTGCGCGACTATCTCGCGAGCCTGGGAGTGAACACCGAACGCATGGACATCCGCGCGCTCGGCAACAAGCTCGCGGATAAAGGGCCCGCGGATCGCGTCGATCCCGTGGTCATTGCCGCTCTGCCGCCGCAGCTTGCCGAGAAGGGCCCGCAACCGGCGCCGGCTGCCGAGCACGCGGCATCGGCGCCGCCTGCCGCATCCGCCGCTCCGGCTATACCAGCTGCGGCGCCCGTGACGACGGCAGCACTGCCGCCGCCCGAGCCGGCTCCGGCACTCACCGATTCGCCCGCGCCTCCGCCCTCGACAGCGGCGAAGCCCGCTCTCTCCGTCCCCGCGATCGCCGCGGCAGAGACGTCCGCCGCTGCGGACTTCGAGCCCGTGCCCGTGCCCAAGCCTGCGCCGGCGACCTCCGCGAGCGAGCCCGCCCCGGCACCCGCAGTCCGGCCCGTCGAGCCCTCGCCGATGTCGTCGCCTGCGCCGTCCGCTGCCGCACCCCAACTCGCGGCCAAGCCGCCTACATCCACGAGCCCGAGCGAGACGCGCGGCCCCAGCATCAAATTCGCCACGGGTGCTGCCGATCTTACCGACCAAGCGAAGTCAGCACTCAAAGAGGTCGCCGGCACGCTCAAGGGGAACGAGAAGCTGCGCGTCCAGCTTTACGCCTATGCCGCCGGGAGCGAGGCGCAGAGCAGCCAAGCGCGCCTTCTCTCGCTCTCCCGCGCACTCGCCGTGCGCGACTATCTCGTGAGCGAGGGTGTGGGCGCCGAACGCATGGACGTCCGCGTGCTCGGCAACAAGCTCGCGGACAAAGGGCCCGCGGATCGCGTCGATCCCGTGGTGATTGCAAAGTAGCGCTGGCCCTAGAGCGTGCGACGCTTTCTCCGGCGACTCGCTGTTAAGGAATAAGAGCGAGGCCCAGCGGTTTAGCCTTGGGCCGTTCTCGGGAATCGAGGTCGATCATGACTCAAGCAACGCAACGCCGCACCAAGGCTTACCAGAACCAGCGCTTTCTCGAGAGCCGCGATGCACGCGCCTTGCGTATGTTGTCGGAATATCTCGAGCCTCTCTCGCGCTTCCAGCGCTTCGGCGTGCAGGACACCATCGTGTTCATGGGCTCGGCGCGTCTCGTCTCGAAGGAGGCTGCCGAGGCGGCACTCGCGGAGGCGGAGCTGAAGGGTGCGGGGCTCGCCGAGGCGCGCACGGCGCTCGAGCTTTCCCTCTATTACGAGGCGGCCCGGGACCTCGCCCATCGTTTGACCGATTGGTCGAAGAACCTCGGCCACGAGGATCGGCGCTTCGTCGTCTGCACGGGCGGCGGGCCCGGCATCATGGAAGCGGCGAACCGCGGCGCCTCGGAGGCCAAGGGCCTCAATGTCGGACTCACGATCTCCATTCCCAACGAGGAGTTCGACAACCCTTTCGTCAGCCGCGAGCTGCATTTCCATTTCCATTATTTCTTCATGCGCAAGTTCTGGTTCGTGTATTTGGCCAAGGCCGTGGTGCTGTTTCCGGGCGGCTTCGGGACGCTCGACGAGCTGTTCGAGATCCTGACCCTGGTGCAGACGCGCAAGATGCGCAAGCGCGTGCCGATCGTGCTCTTCGGCACCAAGTTTTGGAACGAGGTGATAAACTTCGAGGCGCTGGTGCGCTACGGCACGATCAGCCGCGAGGACATCGGACTGTTCCAGCGTACCGACTCGGTGGACGAGGCCTACGAGCTCGTCAAGCGCGGCCTCACCGAGTATGCGCTCGGCAGCCCGGGTGCCGTGCTGTGAGCACGGAAGACTGGCGCGTGGAATGAGCGGGAAAGGGTCGCGTGCGTTAGGCTTCTGACCGCGGCACTCGCTCTTTCGGCAGCACTCGTCATCGACAGCTTCGCGGGACGGCGCGATCGCGTTAAGTCCCTCTCCCGCTTGCGGGAGGGAGGCTTAACGTGATCGGCGCCTCTGCAAAGATGTGTG
>DATNIJ010000068.1:0-7836 GCA_035604475.1 Alphaproteobacteria bacterium
CTCACCGGCATCGTCGCCTATGTGGTGTCCGAATCGCCGCAGGCCATGCATGCGATCTTCGGCACGCCGCTCTATTGGCTCGTGCTCCTCGCCCCCCTCGGGCTCGTCTTCTTCCTGAGCGCGCGCATCACGCGCATGCAGCCGACGACCGCCCAAGCGCTCTTCTGGCTCTATGCGGCGCTCATGGGCGTCTCGATGTCCTTCATCTTCGTGGCCTATACCGGCACCAACATCGCGCGGGTCTTCTTCATCACGGCGGGCTCGTTCGCGGGGCTCAGCCTTTACGGCTACACCACGAAGCGAGACCTCTCGGCCTTCGCCTCCTTCCTCATGGTCGGGCTCATCGGCATCATCCTCGCGAGCCTCGTCAATCTGTTCCTCCACAGCACGGGGCTGCAGTTCGCCGTATCGGTGATCGGCGTGCTCGTCTTCGCCGGGCTCACGGCCTATGACACCCAGTCGATCAAGGAACTCTATTTCGCGGGCGACGACGCAGGCGTGGCGACGCGGAAGTCGGTCATGGGCGCGCTCCGCCTCTACCTCGACTTCCTCAACCTCTTCCTCATGCTGCTCCAGCTCTTCGGCAGCAACCGCAACTAGCTGCTGCGGTCTTCTCCAAAGCGGGCGGCCCGGGGCGGCAAACCCCGGGCCGCTTTGCATTTGCGCCCGCGTCGCGCGCAGCCAGGCGCCCAGAGGAGCACCCGCCGCCAGAGCCAAGGCGAGGCCGGCAAGTTCTGCAACGACGACGGGAGAAAGACGGCGACCGGCCGCCTCAAATGCAGCGTCCGCCATCGACTTCAAGTGCCACGCCGGTGATGAAGGCGCCCTCGTCGCTTGCGAGATAGAGGGCTGCGTTGGCGAGGTCCGCGGGCGTGCTGAGGCGCCCGAGCGGTATGGAGGCGATGAAGCGCGCGCGGTTCTCGGGCGTGTCTCCCCCCATGAAGTCGCCCAGCATCGGCGTGTCGCCGGCGACCGGGCAGAGCGCATTGACGCGAATCTTCTTGGCTGCCAACTCGATCGCTATCGCCTTGGTAAGCGAGATCACGGCACCCTTGCTGCCGTTGTACCAGACGAGGCCCGGGCGCGGCCGGAGCCCCGCGGTCGATGCCGTATTGATGATGGCTCCGCCCCCGCGCCGCTCGAGCGCCGGCACCGCATGGATGGCGGCGAGGTAAATGCTCTTCACGTTGACGGCGAAGATGCGGTCGAAGGTTGCCTCGTCGACCGCGAGCATGGGGCCGTTCCGTTGCGGCACGCCCGCATTGTTGACGAGGATGTCGAGCCCACCGAAGTGCTTCGCCGCAGCACTCACCATGGCCGCCACCTCGCTCGCGGTGCTGACGTCGGCATGGATGTAGTGCGCCTCGCCGCCCGCTTTCAGGATGGCCTCCTCTACACGGCGGCCCTGCTGGTCATTGATGTCGGCCAGCACGACCTTGGCCCCTTCGGCCGCGAAGCGGCACGCGATGCCCTCCCCGAAGCCCGAGCCCGCGCCGGTCACGATCGCGATTTTGTCCTTGAGACGCAACACCCGTCCCCCTTAGGCGGCCTGCGCCAGGCTCAAGCCGAACCAGTGGCGTGGATCGCTCCATTGCGCCGCCGGCTCGAAGTGGCATCCGGCGAGGGTCTTGGCGAAGCCAGCGAGATCGAACTTGCGCGAAATCTCGGTCTCGATGGTTTCATCGCGCGCGAGACGTACGGCCAGGTCGAGCGCCGAAAGCCTCACCTCCTGAGCCGCGAGGCTCACGAGATGCATCTCGATCTGCCGCTCCTCCCGATTGTAGAACGCGCGATGGGCGAAGCGGTCAAGGGCGAAATCGGCGCGGAAGCGGCGATTGATATGGCGCAGGATGTTGAGGTTGAAGGCGGCCGTGACGCCCTGGCTGTCGTTGTAGGCCGCCTCGATGATGCGCGGGTCCTTCTCGAGATCGGTGCCGACGAGGAGCCAATCGCCGGGCCGGAGTGCTGCGCGCGCCGCGCGCAAGAAGTGCAACGTCTCCGTCACGGTGAGATTGCCGATCGTGCTGCCGAGGAAGACGAGAAGACGCGGGTATCGTGCCTCGCCCGGCCGCGACGCTGCGAGAAGGGCCAGTCCCGCCTCGTAAGTGCCGACGATCGCATGCACCGCGAGCCCGGGATAGCGGGCGAGCAGCTGGGCAGCACCCCGCTCGAGGCTCGACGGGCTCACGTCGATGGGCACATAGCTGAGCGCCTTGTCCAGCCTCGCATAGGCATCGAGGAGGTGCTGCGTCTTGAACGAGCTGCCGCTGCCCAGCTCGACGATCTCGCAAGCATGCGTGCGCGCCGCAATCTCGCCCGCGACATCCTCGAGGAGTGCTCCCTCGGTGCGCGTGAGGTAGTACTCCGGGAGGGCCGAGATGCGCTCGAAGAGCTGCGAGCCGAGCTCGTCGTAGAAAAATCGACACGGCAGGCGCTTGGGCACTTCTGCGAGGCCGCGGCGGATCTCGTCGCCGTCCTCGCGCTCGCGGCCGGGCTCCGCCGCGACGGTCCAGTCGAGACGGTCGCGCTGGCGCGCATAGGGCGCTCGAGGCAGCGGTCTAGGAGTCCATGGCATAGCGGAATCCTGCGAAAATTTGCCGTGTGTCGGGGGCGTACCAGTTGCGGAAGCTCGGGCGCAGCACCGGCGGCAGCGTCGCCCAGCCCCCACCCTTGAGCACGCGGTGGCGACCGTCGAAGTAGGCCGCCGAATAGCCTCGGTAGGGGAAGGGTGCAAAACCCGGATAGGGGGCAAAGACGCTCGCGGTCCACTGCCAGACTTCGCCCAAGAACCCGCATTCGGGGTGCTGCACCTGGGCGCGCTCCCATTCGGTCTCGCTCGGCAGCCGCGCGCCGATAAAGCGGCAATAGGCCTCGGCCTCATAGGCGCTGATGCCGTGGACGGGCAGTGTTGCGTTGCCGCCCGTCCAGTAAAGCGGACGCTCGACCCCGCTCGCGGAGCGCCAGGCCCAACCCTCCTCCGACCAGAGTGCCGGCTCCTTATAGCCGCCCGCCGCCATGAAGCGGAGGTATTGCCGCTCGCTCACCGGCTGGCGCGAGAGGCGAAAGGCGGGAAGCTCGACGGCGCGGGCCGGCCGCTCGTTGTCGAGCGCCTCGGGCCCGTCATGGCCTTGCTGAACAAGCCCCGCCGGCACTGCGATGAGCGCCTCATCCTCCGCCCGCGCAAGGCTGCCGGGCGGTGGCGCGTCGATTCCGGCAAGCCGGCGGACGATCGAGACGGTCTCGGCGTGCTGAGCCTCGTGCTGGAGCACGAAGCGCCAGATCGGAAGCTCGTCGTCGGACAGTCCGCTCTCCAGTCGCGCAAGCGCGCGGGCGCGCACGGCGGCGAGATACTCCGCGAGCCGAGGTGCGGACGGCAGGTTGCGCCGCGCCCATTTGGGCATGCCGTCCTGCCGGAAGAGGAGCTCCCATTCCGGATGGGGATCGGCTCCCGGCGTGAGCCAAAGCGCCTCCGTATAGGCGATGTGGCCGATATGCCAACCGATCGGGCTGAACGCCGGATCGGGCTGGGCACGCAGGGCATCGTCGCCGAGCGTGCCGGCGCGCGCTAGGGTCGCGGCGCGGCAGGCCGCCATGGCGGCGCTCAGCTCAAGCCTAGGTTCACGAGGCAGACTGGTCGCTTGAGTGACGGGCGTCACACCCTTCCCGCTTTGGCCGAGTGAGTCCCTTTTTGGGGGGAAACGAGAGCCCCGTCCGGCGTCTTGGGGCGAATTCTCCCACAGAATATGGGTGCCGTGAACCCCGTACGCAGCTCACGGCCGGGTAAAATTCTCGTAAAATTCCGGCTCGTAGCGCTGCCGGCCTCAGCGGTAATGCACCGCGAGCCAGACGGTAGGCGAGCCCTCGGCCGTCGCCTCGACGCGGTGGCGGCGATGTGCGGCAATGTCGGCGTGGTCGCCAGGTCCCATCACCAGCGGCTCGGCCTGGTCGGCGAAGCGCAAGACCGCCGAGCCGCGCAGCACCACCACCCACTCGTTCCACTCCTCGTCGTACCAGAAGCCGGGCGGGCTCGACTGGCCGCTCGACAGGATGCGCTCGATGCGGACATGATCGCTCTCGGCCAGCACCGTGAAGCGCTCCTCGGCACCGGCTTCTGGGAGCGAGGAAAAGAGATTGCCGAGCATGCTATCCTGATCTCCGGCCGCAGCACGCGTGCCCGCGTCAATTCCCCAGGAAATCCTCGATATAGGCGCGGATGATGGTATCGATGTCCGGCTCGGCTGTGAGGCCCAAGGCGGCCGCCCTGGCCCAGCCGGTGCCCGTGGGCCAGCCGGCCACGATGCGCGCGATCCCGGGCTCCGGCCTCACCTCGATGGGCCCCAGCTTGCGCCCGGCAGCTGTGCGCCTCAAGGCGGCAATCATCTCGCTCAAGCTGACATCGAGACTGGGGAAGCTCACGGCGCGGTCGGCGCCGATCGCCTCGCCCGCGGCCTCGTGGAGCCGGATCAGGTTCTCGACGATCGAGCGGTAGCCGAGCACCGGCATGATCGTGTCGAGCCCGACCGGCAAATGGCAAGGCTCGCCGTTGAGCGGCTCGCGGATGACGCCGCTCACGAAGCTCGAGGCGGCCTTGTTGGGCTTGCCCGGCCGCACGATTACCGTCGGCAGCCGCGCCGAGCGGCCGTCGAGGAAGCCCTTGCGCGTGTAGTCGTTGACCAGAAGCTCGCCGATCGCCTTGGTGATCCCGTAGGTCGTCTGCGGCGTCTCCTTGGTGAGATCGTCGACCCGGGGGCCCATGCCGGGGGCGCCGAAGACCGCGATCGAGCTGGTGAAGACGAGGCGGGGCGTGGATTTGCGGTTGCGGCAGGCCTCGAGAACGTTGCGGCCGCCGTCGAGATTGACGCGCATGGCGAGGTCGAAGTCCTGCTCGGCACCCGCACTCACCACCGAGGCGAGGTGGAAGACCGAGATATCGTCGCGGTCGATCAGGCCATCGATCAGGGTGCCGTCGGCTACGTCGCCGGCCACCACTTTGACGTGGCCCGCGAGCGGGGCGGGCAGGCTCGGCGGCAGCACCGCATCGAAAAGGACCAGCTCGTCGATCGGCGCCGGCGTCCCCGACGGGCCCGTGAGCTTGCCGCGCGCGAGAATTCGCGCCGCCAGCATGCGCCCGATGAAGCCCACCCCACCCGTGATGACCACCTTCATGTCGCCCTCGCGCCTCTTTCGGAATCCATCGCCCTATTAGAAAGAGCGCCGCTGCCGTGGCCGCGGTCAAGCGCAAATGGGGAGCTCGACCAGCCGGCGGAACGCCCCGCTCGCGATGAGCTCGGCAACGGCGGCGATATCGGGCGCGTGCGCGCGGTCGGCATCGTAAGCGGCGGCGCGCGTGCGCAGCAGCGCGAGCACCTGCGCGAGCGCCGGGCTCGTCGCGAGCGGCGCGCGCAGCTCGACCCCCTGCGCCGCCGCGAGGAGCTCGATCGCGACGATGTGGCGCAGGTTCTCGCTCATGGCGATGAGACGCCGCGCGGCGTAGGTTGCCATGCTGACATGGTCCTCCTGGCCCGCCGAGGTCGGCAGGCTGTCGATACTCGAAGGGACGGCGAGCGCCTTGTTCTCGCTGACCAGTGCGGCGGCGGTCACTTGCGGGATCATGAAGCCGGAATTGAGCCCCGCCTCGCGCACGAGGAAGGGCGGCAGGCCGGCGCTGAAATTCGCATCGACGAGAAGGGCGGTGCGGCGCTCGGAAAGGGCACCCGTCTCGGCGATGGCGAGCGCCATCGAGTCCGCGGCGAGTGCGATCGGCTCGGCGTGGAAGTTGCCGCCCGAGAGCACTTCCCCACTCTCCGCGAAAACGAGGGGATTGTCCGAGACCGCGTTCGCCTCCCGCTCGATCACCGCGGCCGCGTAGCGCAACTGGTCGAGGACGGCACCCATCACCTGCGGCTGGCAACGCAGCGAGTAGGGGTCCTGGACGCGCGTGTCGCCGACGAGGTGCGAGCGGCGGATCTCGCTGCCGGCGGTGAGCCGCGCGAGCGCGGCAGCGACGGCACTCTGGCCCGGCTGGCCACGCACGGCCTGGATGCGCGGATCGAAGGGGGCGTCCGAGGCGAGGCCGGCGTCGATGCTCAAGGCCCCCGCCGCAAGTGCCGCGGCAAAGGCGTCCTCGGCGGCGAAGAGGCCGGCGAGCGCCAGGGCGGTCGAGACCTGCGTGCCGTTGATGAGGGAGAGCCCCTCCTTGGGCGCCAAGCCCATGGGCGTCAAGCCGGCCCGCGCCAGCCCCTCGCGCGCGCTCAAGAGCACGCCTTGGTGGCGCACCTGGCCCACCCCGATGAGGACGGCCGAGAGATGGGCGAGGGGGGCCAAGTCGCCCGAGGCGCCGACGGAGCCCTGGGATGGCACGCGCGGGTAGACGCCGGCATTGGCGAGTGCCAGGAGTGCGGTGATCAGCGCGCGCCGGCAGCCGGAATAGCCGCGCGCGAGGCTCGCGGCCTTGAGCACGAGGACCAAGCGCACGACCTTGTCCGGGAGCGCCTCGCCCACGCCCGCCATGTGGGAGAGCAAGAGGCGCCGCTGCAGCTCGGCGAGCTCGTCCTCCGGAATGTGCGTGGTCGAGAGCCGGCCGAAGCCGGTATTGACGCCGTAGATCGGCCGGCCCTCGGCAACGAGGCGCGCCACCGTCGCGGCGGCGGCGTCGATGGCGGCAAAGGCACCGGCATCGAGCTCCACAGGGTGCTCGTGCTCATGAAGCGCGCGCAAGTCCGCGAGACGGAGCCTGCCCGGTATCAAGGTGAAAGTCTCGGCCATCTTTCCTCGCATCTTCGCCAATCACAGCGGGCGCGAGCTTAGCGCAGGCGCGGGCGCCGCGCAGCAAGGGCGAAATCCGGGTAGTGGGTCGGTTTCACCTCATCCTTCGAGACGGCCGCTTCGCGGCCTCCTCAGGATGAGATGAAACCCAAGCTCCGAGTCCTCATCCTGAGGAGCGTCGCGCTTGCGACGCGTCTCGAAGGATGAGGACTTGGGCAACGTGACCCACTACAGAAATCCGCCACCAGGATATTCAGAGAATTATGGCTCCAAGACCCGCTTTTCCGGTTCTTGCTGTTCGCACAGATATGTGCGAATGGTCGCAAGCGCGGCAGCTCGGGCTGGCGAAGCGCGGCCTGGAGGATTGAAGATGGCATTGGGATTTCACTACAGGCTGGAGCGGCAGGAGAACGGGTGGTGGCTCGTGCGCTTTCCCCGCATTCCGGAGGCGCTGACCGAGGGCGAGACGGAAGAGGAGGCGCGCGCCAACGCCGTCGATTGCGTGATCGCGGCACTCGAAGGCTACATGAAGGCCGGTCGGCGGTTGCCGCGGCAAGGGGCTGCGCATTCCGGGCGAAATCGCGCGGTGCTGCCGTCGCTCGTCACCGCCAAGCTTGCCGTTTACGAGGCCATGCGCGTCCGCGGCTGGTCGAAGCTCAAGCTCGCGAATGAGCTCGGCATGCCGGAAAACTCGGTGCGCCGACTGCTCGACCTGCGCCACCATTCGCAGATGTGGATTATCGATGAGGCGCTGGCGAAGATGAATACCGAGCTCTTCATCGATCTGCCGAAAGCCCGAGCGCGCGCACGCGCGGCATAGGCCGTGGTCGGCCCATGCTCTTGGGCCCGTCGAGGGCGCGCGCGGGGTCATGCCTCGGATCGAAATTCGGCAAGCCGGCGTCAGGCTCGCTTCTCCTCTCCTCCTTCAGGAGGAGAGATGCTATGGGGCGGGCGGCGAGGTATGGCACCATCGTCGTTGCAAACAACCGATGGAGCGTCCCATGCCAAATCGTAACGACTTGAGCAAGTCCCTCACCGCCCTGGATCAGGATAGCACGCTGATCGCAGTGA
>DATNIJ010000069.1:0-5101 GCA_035604475.1 Alphaproteobacteria bacterium
CGTGGTCGATTTGCCGCAGCCGCTCTCGCCGACGAGTGCCAGCGTCTCTCCGGGCGAGAGGCTGAAATCGACGCCGTCGACGGCCTTGACCGTGCCGCGCGCGCGGCTGAAGAGGCCGGAAGCGAGCCGGAAGTGCTTGACGAGGCCCTCGACCTCGAGGAGGGGGGCCGCGTTCACAGCACCGACTCCGGCTGCGCCCGTGCTACCATCACGCTCCCTCCTTGAGCGGTGCCTTGAGGCAAGCGGCGAAATGCCGCGCCTGGAGCTCGCGGAGCGGCGGCTCGCTCCTGCGGCACTCGGCGTCCGCGAAGGGGCAGCGCGGATGGAAGGAGCAGCCTTGCGGCAATGCGAGCGGGTTCGGCACCGTGCCCTCGATGGTGGCGAGCCGCGCCTTGTCGTCGTGGAGCTTGGGCAAGGCACCCAAGAGCCCGATCGTGTAGGGATGCTGCGGCTCGGCGAAAAGCGCCTCGACCGGCGCCCGCTCGACGATCTTGCCGGCATACATGACGGCGACCTCTTGGGCGAGCTCGGCGATGACGCCGAGGTCGTGGGTGATCATGACGATGGCGGTGCCGAATTCGGCGTGCAGCTCGCGCATGAGGTCGAGGATCTGGGCCTGGATGGTGACGTCGAGTGCTGTCGTCGGCTCGTCGGCGATGAGGAGCTTGGGGCCGCAGACGAGCGCCATGGCGATCATGATGCGCTGGCGCATGCCGCCCGAGAGCTTGTGGGGATAGTCGTCGTAGCGCGCTTCGGCCGCCGGGATGTGAACGCGGCGCATCATCTCGATCGCGCGCGCGCGCGCCTCGCCGCGGCCGACTTTCCTGTGGCGCTGGACCGCCTCGGCGATCTGGTCGCCCACCGTGAAGGCGGGATTGAGCGAGGTCATCGGCTCCTGGAAGATCATCGAGATCTGGTTGCCGCGCAGCTCCCTGAGCTCGGCGTGGGAGAGCCGCAACAGGTCCTGGCCTTGGAAGATCACCTCCCCGCCGGCGATCCGCCCTGGCGGAGACGGGATAAGCCCCATGATCGAGAGCGAGGTGACGCTCTTGCCGCAGCCCGACTCGCCGACGAGGCCGAGCGTGCGTCCCGGCTCGAGCGCGAAGCTCACGCCGTCGACCGCGCGGTAGTCGCCTTCCGTGCTCGCGAAATAGGTCTTGAGGCCGCGCACCTCGAGGAGCGGCGTGGGAAGCACCTCTCTTTGCCCGTGCCGCTCGCCGCCCAACTCGACCATCGCGGCTCAGCCTTTGCGCGCCGCCTGACGGCGGGCGAGCTCGGCATCGATGACGGCGCGGTCGTAGACGCCGGCCGGGTTCATTTGGCTCGGCAGGAAGGCGAGGAAGGGCTGGAAAATCTCCTTGCTCACCTCATGGAGACGGCGGAGCTCGGCCAGCGGCTCGGGGTGATCGTCGACCCTGAAATCGAGGCTCGGGTAGCTCTCCGTCGTGTAAATGCGGAGCGCCGCCGACTGCTTGCCGCGCTTGTCCCCGCCTGCCGCCTGGCCGGCGTCGAGGGCTGCGAGCAGGCGCTCGGCAAAGGGAAGACGGGCGTTCGCCTCATAGGCCGCGGCCGTGTCGTCCACCACCCGCTCGCCCGCCAGCATGTTGCCGGCGACCGAATAGCCGGGGCCAGCGCGCGCCCCGCTCCAGCCGATGCAATTCCGCCCGCTATGCTGGGCGATGCGGCCGCGACGGTCGATCAGGTGAAGCTGGCGATGCTCGCGGCCCTCGTCGGCGCCGACGAGGCGGCGCACGATCTCGCGAGGCTCGACCTCGGCCGCGAGGAGCTCGAGGCCGAGCGGCCCGAACAGCGGATTGATGAGGGCCTGCGTGGCAAGCGCCCCGACCCCGCTCCGCGCATGGGGGCAAAGCGCGCCGACGGCGAAGAAGCGAGTGGTGACGGCGACACCGAAAGCACCGGTTTCCGGGTCGTGCGCCACGATCGACCAGGTCATGGGGGCCTTCTCTTTCGTTCGGCTCCGCCGGCGGAGCCAAGCGCAGAAGCGGCCTACCTTGCCCCAGGCCCGGTGCTTGCGCAAACACTTATCGAGGCACTGCCGCCGCGCGTGCCTGGAAGACGCCGGGCCGGCCAGGTTGCCCCGGCCGGCCCGCCAATTCCGCGCTGATGGCTTGTCCGCCCCGCGTCTCAGGCAGCACTCGCCTCAGCCTCGCCCTGCACCTCGCCGCGCAGGAACTCCTGCACGCTCATCGACTTCGGCTTGAAGGCGCGCTCCAAGACCGGGACCGACTTGTGCGGATCGGCCTTGCCGCACATGAAGATGTCGAAGGCCGCGAAGCCGCGCTCGGGCCAGGTGTGGACGCTGATGTGCGATTCGGCGAGCACCGCCACCCCCGACACGCCGCCGTTGGGCGAGAAGTGATGCAGGTGGATGTGGAGCAGCGTCGCGTCCGCCGCCTCGACCGCCTCGATGAGCGCGCGCTCGATGTAGGGCACGTCGCAAAGGTGCTGGGCCCCGCTCAAATCGAGGATCAGATGGGTGCCGGCAAACGTCTTGCCGTTGCGCGTGACGAAGTAGTCCTTCGGCGCAAATTCGTCGGACTGGAAGAATGCCGGGGTTGCACCGGTTGCGGTTCTGGACAGGTCGGGCGTAACCGCTGGCGCCGATGCCTTCGCCGTGCGCTGCGCGCGCCCCAAGTCCATCCCCAATTTGAAGCGAGTGGTCATAAGATCACACCCCCAAACCAGAAGATGTCTCGGTAAGCACGAGATTATTTCGCCATATGAGGCAACTCGACCCGGAATGCAATAAAAAATTCACCCTGAGCCCAATTTTTTCCGGCGGCCAGCCCGACCCGGCGTGCAAGCCCGAACCTCGAGGAGCATGCCGAGCGCAAGTGCCGGGCGGGAAGGCCACTTCCGGGAGCGGTCGATCTCGGGCATGATGGGAGACGGACGACACGCTCTCCCTCGGGCCCAGGAGGTGATCGATGAGCCAAGTATTGCGCAAAGCCAGCGACGACGAGGGGCTTCTCGTCAATCGCATGCAGCTTCCCTTCGAGCTCGACGCCGGGATCGCCGCGCGGGCGGCGATCGGGCTCATCGTGCTCGCGACCGACCATACCATCGAGCATGAGTGGCGCCGCATGCTCTCCTTGGAGGGCGTCGCCTTCTACGAGAGCCGCATCCACAACTCGAGCCAGGTGACGCCGGAGACGCTCAAGGAGATGGAGGCGGGCCTCTCCACCGCCGCCGGCCTGATCCGCCCGGGCGAGCGGCTCGACGTCATGGCCTACGGCTGCACCTCGGGGGCCATGGTCATCGGCGAGGAGAAGGTGTTCGCGCACCTGCGCGAGGCGAGGCCGGGCATTCCCTGCACCACCCCGATTACCGCGGCACTCGCCGCCTTCAAGGCGCTCGCCATCTCCCGCGTCGCCCTCCTCACCCCCTATATCGACTCGATCAACCGCATGATGCGGCGCTACATCGAGGAGCGCGGCGTCGCCGTGCCGGTCATGGGCTCCTTCAACCACGAGAACGACAACGAGGTCGCGCGCATCACGCCCGCCTCGATCGAGAGCGCCGTGCTCGAGCTCGGCCGCCACCCGGGCGTCGATGCCGTCTTCGTCTCCTGCACGAGCCTGCGCGTGGCCGAGCACGTGGCGGCGATGGAGGCGAAGCTCGGCAAGCCCGTCACCGCGAGCAACCATGCCATGGCCTGGCACAGCCTGCGCCTTGCCGGCTACCGCGATGCCGTGCCGGGGTTCGGACGGCTGCTGCAGGCCTGACGACGGATGACGGACGACGGAAGGAGGCGGCTCAGGCGGCCGGTTTTTGCTTGACGCGTTCGTCGTCCGTCCGCTGTCTTCTGCCCTCTGAGCCGTAGCGCTCGATGCCCAAGCCTTGGGCGGGATGCTCGCTCTTGCGGCCCGCCATGAGGTCGACGAGGATGCGGCTCGATCCCGCCGACATGGTCCAGCCCATGTGGCCCTGTCCGGTGTTGTACCAGAGCCTCCCGAGCGGCGAGGGGCCGATGATGGGCGGCCCGTCGGGCGTCATCGGCCGCAAGCAGGACCAATAGCTCGGCTTGGAGAAATCGATGCCCTTGGGGAAGAGCTCGCGCGCCACCGCCATCATGGTCGCGAAGTCCGCAGGCTTGTGGCTGTTGTCATAGCCGGAGAAGTCCGCCGTTGCGGTCATGCGCAGCCGGTCGCCCATGCCGCAATAGGCGACGAGCGAGCCCTCGTCGACCCCGCCGACGGTGGGAGCCAGCTTGGGCTCGATCGGCAGCGTGAGAGAGAAGCCCTTGACCGGGTAGACGGGGAGCTCGAGCCCGGCCGAGCGCGCCAAGAGCGAGCTGTAGCTGCCGAGCGAGAGGACATAGGCATCGCCGCTCATGGCCCCGCGCGCGGTCGCCACGGCGGCGAGCTTGCCCCCACTCGTCTCGAGCCCGCGCACCTCGCAGCCGAGCTCGAACTTGACGCCCATGCGCTTGCACACCTCCGCGAGCTGCACGGTGAAGGCCTGGCAATCCCCGCTGCCGTCGTTCGGGCAATAGACGGCACCCGCGATCTTCCCCTCGATCGGCTTCAAGGCCGGCTCGATCTCGACGCAGCGCTTGGCATCGATGATCTCCACACTCTGCCCATGATCCTTCATGAGCGTCATGTTTTGCACCCCTAAGGCGAAGTGCGCGGGGTCGCGGTAGAAGAACAGCAGCCCTTTCCTGTACTGGTGATAACTGAGGCCCTCGGCTGCCGCGATCTCCTCGAGCTTCGCCTGGCTGTAGCGGCAGAGGGCCAGTTTGACGAGCGTGTTGGCCCGCGCGCGCCCGGCCGTGCAGGCGGCGAGGAACTTGAGGCCCCAAAGCCAAAAATGCGGATCGAGGCTGAAGTGCATGCGGTAGGCAAGATCCCGCTGCCAGATCGACTGCACGAGCAGCTTCGGCGCGCGCGGCGAATTCCAGGTGAAGGAGTGGCCGGGCGCGATCAGGCCGGCGTTCGCATAACTGGTCTCGGCAGCCGCCTCGTTCTGGCGGTCGAGCACCACCACCTCATGGCCGGCCTTGGCGAGATAATAGGCCGTGGTGATACCGACGACCCCGGCGCCCATCACGATCGTCTTCATGGCACGCGATCCCCCG
>DATNIJ010000070.1:0-43822 GCA_035604475.1 Alphaproteobacteria bacterium
GCGGTGAGCGTCTCGCCGGGCAGGTTCATGCCGCGGAACTGGAAGCGGAGCTTCCAGGGCCAGCCGCCCTCGCCTGCCCAATCGGCCAGGAGCTGGATCATGACGTGCTGCTTCCACGATCCGTTCACCACCACGTCGGGCAGCTTGTCGTGCACGGTCGCGTAGCGCCAGTCGTAGTGGATGCGGTGCCAATTCTCCATGGCGGCGGACCAGCGCATGATGTGCGCGGTCGACATGGGGCCTTTCACGAGATCGGGAATTCCAGCACCGACCGTGACGTCCTCGAAATAGACCTGTGCCATCGCACTCGCCTCAGCGCAGGATCATCGTGTTGACGGACTTGAGGAGCGGCTCGCCGCCCTCGTTCGTGTAGACGTCCTCGATGACGAGGAACACCATGGCCCCGCCCTTGCCGTCGCGCTGGTAGATGTCCTGGTACCGGCTCTTGCGGAAGATGCGCTCGCCCACGCGCGCATGGCGGAAGAACTCGTACTCGTAGCCGCCGTTGAGCAGGCGCGGCAGCGGCACCGGCACCGCCGGCAGCCCCGCGCGCAGCGCCCGCTCGCGGCCATCGAAGTCCGCCACGCCCATGGCGTCGAGCGGATCGGGCCGCTCGGGCGGCCGCCGGAAGGCATGAACGGGGAAGCCGAGCGGGGCCACGACGGCGGCGTAGCGGCCGCGCTCCGCCCGGGCAGCGTCCCAATAGCGCGGTGCGGGGTCCATGGTCGCCTGAAAGAAGCGCCGGACCTCGCTCGCTTCCACCGGATGGGGGGCCTCGAGGCGCACCGACTCGACGCCGATCAGCGCCTTGACCTCAAGAGTGATGTAGTCGAGAGCCATGGCGCCCCTCCTCCTCGCTTGCGCTTGGGCCGCCCGCGTGCCCGCTAGTGTTCCGACTCCGACGGTTCGTTCCGAACCGTCGGCCCGGAACACTAGCAAAATCATAACGATGTGTTGTGGTTCCGACACAATGATTGGGAATCAAGCGTCGGAACCACAACACTAGCCTGTTTTCGGCCTGTGCCAAAGGGCCAATTCGGGTAGGATACGCTCTACCGCACTCTTGGCGCGCGGCCGCCGACCCCGAGGCTTGCCGCCGTAGTTTACAGTTTTGCGTCATGTTGTTATAGAAGCGCCGCGAGCGCGCCTGAGACCCCGTGGCCCCGTGGGGCGCCCGGCGCACCCCCTTGAGGCAAATCGGCATGAAGCTTTTGAGCGGCACGGCCAACCGCCCTCTCGCCGAAGGCATTGCACGCTACATCGACGTGCAGGTCACCCATGCCAGCGTGCGGCGTTTTGCCGACAACGAGCTCTTTGTCGAGATTCTCGAGAACATGCGCGGCCAGGACGTCTTCGTGATCCAGCCCACCTCCTATCCGGCCAACGATCACTTGATGGAGCTGCTCATCTGGCTCGACGCCTTGAAGCGCGCCTCGCCGGCCCGCATCACGGCGGTGATCCCTTACTACGGCTATGCCCGCCAGGACCGCAAGACGGGTCCGCGCACGCCCATCTCGGCCAAGCTCGTCGCCAATCTGATCACGACCGCGGGTGCAAACCGGGTCTTGACCCTCGATCTACATGCCAACCAGATCCAGGGCTTCTTCGACATTCCGCTCGACAACCTCTATGCCGCCCCCGTCTTCTACAACGATATTCGTAACCATTATAACGGGCAGGACTTGGTTATAGTGTCGCCGGACGTGGGCGGCCTCTTGCGCGCGCGCGCGATCGCCAAGCCTCTTGACGCCGACCTCGCGATCATCGATAAGCGCCGCGAACGCGCAGGCGAGTCCGAGGTCATGAACATCATCGGCGACGTCAAGGGTCGCCGCTGCATCCTGATCGACGACATCGTGGATTCCGCCGGAACGCTGTGCAACGCCGCCCAGGCCTTGGCCGACAACGGGGCCTCCTGGGTGGCAGCCTATTGCACCCACGGGGTGCTGTCGGGGCCGGCGGTGAGCCGCATCATGGCCTCGCCGCTCGAGGCGGTGGTGATCACCGACAGCATCGAGGCGCGCGAGGAGGTGAGAGCGTCGAACAAGATCCGCGTCCTCTCGGTGGCCCCCTTGTTGGGCGAGGCGATCCGGCGGATCAGCCGAGGCGATTCGGTGTCGAGCCTGTTCAGCGAGGGCGAGGTGGCGCGGCTATTGGGCGTCGTCTCCGACTGACGGGTGCCTTTGGAATTCGCGAATTTCGGGCGGGCGGCACCCCTGGAGGCCGTCCGCCCGCATGGTCTGCCCGAAGGAGCGGGGCGGACGCTTCAGGCAAAGGAGAGCAACCATGGCCGATACCGTGTTCAATGCGGAGCGGCGCGAGCGGGCAGGTAAGGGGGCAGCCCGTGCCGCACGCCGCGCCGGGCTTGTGCCCGGCGTCATCTACGGCGCCAAGAAGGCGCCCGAGCTCGTCGCGATCAAGCCCACCGAGCTCCTCCCGGAGCTGCGCAAGACCGCCTTCTTCACCAACCTCTATGACGTGAAGCTCGACGGCGCAAGCGCGCGCGTGCTGGTGCGCGACGTGCAGTACGATCCGGTCAGCGACCGTCCGGTGCACGTCGACTTCATGCGGGTCGAGCCGAACACCAAGGTGACGGTGGACGTGCCGGTGGTGTTCGAGAATGAAGCGGCATCGCCGGGCATCAAGCGCGGCGGCGTGCTCAACATCGTGCGCCACGAGATCGAGCTGGTGTGCCTGGCCACCCAGATCCCGCACCAGATCCGCGTCGACCTCACCGGCCTCGACATCGGCGACAGCGTGCACATCAGCGCCGTCAAGCTGCCCGAGGGCGTGCGTACGACGATCGTCGGACGCGACTTCACCGTCGCCACCGTCGCCGCCCCGACCACCACGGTGGTCGAGATCGAGACCGCGGCCGCGGCCGCGGCCCCCGTGGCGATGGCCCCGGTCGAGGTGATCACGGCGAAGGAGACCAAGGAGAAGGAGAAGGAGAAGGAAGCGATCCCCGAGAAGCCGGGCAAGGCGGAGAAGCCGGAGCGGGCGGAGCGGCCGGCAAGAGCCGAGAAGCGGTCCAAGGAGTAGCGCGAGCAGGGCCATGCGCCTCGTGGTGGGTCTCGGGAACCCGGGCCCCAAATATGTCGCGAACCGGCACAACGTGGGCTTCCTGGCGGTGAACGCGATCGTTCGCCGCCATTCCTTCGGCCCGTTCAAGAGCCGCTTTCAGGGGCTCATCGCCGAAGGCACGGTGGCGGCGGCGCGGCTCCACATCCTCAAGCCCATGACCTTCATGAACGAGTCGGGGCGCGCGGTCGGCGAGGTCGTGCGCTTCTACAAGCTCGCACCGAGCGAGGTGCTCGTCATCCACGACGAGCTCGATTTGGCCCCCGGCAAAGTCAAGGTGAAGCAAGGCGGGGGCAGTGCCGGCCACAACGGCCTGCGCAGCATCGATGCGCACATCGGGCCGGACTATTGGCGCCTGCGCATCGGCATCGGACACCCCGGCGACCCGAATCTCGTCTACCCCTATGTGCTGAGCGATTTCTTCGAAGAGGACGTAATTTGGCTCGAGAAGCTGCTCCCGGCCATCGCCGAGGCCCTTCCCCTCATCCTCTCCGGCGACGACAACCGCTTCATGACCAAGTTGGCACTGCTCATCAAGCCGCCGCGGCCGAAGCCGCCGCCCAAGGATGAGGGTGCCGACGCCGCCAAGGACGCAACCGCTCCCGGCGACCTGGCGGCCGACCCGCGCGCACGCGATCCCGAGGATTGAATGGGCTTCAATTGCGGCATTGTCGGCCTGCCCAACGTGGGCAAGTCGACGCTCTTCAACGCGCTCACCGCGACCGCGGCGGCGGCGGCGGAGAATTATCCTTTCTGCACGATCGAGCCCAATCTCGGCCGCGTCGTGGTGCCGGACCCGCGGCTCGAGGTGCTCGCCAAGCTCGCCAAGTCGGAGCGCATCGTGCCGACCCAGCTCGAGTTCGTCGACATCGCCGGCCTCGTGCGCGGCGCCTCCAAGGGCGAGGGCCTCGGCAACCAGTTCCTCGCCCACATCCGCGAGACGGACGCGATCGCGCACGTGCTGCGCTGCTTCAAGAGCGAGGACGTGCACCACGTCGAAGGCAGCATCGATCCCGTGCGCGATGCCGAGACGGTCGAGACCGAGCTCATGCTCGCCGATCTCGACTCGCTCGAGCGCCGCTTAGAGCTCGCGCAGAAGCGAGCGAAAGGCGGAGAGAAGGAGGCGCGCCTCCTCGTCGAGCTCATGGAGCCCGCACTCGCCCATCTGAGGGAGGGCAGGCCCGCGCGTCTCGCGACACCGGCCGATCCGGAAAAGCACCGCACCTTCCTCAGGCTCGGTCTCATCACCGCCAAGCCCATGCTCTATGTGCTCAATGTGGACGAGGCCGCGGCGGCACGGGGCAACGCCTACGCGCGGGCGGCCGCAGAGCGCGCGGCCTCGCTCGGCTGCGAGAGCATCGTCATCTCGGCCGCGATCGAGGCCGAGATCGCCCAGCTCAAGGACGCGGGCGAGCGCAAGGCTTTCCTCGCCTCCCTCGGGCTCGCGGAGCCGGGCCTCGAGCGCTTCATCCGCGCGGGCTACAAGCTCCTCGGCCTCATCACCTTCTTCACCGCCGGCCCCAAGGAGGCGCACGCCTGGACCGTGCCGCAAGGGGCCACCGCCGCCGAGGCGGCCGGCGTCATCCACACCGACTTCGAGCGCGGCTTCATCCGCGCCGAGACGATCGCGTTCGAGGACTACGCCGCATGCGGCGGCGAGCAGGGGGCCAAGGAGGCCGGCAAGATGCGCCAGGAGGGCCGCGACTACGTGGTAAAGGACGGCGACGTCATGCTGATCAAATTCAACGTGTGAGGGCCGGATGCATGGTGCGGGAGCTTGCGTGAACTTTGCCTCGCGGGCGTATGGTCACGGAAACCTCGATCTCCCGTCCGAGCCGGCGGAGGATCATCATCAGGCGGTCGATTGTGAAGCGTGCGAGATTGACGCGGCGAATACGCGCGAACTCGCTGTGCGCGACGCCGGTCCTCGCTTGTGCCTCGCGGGTCGATAGCCCCTCCTCTTCGAGAATCTTGATGATCTGCGCCGCCATGAGCGACTTGGCTTGGCGCACGTCGGCGTCGAGATAGCCGAAGTCGCGGTAGACGTTGCCGCTGCCGCGCACAACCTCGATAGGCTCTTTGGTCACTGCGAGAACTCCTTGAGGCGTTTGATCCGTTCGCGAATCACGTCTCCGCATGATACCGTTCATACAGCCCTGGTGACAAATTTGTCACCAGATTTCTAGGACTATCCTGTTTGGCAGTCACGGCGGCCCTTGAGCATTTGGGGCTGCTCCAACCTTGCCCCTTCCCCCGGGCGGCCAAGCCGCTAAGATGCGCGCCTGGGGAAACGGGGGGACCGAGGGTGGTCCATGAGGAGAGAGATGCCATGGGCAAGACGTTGACACTCACCGCGAGCGACGGCCACAAGCTTTCCGCCTACCGCGCCGATCCGACCGGCAAGCCCAAGGGCGGGCTCGTGGTCATTCAGGAGATCTTCGGCGTCAACAGCCACATCCGCGAGGTGTGCGACGGCTTCGCCAAGGACGGCTATGCGGCCCTTGCCCCGGCCCTTTTCGACCGCGTAGAGCGCGGCGTCGATCTCGGCTATACGGCCCCCGACATCGAGGCCGGCCGCAACTTGCGCGGCAAGATCGGCTGGGACGCCGTGCTCAAGGACGTGGCGGCGGCGATCAAGGCGCTAGCGGACGCGGGCAAGCTCGGCATCGTCGGCTATTGCTGGGGCGGCACGGTCGCCTGGCGCGCGGCTACCCAGCTCTCCGGCCTCTCGGCCGCCGTCGGCTATTACGGCGGCCAGATCGCCGAGTTCAAGGACGAGAAGCCCAAGGTCCCCGTCCTGCTGCACTTCGGCGAGATCGACGCCTCGATCCCGCTCGCGGACGTGGAGAAGATCAAGGCGGCCCAGCCGAAGCTGCCCATCCACGTCTACCCCGGTGCGGGTCACGGCTTCAGCTGCGACCATCGCCCAAGCTTCCACAAGGCGAGCCACGAGCTCGCGCGCAAGCGCACGATGGAGTTCTTCGCCAAGCACGTCGGCTGAATTTTGATTCTCCTGAAGGGAGTGTCACCCCCACCCCCTCGATCCGCTTTGCGGCTCGAGCCCCCTTCAAGGGGGAGGGGGAAATTAAAGAGCCTGCTAACTTTCGCCCTCCCCCCTTGAGGGGGAGGGTTTGGGTGGGGGGTGTCGCAGGCATCGAGCGCGGGGAGGAATAGCGTGGCCAAGATCGACTCGCTGGAGGCACTTGGCAAGCTCTACAAGGCGCCCTCCGAGCGCGCGCGGCTCAAGCAGCTCGACCGGCTCGATCGCCATTGCCGCCGCTTCGTCGAGCTCTCCCCGCTTGTGATCCTCGCCTCCTCGAGCGCCTCAGGCGGCGCCGACGCCTCGCCGCGCGGTGGGGTGCCCGGCTTCGTCCGCGTGCTCGACGAGCGCACGCTCGCAATTCCCGACCGGCCGGGGAACAACCGCATCGATTCGCTCGCCAACATCCTGGCCTGCCCCGAGGTCGGCCTGCTCTTCCTGGTCCCCGGCATGGACGAGCTCCTCCGCGTGACCGGCAGCGCCGAGATCCGGGACGATGCGGAGCTCTGCCAATCCTTCGCGGTCGGCGAGCGGCACCCGGCGACCGTGCTTCTCGTCCACGTGCGCGAGGCCTTCCTCCACTGCGGCAAGGCCCTCATGCGCGCGCGCCTGTGGGAGGCGGACGCCAAGATCGATCGCGCGACGCTGCCGAGCATGGGCGAGATGCTCAAGGAGCAGATCGGCCTCGCGACACCGGCGGAAACGCAAGAGGCCATGCTCAGGCGCTACCGGGAGAACCTCTACTGACGCTCGCGTTGACGAGAGAGGAGCGCGCCTGGGCGGCGGGCGAGGGCGCATCGCCGGCGTTGGCGATGGCGACCCGCATCGTGGCCGAGAGCGCGCGCATCCTCGGTGCCGACCGGCTCATTGCGGTCGCCTCGGCCCACATCGACGGCTGCCTCTACCACGGCGACAGCGGCACCGAGTTCGCCGAGAAGCTGGTCGCGGGCGGCGGGCGCGTCGCGGTGCCGGCGACCCTCAATGTGGGTGCGCTCGACCTCATCCATCCCAAGCGGGTTCACGCCGATCGCCACCGTTACGAGATGGCGCTGCGCATGATGCGCGCCTACGAGGCACTCGGCTGCCGGCCGACCTGGACCTGCGCGCCCTACCAGGCCGGCCACCGCCCCAAGCTCGGCGAGCAGGTCGCCTGGGGCGAGAGCAACGCCGTCGCCTTTGCCAACTCGGTGCTTGGCGCGCGCACCAACCGTTACGGCGATTTCCTCGACATCGCGGCGGCGATCGCGGGGCGCGTGCCTTATGCCGGCCTGCACCTCACGGAGAACCGCCGCGCGCGCGTGGTGCTCGACACCGCCCAGCTCTCGGCGGCGCTCAAGGCGAGCGACGCCTTCTACCCGGTGCTCGGCTCGCTGCTTGGCCGCGAGGTCGGCAGCGCCGTCGCCGTGATCGACGGGCTGCCGCAAGGGGTTTCCGAGGACCGGCTCAAGGCGCTGGGGGCTGCAGCCGCCTCCACCGGTGCGGTCGGCCTCTTCCATGTCGCGGGCACCACGCCCGAGGCGCCCACGCTCTCAGCCGCCCTCGGCGGTCTCGTGCCCGAGCGCGTCATCCGCGTGACGCCGCAAATGCTGCGCAGCACCCGCGACAGCCTCTCGACCACGTCCGACGGGCGCATCGATGCGATAGCGCTCGGCAGCCCGCATTTCTCGAGAGACGAGTTCGCCGAGCTCGAGCGGCTCGCCGCCGGCCGCCGTTTCACCCTTCCCTTCTATGTCTGCACCGGCCGCGGCGTGCTCACCGCACTCGAGGCAGAGGGCCGGCTCGCGGCCCTCGAGCGCCAAGGCGTCATCGCGGTCGCCGACACTTGCGTGGTGGTGACCCCGATCCTCCCCCCGGGCGGCGGGGTGCTGATGACCAACTCCGGCAAATTCGCCCATTACACGCCGGGCAATACGGGCTGGCAGGTCGTCTACGGCAGCCTCGCCGACTGCATCGCGACCGCACTCACCGGCCGTCTCGAGCGGGACGAGCAGCTGTGGCAGTAGCGACGCGCGAGATCGCGGCCAAGGTGGTGATCGACGGCGCGGCCGAGGGGCGCATCTTGCACCTCGCCGAGCCGATCAGCTTCTGGGGCGGGGTCGATCCGCAGAGCGGGGTGGTGATCGACGCGCGTCACCCCGACCGCGGCCGCTCGATCAGCGGGCGCGTGCTCTGCCTCCCCGGCATGATCGGCTCGAGCTCGGCGAGTGCGGTCATGCTCGAGCTCCTGCGCGCGAGGTTAGCACCCGCAGCACTTGTGTTGGGCGAGACGGATGCGATCCTGGCACTCGGCGTCGTGGTCGGGCGCGAGATGGGCTATGCGGCGATCCCGGTGCTCGAGCTCGCGCTCGCCGAGCAGGAGAAGCTGCCGCAAGAGGCTCTCGTGCGCATCCGTGAGGGCGGGGTGATCGAGATCGCGTAGCTACCCTCAGCCTCCCGTCCCGCAGCAGCGCAATCGCATTTGGTGACTCCGCACGTTACCGGCTCCGTCATTACCGGCGAAAGCCGGTATCCATTGACCAGGATCACCATTGTTGGAGTAAGCAAAGACGCCGCACCTGCTCTGAAATGGGTCCCGGCTTTCGCCGGGACGACGGATTATCACATTCATATGTATTCAAATGCGATAGCCCTGCGTCCCGCAGGGACGGGATGGTGAGGGAGTGGCGCTCACCCCTCGGCGAAGATGAGCCAGAAGCCGCAGCTGGCCTCGGGCGCTACCGCGACGGCGCCGTCGACCTCGCGCTGAAAGGGCACGCCGCGCTCGGCAAGAAGGGCCCCCACCCGCTCGGGCGAGACCACGCCGAGCGTCATGGCGGCGAGATAGGGCGGCTTAACGCCCTCGAACGGGCGCGCCTTGGGGTGCAGCACCGTGAGCTCGTCGGGATCGAGGAAGAGGATCGAGTGCCGCCCGACGCGGAGCGTGATGAGCCGGTCCGTCGGCGTCACCGCACCCTGACCGAAGAGCTTCTCGTAAGTGTCGCTGAGCGCCGCGGGACGCTCGACCACCACGCTGAGCGAGACGATGTGCTGAGCCCCGTTCGCGTGGGCGAGCCAGGGAGGCCGGCGCACGAGCTCGGGCGTCAAGTGCTGGCAGATGAAAGCCGAGAGGCCGGGTGCCGCCGCCTCGGGGAGGCGGACGAGCCGAAAGCGCGGCAGCACCGTGCCCTCGGCGAGCTCGAGCCGCCGCTCGAGTGCGGTCGGGCCTTCCGCCGCGATTCCGCGCGCGCGCAACTCTGCGGCGGCGCGATCGGCATCGGAGGAGGCGAAGGCGACGCCCATGAGGCCCTCGCGGGTGGCGAGGAACTTGTCGAGGTTATTGGTGAACTGGCTCGCATCCACGATGCCGAGCAGCTCGATATAGTCGCGCTCGAACATGATGCAGTAATTGGCGGTACCCCAGCCGATGTGGCTGCCGCGCGGGCTCAAGGTGAAGCCGAGCCGCTCGTAGCCGGCGCGCGCCTGCTCGAGCGCGCGCACGCCCACGATCGCATGGTCGATGCCGGTGATTGCTGGCGCCATGTTAGCCTTCCCTGGCCGGAGTGCGGGGCCTCGCGGAGTGCCTTCAGCTCGTCTTGCCCAGCACCCGCCCGGCCACCGCCGAGAGCTTGCGCGCCATGCCGGGGTCGCGCGCCTCGGGTGCGGTGATGATCGCGTTCTCGAGCGCTGTGTGGCAGCCGTAGGCGCAGCTCTCGCGCCGGCCCGCGAGCCTAGGGGCAACGGCATGCACGAGATCGCGCGCCTTGTGCGCGTTATCGAACAGCACCTTGACGATGGCCTCGACCGAGGCGTCCTCCTCGTGGGGATGCCAGCAATCGTAGTCGGTCACCATAGCTATGGTCGCGTAGCACATCTCGGCCTCCCGCGCGAGCTTCGCCTCCGGCATGTTGGTCATTCCGATGACGTCGCAGCCCCAGCTCCGGTAAAGCTCGGATTCGGCGCGCGTGGAGAATTGCGGGCCCTCGATGACGAGATAGGCGCCGCCGCGCGCGAGCGGGATGTCGAGTGCCGTTGCCGCCTCGGCGAGATGGTCGCCGAGCCGCCTGCACACGGGGTCCGCCATCGAGACGTGCGCCACGAGGCCGCTGCCGAAGAAGCTCTTGGCACGCGCGAAGGTGCGGTCGATGAACTGGTCGACGATCACGAAGGTGCCCGGCGGCAGCCCCTCGCGCAGCGAGCCCACGGCACTCACCGAGATGATCTCGGTGCAGCCGGCGCGCTTCAAGGCGTCGATGTTGGCGCGGAAGTTGAGCTCGGAGGGGGGCACGCGATGGCCGCGGCCGTGGCGCGGCAGGAAGACGAGGCGCGCACCCTCGAGCTCGCCCAAGAGAAGCTCGTCGGAGGGCTGGCCGAACGGCGTGTTCACCTCGACCCAGCGCGTGCCGCCGAGCCCGTCGATGTCATAGAGTCCGCTGCCGCCGATGATGCCGATGACCGGCGGCGTGCCCGGTGCCGTCATCTTCTCCCTGCCCTTTCGGCTTGGCCGTCCTGCCGCGGCCTTCAGTGCACGTCGGCCCACACCTTGCGCTTAACCGCATAGAGGAGGCCGGTCAGGATGACGAGAAAGATGATGGTCTTGACGCCCACGCGATGGCGCGTCTCGAGCTCGGGGTTGGCCGCCCAGGCAAGGAAAGTGACGACGTCGTGCGCCATCTGCGGCACGGTCGCCTTGGTGCCGTCCGTGTAGCTCACCACACCCTCGCTGAGCG
Source organism: Alphaproteobacteria bacterium (assembly GCA_035604475.1). GTDB lineage: Bacteria > Pseudomonadota > Alphaproteobacteria > JACZXZ01 > JACZXZ01 > DASPPM01. Next base: position 10,828 of record DATNIJ010000070.1, read on the forward strand.
GGGGCGGCATGGCGATCTGGTGCCCCGGAAAGGCCGTGTTGTAGCTCATGCCCTCGGTCATCTTGAAGCCGGCCGGCGGCTCCTTGAAGCCGGCCAGGATCGAATAGACGTAATCGGGCCCGCCCTCGCGCGCCTTCACGATGAGCGAGAGGTCGGGGGGCAGCGCCCCGTTGTTGGCGACCCTCGCGGCCTCATCGTTGGCGAAGGGGGCCTTGAAGCGGTCGGACGGCTTGCCCGGCCGCTCGAACATCTGGCCCTGGTCGTTGGGGCCGTCCTCGACCTGCACGCTCGCCGCCACCGCGTTGACCTCGGCGGCGGTGAGCCCGATCTCCGCGAGATCGCGATAGGCGAGCAGATTGAGCGAATGGCAGTTGGCGCAGACGTCCTTGTAGACCTCGAAGCCGCGCTGCTCGGCCGCCCGGTCGAAGGCGCCGAAGACGCCGTAGAACGACCACTGCTGGCGCTCGATCTGCGGCTGCTCGTCGGCACCATGCGCCGGCAAGACGATGCCAAGCGCGAGTGCTGCCGCGGCGGCCGCTGCGAGAGGCTTCTGCATCAGGCCTTCTCCATCGGATTGGCGGCGGCGGCGGCGAGTCCGCCGCCGAGCACGGGCTGGCTGATGCTCACGGGGAGCGGCCTCGGCCGCTCGAAAAGGGCGATGAGCGGCACCAGGACGAACCAATGCAAAAAGTAGTACGCGGTCGCGATGCGGCCCATCACGAGGAAGCTGCCCTCGGGCGGATTGGCGCCGACGTAGCCGAGCACCCCCACGTCGAGCACGAGCAGCCAGAAGACCTTCTTGTAGAGGGGGCGGAAGGTGGCGCTGCGCACCCGCGAGAAGTCGAGCCACGGCAGCACGAAGAGGACGAGGAGCGACAAGAACGTCGCGAGCACGCCCAAAAGCTTGTCGGGGATCGAGCGCAGGATGGCGTAATAGGGCAGGAAGTACCACTCCGGCACGATGTGCGGCGGCGTCTGCAGCGGGTTCGCCGGGATGTAGTTGTCCGGCTCGCCGAAAAAGTTCGGCGCGAAGAACACGAAGGCGAGATAGACGATGAGGAGCACGCCGATGCCGAAGTTGTCCTTCACCGTGTAGTAGGGATGGAACGGGATGGTGTCCTGCGGGCCCTTCGCGTCGATGCCGAGCGGGTTGTTCGACTTCGTCGTGTGCAATGCCCAGAGGTGCAGCACCACCACGCCCAGGATGACGAAGGGCAGGAGGTAGTGCAGCGCGTAGAAGCGGTTGAGCGTGGCGTTGTCGACCGCGAAGCCGCCCCAGAGCCAATGCACGATGTAGCTGCCGACCACCGGAAACGCCGAGAAGAGGTTGGTGATCACCGTCGCCGCCCAGAAGCTCATCTGACCCCAGGGCAGCACATAGCCCATGAACGCGGTCGCCATCATCAGGAGGAGGATGACGACGCCGAGCCACCACAGGAGCTCCCGCGGCCGCTTGTAGGAGCCGTAATAGAGTCCGCGGAAGATGTGGATGTAGACCACGAGGAAGAACATCGAGCCGCCGTTCCCGTGCAGATAGCGCAGGAGCCAGCCGTAGTTCACGTCGCGCATGATGCGCTCGACGCTGTCGAAGGCGAGTGCGGCATTCGGCTGGTATTGCATCGCCAGCACGATACCGGTCACGATCATGACGATCAGCATGACTCCGGCGAGCGAGCCGAAGTTCCACCAGTAGTTGAGGTTCTTCGGCGTGGGGTAGCCGCTCGTGCTGTGGTGCAAGAGCGTGAAGATCGGCAGGCGCTCGTCGATCCACTTGACGACCGGACTGTTCCAGGCGGGCTGGCTCATCTTTGGCACCCCTAGCCGATCCGAACGCTTGTGTCAGTGAGGAAGGCGTATTGGGGGATCACGAGGTTGGCCGGCGCCGGCCCCTTTCGGATGCGGCCCGAGGTGTCGTATTGCGAGCCGTGGCAGGGGCAGAACCAGCCGTGCCAGTCGCCGCGCGGGTCGCTCGGCGCCTGACCGAGCGGCACGCAGCCGAGGTGCGTGCAGATGCCGACCATGACCAGCCACTCGGGCTTCTTGACCCGCGCCGAATCCTGCTGCGGGTCGCGCAACTCCTCCACGTCGACCTTCTGCGCTTCCTCGATCTCCTCGGGCGTGCGGTGCGATATGAAGACGGGCTGACTGCGCCACTTGACGGTGATGCGCTGGCCGACCTGGATGGGCGCTAGATCGACTTCGCTCTGGGACAGCGCCAGCACGTCGGCCGCGGGATTCATGCTTTCGATCAAGGGCCAAACCGCGAGCGCAGCACCGACCGCCCCCATCGCACCGGTCGCCAGATAAAGAAAGTCGCGGCGCTTGACCGCGACGCCTGCAGCACCGTGAGCGCCCGTCTCTGCGCTTGTCGCCATGCTCACCTCTTCCTCGCTGGCAGAGCCGGGAGGCTGCCTCGATCGGCGCGAATGGTTCTAAAGACCGGCTGCCTCGAGACAATGCGACAACCTGCCGCACCCGCCTCCCCGGGGGCCCCGTCGAAAGACCCCGTTCGGCGCGCTCGGGTATAATGCAAATTCGCCCTCTTGCAAAGCCGCCAAAGCCGGATAACGTCGAAAAACTCAATGCTTAAGCGAAGCCGCCGAGGTCGCTTTGCGCCTTGTCCTTTATGAGCCCGACATCCCGCAGAACGCCGGCGCCATGATGCGGCTCGCGGCCTGCCTCGAGGTGCCCCTCGAGCTGATCGAGCCCTGCGGCTTCCTCCTCTCCGACCGTCACCTGCGCCGTGCCGGCATGGATTATCTCGCCCATCTCAAGCTCACCCGCCACAGCTCCCATGCGGCCTTCGAGGGCTGGCGGCGCGCCGCACTCCCCGAGGCGCGGCTGCTTCTGCTCACCACGAAGGGCGAGCTCAGCTACCTCGACTTCGCCTTCCATCCCGACGATCTCCTGATGGTCGGGCGCGAATCGGCGGGCGTGCCCGAGGACGTGCGCGCAAGTGCGGCGGCACGGCTCAGGATTCCGCTGGCACCGGGCCGCCGCTCCTTGAACGTAGCACTCGCCGCTGCCATGGTACTCGGCGAGGCCCTGCGGCAGACGGGCCTCTTCCCGGGGAGAAGCGGTTGAGCGCGCTCGCAAGCGAGAGCACGAGGGAGGAGCGCAAGGGGCAGGCGAAGGCCTGGTTCGAGCGTCTGCGCGACGACATCTGCGCGGCGTTCGAGGCGATCGAGGACGCGCTCAACGGAACCTACGCCGAGCGTGCGCCCGGGCGCTTCGAGCGCAAGCGCTGGGAGCGAAGCGGCGGCGGCGGCGGCGAGACGGCACTTCTGAGGGGCCGCGTCTTCGAGAAGGTCGGCGTCAACGTCTCGACCGTCTTCGGCGAGTTCCCGCCGGAGTTCCGCAAGGAGATCCCCGGTGCGGGCGAGGACGGAAGCTTCTGGGCGAGCGGCATCTCGCTCGTCGCCCACATGCACTCCCCGCGCGTCCCCGCCGTGCACATGAACACGCGCCACATCGTGACGAGGCGCGAGTGGTTCGGGGGTGGTGCGGACATGACCCCGATGCGTGCCGACGCAGACGACGCCACGGCCTTCCACGCCGCGTTCAAGGCGGCGTGCGACGCGCATGATGCGGGCTATCACCAGCGCTTCAAGGCATGGTGCGACGAGTATTTCTTCCTCAAGCACCGCGATGAGCCGCGCGGGATCGGCGGCATCTTTTTCGATTACCTCGAGGAGGGAGCGTGGGAGGCGCGTTTCGCCTTCGCCCGCGAGGTGGGCCGCACCTTCCTCTCGGTCTACCCCAAGATCGTCCGGCGTCACATGGACGAACCCTGGACGGCGGAGGAGCGCGAGCAGCAGCTCGTGCGCCGCGGCCGCTACGTCGAGTTCAACCTGCTTTACGACCGCGGCACGCGCTTCGGCCTCATGACCGGCGGCAATCCCGAGGCCATTCTCATGTCGCTTCCCCCGCTCGCGGCGTGGCCGTAGCATCTGCTCCCTCTCCCGCTTGCGGGAGAGGGAGAAGGGAACTGACGTGCTGCCGTCGGATGCTATAGAATGATGGTGAATTTCGAGGGGGATGTGGATCATGCGTCTTCGCTGGTGGCTTCCTGCCGTGCTCCTTCTGGGCTTCGCCGCAACTGCCCAGGCGCAAGCTCCGCTTACCATCAAGGCCTTCTACGGCACCTACGCGGGAAGTGGGGTCGCCGAGAACAAGGACAGCGCCTATTTCGGCGTGACCGAGCGGGATCTCGACGTGGTGATCCATCCTGACGGTGCGGGCTTCTCCCTCGCCTGGACGACCGTGGCGCACGAGGGCGGCGATCCGGCCAAGCCCAAAGTCAAGCGCAAGCAGGATCAGGTCGCCTTCGTGCCGGGACCCGCGCCGGGGACGTGGCGCATCGCAGAAGAGCCCGATCCCTTCAGCGGCGCTCCCGTGATCTGGGCGCGCATCGAGGGGACCAGCCTCATCGTCAACGTGCTCACCATCGATCCGCAGGGCCGCGCCGAGCTGCAGCGCTACGCCCGCACGCTCTCCGGCGGCGGGATGGAGCTTACCTTCACCGCCATGCGCGACGGCGAGCGGGTGCGCACCGTCAAGGGCAAGCTGATCAAGAACGCCAACTGAGCGCCGCCTTCTCAGTCGAGCCAGGCGCGCCAGGCGCGCCACCCTGCCACCTTCTCGGCGACGAGGCGATAGCCGTCTGCCGGCGGATGCACACCGTCACCCGCAGCGGACGCCGCCTGCCAGCGCCCATCCTCGGAGAGCGCGCGATAGAGATCGAGATAGGGAACGCCAAGCGCCTCGGCTAGGGCCCCATAAGCGTCGCTCAATTGCAGAATGCGCGCGTTGCGGAAGTCGTAGGAGACCGCACCCGTCGGGCTCACCGGCTGCTTTGCCTCCTCGACTGGCCACGGCCCGATGAAGAGCACGGGCTTCCAGGCCTTCGCCTCGGCCCAGGCCTTTGCCTCGGCAAGAATCGCGCGCGCGGTCGCGAACGACTGCGGATGCGGCACCCGCACCTCCTTGGCGTCGTCCTGGATCGCGGTGTCGTTGTTGCCGAAGGCAAAGACGAGGCCGCCTTGGTAGGGCTCCAGGAGCCGTGCCGCGCACTCCTCCCGCCAGCGCGCCGCAATCAAGACCGAGGTATCGGCGCGAACGCCCAAGTTGTAGCAGGTGAGCTCATGCCCGCGCCGGCACTCGGCAGCACAGAGCCGTCCGGGCCAGCCAAGAAACGCGTCGTCGCCCGTGCCGTTGGTGAGGCTGTCGCCCACGAAGCAGATTCTGAGCGCCGTCATTCCTGGTCTCCCTCCTGGCCTGCTTTGGCGCGCCACTCTAGCGGGGCGCTTGCGAAAATCCAGCCGGTGCTGCCGCATGGCTCCCTACCCCATGCCGGCATGGACAGCGGCCGCGTCCCGCCGCAGACTGGCGAAAAAGGAGGTTCGCCATGGGCACGATCTATGTGGCGAGGAGCAACAATCTCGGCAAATGGGGCTCCGACGTCGGCTTGAGCAAGCACATTTACAAGCTCGGCTACACCGAGGAGCCGGTGAAGGCCGTCGTCGCGGCCGGCTGGGCGGGCGAGAGCGATTGGTCGCTCGTCAAGAAGGAGGAGGCCGACGGCTTGAACGAGGCGGAAATCGTCGCCCGCGTCGCCCGCAGGGAGAAGATGATCGATCCCAACTTCTATCCCAAGCTCAAGGGTGCCTCCGGCATCTTCAAGGTACAGCCGACGCACGTCGAGGACGATATCGTGGTCAGCCGCGCGATGGCGGGCCATCAGTCGATCGATCCGGTCAAGCTCAAGCCCTCCGACTTCGCCGGCTATCTCATCCGCAGCGCGCTCAAATAGGCGAGGCTCAGCCCCCGCTTTGCGCCAGCTCCTTGAGCTTGGCCAAGCAGGCCTCGCGCGTCGGCCGGAAGTCCTCCTCGATCCACCACGCCTCGAGGGCTGCGATCAGCCGGCCGACCTTCGGGCCGGCGGGCACGCCGAGACGAAGCGCGTCGCGCCCTTTCACGGGAAGCCGTCGCGGCGTCCAGCTTGCCGCGGCGGCAAGATGCGCGCGCCAGGCCTCGGCCACGCGCCGCGGACTCGGTCCCGAGCGCGCGATCTCATGAGCCCAGGCAAGGAGCGCCAGATCGCGGAAGAGCGCGGCACCCAGCCGATAGAGAAGAAGGCGCTGCAGCTTCTCCGACATCTCGGGTTGCGGTACCTCGGCGGGGGCGGCAAGGGCCACGAGGCGCTCGCGCTCCGCATTCGAGAAGCGCAGGCGCAAGGCAAGCGCATTGGCCCCCTCCGAGCCCTGCCGAGGATCGAGGAGGGCGGCAAGGCGCCTGAGCGCATCCGTACCCGGCCCCAGGCCCTCGAGTGTCACGAGCGCGCGCAAGGGGGCCACGCCATCCGCCTCGGGCAGAAAATGCGCGACGATGCCCTCTTCGATCATCAGCGCCACGACGGAGGCGGGCTCCGGGGCGGCGAGCAGCTTGAGCGTCTCGGCCGCCACGCGCTCGCCCGAAAGGGTGGGCAGAAGCGGAGCGAGCTCGCGGCAGGCGGCGAGCGCATCCGCATCGGGGGGCGGCTTGCCGTAGTGGGCAAAGAAGCGGAAGAAGCGCAAGAGACGCAGCACGTCCTCCCTGATGCGGGTGCGCGCGTCGCCGACGAAGCGGATGCGGCCCTGGCGCAGGTCCTCGAGCCCGCCGAAGGGGTCGTAGAGCACGCCGTCGGGGGCGGCGAAGAGCGCATTGATGGTGAGGTCGCGCCGCGCCGCATCCGCGGCCCAGTCACTGGTGAAGGCGACCTTGGCGCGGCGGCCGTAAGTCTCGACGTCGCGCCGCAAAGTGGTGATCTCGAAATGATGCGGGCCGATCACCGCCGTCACGGTGCCGTGCGCCACCCCGGTCGGGACGACCTTGATGCCCGCCGCTTCGAGAAGGGCTGTCACCGCCTCGGGAGGATCGTGGGTCGCGATGTCGATGTCCTTGACCGGGCGCCCGAGGATCGCGTCGCGCACGCAGCCGCCGACGAAGCGCACTTCTGCGCCCTTGGCGCCAAGGGCCGCGAGCACCCGCTCGGTCGCGGGTGCCGTCATCCACGGCTGGGACGGAAGCTTTCCGGTGCGCGTCACGAGATCAGCTCCCGAAGTGGCCGGGCACCACCTTGCCATTCTCGAGCATGGGCGGAACGTACGTCTCCCCGGGGCGATGGCCGGAAAGCAATACGGTCGCGAGCACCGCGAGGAAGGCGAGCGCAAAGCCGGCGACGATGAGCCAGAACCAAGGCCCCTCCTGCCACGCCGGCACCGCGGTCCCCGCCGTTGCCGCACGCCTGCGCTGCCAGATGAGCCAAAGCGCGTAGAGTGCCGTGGGCAGCAGAACGGGCATCAGATACTCGAGGAGGACCCGTGCCATCAGCCGACGAGCACGTCGCAGAGATTGACCAGCATGCTCGCCGTAGCACCCCAAATATAATGCTTGTCGTACGGCAGCACGTAGAACTGCCGCTGGCGCCCCTTGAAGAGGCGGCTCTCGCGCCGATGGTTGCGGCGGTCGAGGATGAAGTCGAGCGGAACCTCGAACACGTCCGCGACCTCGAAGGGGTCTGGCTTGACGGGGAACGGCGGCGTCACGATGCCCACGATGGGATAGACGAGGAAGCCCGTGCGCGTCTCGTAGTCGTCGAGCCGTCCGACCGGCTCGACTTTGTCGGGCGGCAGGCCGACTTCCTCGAACGCCTCGCGCAAGGCGGCCGCCTCGGCGGAAGCGTCCTGCGGCTCGATGCGGCCGCCCGGGAAGCTGACCTGCCCCGCATGATCGTTGAGGTGCGCGGTGCGCTGCGTGAGCAGCACCGTCATGCCTTCGCTGCGGTCGACGAGCGGCACCAGCACGGCGGCGGGCGTCAACGGACCGGGATGGCGCATGTCGTCCGCGTTCATGTCGTGGTCGCCGCGCCTGCGTACCTCGACCCCGCGGCGCACGCGGTGATCCGCCGCCCCCGCGGCCCGGATGCGCGCGATGACCCGCTCCCGCGTCATCCTTGGCCCTCCAGCTTTCCGAGCGCAAAGAACGCGCCGCGGCTCCACACGCCGAACAAGCTTTCCCCGCCTGACACCCCTTCCACTCCGAGTTCAACCAGCTGATAATAGACGGGACGTACGATGAGCGCCTCGAGCCCCGGGCGCGCGAGCACATAGGGGGTCGGCTCGCCGGCCGCGCCATGGTAGCTCACGCGGATGGGATGATCGCGATCGACCGTGACGACCTCGTCGATGTTGGTGCGGAAGATCAGCGACTGCTCCCGCCCCTCGCCCTCGACGGTGAGCTCGACGGCGGTGAAGGGCGCATCGTCGACGCGGATGCGGCCGCGCTCGACGGGAGTGACGAGCCAATAGTCGCCGGCCGGGTCGCGGCGGAGCACCGAGGCGAAGAGCTTGACGAGCTCCTTGCGGCCGATTGGCGAGCCGCGATAGAGCCAGGTGCCGTCGCGCGCGATGCGGATGTCGAAATCGCCGCACAAGGGCTCCGGGTGCCGCACCCCGAGGGTGGCGTCGGCATGGGGTGCCTGCGGCACGCCGATTTGATTTGTCAGGCGGGAGATATGATCTGATGCTTTGGGCATGCTGTCGCCTTAATCGCGGGATCGCCCGTAGGAGTCACAGCAAGGAGCAGTGCAGGTGAGCGTCATAGAGACCACCCCGCCCGCGGATGAGCCGAATGCCGCCCTCGTCGCGGAGGTCGAGCGCCTCGGCGAGCGCATGGCCTTGGTGCGCGAGCGCATCGGCCAGGTCATTTTCGGCCAACAGAAGGTCATCGATCAAACCCTTATCACACTCTTGGCGGGAGGGCATGCCCTCCTCGTCGGCGTGCCGGGGCTCGCCAAGACGCGGCTCGTCGAGACGCTCGGCATCGTGCTGGGGGTCGACGTGAAGCGCATCCAGTGCACGCCCGACCTCATGCCCGCCGACATCCTGGGCTCCGAGGTGCTGGAGGAGAGCGAGACGGGCCGGCGCGCCTTTCGCTTCATCGAGGGGCCGGTCTTCTGCCAGCTCCTGATGGCGGACGAGGTCAACCGCGCGAGCCCGCGCACCCAGTCGGCCCTGCTCCAGGCCATGCAGGAGGGCCGCGTCTCGGTCGCCGGACGCTATCATCCGCTGCCGCGGCCCTTTCACGTGCTCGCGACGCAGAACCCGCTCGAGCAGGAGGGCACTTATCCGCTCCCCGAGGCGCAGCTCGACCGCTTCCTCATGCAAGTGGACGTGAGCTACCCCGAGATCGAGGCCGAGCGGCGCATGCTCGCCGCCACCACCGGAATCGCCGAGGCGCTCCCCGGCAAGGTGATGGAGGGCGAGGATCTGCTCGCGGCCCAGCGGCTCATTCGGCGCATTCCCGTCGGCCAATCGGTGGTCGATGCCATCTTGGCGCTCGTGCGCCAAGGCCGGCCCGAATCGACGGAGCTCGACGAGGTGCGCCGCGAGGTCGCCTGGGGTCCCGGCCCGCGCGCGAGCCAGGCGCTCATGCTGGCCACGCGCGCGCGCGCGGTGCTCGAGGGCAGGCTCGCTCCCTCGGTCGACGATGTGCTCGCGCTCGCGGGGGCCGTTCTGCGCCATCGCATGGCGCTCAACTTTTCCGCGCGGGCGGACGGCGTCACTATCGACCAGGTGATCGAGCGCCTCGCCGCTCCGCTCGCCTGATGCCGGAACATTTATGCTGAGCACCCGGCTATCCCTCACCCTAACCCTCTCCCGCATGCGGGAGAGGGAAGGGGCCCATCCCGAAGGGATGGGAAGGGTGAGGGACTGCTCCGTTGCGTCGTGGCGGGCCCCCTAGATGGCAACGAGCGCCCCCCGGCAAGGTGCGCGCCCGGCCCAGCAGCGGGCCGAGTGGCTGGCGGCAACCCTGCCTCCGCTCCTGGTGCGCGCCGAGCGCGTGGCGGCCACGGTGGCGCAAGGCGTGCACGGCCGCCGTCGAGTGGGCACCGGCGACACCTTCTGGCAGTTTCGCCGCTATGAGTCGGGCGATCCGACCCAGCGCATCGATTGGCGCCGCTCGGCCAAGTCCGACACGCTCTTCGTGCGCGAGAGCGAGTGGGAGGCGGCGGCGAGCGTTTGGCTCTGGTGCGACCGCTCGCCGTCGATGATGTACCGCTCCTCCCCCGCGCTCAGCGACAAGGCCGAGCGCGCGACGCTGCTCGTGCTGGCGCTCGCCGCACTCCTCGTGCGCGGCGACGAGCATATAGCGCTCCTCGGCTCCGGGCTCAGTCCGCGCCCCGGCCGCGCAGCACTCAACCGAATTGCGCTCCTTCTCGAGCGCCAACGCACGGAGCACCCGCTCGCGCGCAGCGCGCGCGCGGCAGGGCAAGGGACCAACCTCGATGGGGGCAGAAACGGGAGCCTCCCCGCCTACGAGCTTCTGCCGCGTCACGGCCAACTCGTCCTCATGGGCGATCTCCTGGCACCGCTCGAGGAGATCGACGCGCTCGTGCGGCGCTTCGCCGGGCGCGGACTCAAGGGCCACCTCCTTCAGGTGATGGACCCGGCCGAGGAGACGCTGCCCTTTGTCGGGCGCACCCGCTTCGAGGGGCTCGAGGACGAAGGCGAGGTCCTGGTCAGGCGGGTCGAGGCGGTGCGCGAGGCCTACGCCACAGAGCTCTCGATGCATCGGGCAGGGCTTTCGGCGATCGCTCGCGCGGTCGGCTGGGATTTCACCACCCATCGCACCGATCAGCCGCCTGAGCGCGCGCTCTTGGCGCTCTACGCCCACCTCTCCGCGAGCTGGGACGAGCTCTGATGCTCGGGCTCAACGTCATCGCCTTCGTCCATCCCTGGCTCCTCGCGGCGCTGGCGCTCTTGCCCGCACTCTGGTGGCTCCTGCGCGTGACGCCGCCGAGCCCGCGCCTCGTCCGCTTTCCCGCGGTGCGGCTCCTCCTGGGCTTGGTGCAAAGCGAGGAGACGCCGGCGCGTACGCCGCTCTGGCTCATCATCCTGCGGCTTATCCTTGCCGGCCTCATCATCATCGGCCTCGCTCAGCCGCTTCTCAACCCGCTCGGTCCGCGCGGCGGCGGCGGGCCGCTCGTCATCGTGATCGACAACGACTGGGCAGCCGCGCGCAATTGGTCGGCGCGCGAGCAGGCGCTCGCGAGCCTCATCGACAGCGCCGAGCGCGATCGCCGCCCGGTCATGCTGCTGCCGACGGCCCCACCCGTCTCCGGCAACACGCTGCAGGCGAGCGGCCTCTTGCCGGCAGGCGAGGCGAAGCGCCTCGCCCAGACGCTTCAGCCCGAGCCTTGGCCGAGCGACCGGACCGCCGCCCTCAAGCTGCTCGACGGCGTCGTTCTCCCCGCTCCCGCACACGTCGTCTGGCTCTCCGACGGGATCGCCGAGGGCGACGCGGCAAGGCTTGCAGAGCGCTTGCAGCGCCTCGGGCCCGTCGAGGTCCTGAGCGATCCGCTCACCGCCTTGCCGCACCTTCTGCTGCCGCCCGCAACTCAGGGCTCGGAGCTGGGGCTCGCCGCGGTGCGGGCGCCGAGCGAGGGCGAGGAGACGCTCGCCGTGCGGGCGATCGACGAGCATGGGCATCCGGTCGGCGAGGCCAAGCTCGCCTTCGCGCCCGGCAAGCGTGCGGCGGCCGCTACGCTCCGGCTTCCCGTCGAGCTGCGCAATGAGATCACTCGGCTCGAGATCGTCGGCGAGCGCACGGTGGGGGCGGTCGTGCTCCTCGACGATCGTTGGCGCCGCCGTCCCGTGGGCGTCGTCACGGCGCCGCCCAACGAGCAGGCGGAGCCGCTTCTTGGCGGCCATTATTATCTCGAGCGTGCATTGCAGCCTTATAGCGAGATCGTCGAGGGTACGCTCGAGCAGCTGCTCGAACGCCAGCTTGCCGTGCTGATTCTGACCGACGCGGACCCCCTCCCGCCTGCGCTCCGCGCCCGGCTCGAGCGCTGGATCCAAGGGGGCGGCACGCTCTTGCGCTTCGCCGGGCCGCGCCTTGGGCAGGGCAATGACGATCTCGTGCCGGTCAAACTGCGCCGCGGGGAGCGCGAGCTGGGCGGGGCCATGTCCTGGGAGAAGCCGGAGCCGCTCGCTCCCTTCGATGCGCGAAGTCCTTTCGTCGGGCTTGCCATCCCCGCCGATGTCGAGATCAAGCGCCAAGTGCTCGCCGAGCCCTCGCTCGACCTCGACCAAAAGACCTGGGCGCGGCTCGCCGATGGCACGCCGCTCGTGACCGCCGACAAGCGCGGCAAGGGCTGGCTCGTGCTCGCGCACACGACGGCCAATCCCGACTGGTCGACGCTGCCCTTTTCCGGCCTCTTCGTCGAGATGCTCCAACGCATGGTGGCGCTGAGCCAGGGTGTCGCGGGGAATGCCGAGAAGACGAGCCTGCCGCCCTTCAAGACGCTCGACGGCTTCGGCGAGCTCGGCACCCCGCCCGCGGCCGCGAGTGCCATCGGCGCCGAGGAGCTGCAACACCCCCGCATCGGGCCGCGCCACCCGCCCGGCTATTATGGCTCGGAGACGACGCGGCGCGCCCTCAACCTGAGCGATCAAGTGCGCACCTTGGCACTGCTTCCCGACCTGCCGTCGGGCGTCTCCCGCGCGGTCTACAGCGGCCAGCGCGAGCGGGACATGAAGCCCTGGCTGATCGCCGCCGCCATGCTCTTGGCCCTTGCCGATCTCGTCATCAGCCTGGCCTTGCGCGGGCTCCTTTTTGGCCAACGCGGCTTGAGCATCCTCTTCGGCGCTCGCGGGCAAGGCGGGGGCGCCGGCCGGAGGCGCGCGCGCGGCGCGGCGGGCGGCGCTGCCGCCATCCTCTTCGCCTGCCTCGCCCTCGCGGCACCCGCAGCCTACGCCGCCGGAGCCGAAGCCGCGACGAGTGACGACTCCGCCGTGATCGCGGCAACCACCTCCACGCGCCTTGCCTATGTCTTGACCGGGGATCCGTCGCTCGACGATCTCAGCAAGGCCGGACTTATCGGCTTGTCCCTCGCACTCAACGCGCGCACCGCCGTCGAGGCGGCGGCCCCCATCGGCGTCGATCCCAACCAGGACGAGCTGGCTTTCTTTCCCTTGATCTATTGGCCGATCTCCCCCCACCTGCCGATCCTCACGGCCAAGGGGCAGGAGAAGGTCGTGGCGTATCTGCAGAACGGCGGCCAGGTGCTGTTCGATACGCGCGATCCGAACCGCTCGGGAGCCAACTGGCGCGTGTTGCGCCTGCTCCTCGACGAGCTCGATCTGCCGGCACTCATCCAGGTGCCGGAGGATCACGTCTTGACGCGCTCCTTTTATCTCCTGCACGAGTTTCCGGGCCGACTCGACGGCTCGCCGGTTTGGGTCGAGCGCTCCGACGAGAAGGTGAATGACGGCGTTTCCGCCGTGGTGATCGGCGGCAACGATTGGGCCGGCGCCTGGGCCGTCGACGACGGCGGACGTCCGCTCATGCCCGTGGTGCCCGGCGGCGAGCGCCAGCGCGAGATGGCGTTCCGCTTCGGCATCAACCTCGTGATGTACGCGCTCACCGGCAATTACAAGGGCGACCAAGTCCACCTGCCCGCCATCCTCGAGAGGCTCGGCCTCTAGATGCTCGAGAATCTCACCATCGCATTCGCGCCGCTCCTGCCCTGGCTGGCGATCCTGGGGCTCGCGCTCATTGCAGCACTCTTGCTGGCGCTGGGTTGGCTGCGCCGCGCGCGCGGCAACTTTTGGCGCGCGCTTGTGCTTGCGGTGCTCCTGTTGACCATCGCCAACCCCTCGGCCGTGCTCGAGGATCGCACTCCGCTCAACGACATCGGCCTCGTCGTCGTGGACGACTCCCCGAGCCAAGGGATCGGGCAGCGCCGCGCGCAGACCGAGGCAGCGCTCGCCAAGGTCCAAGAGGCGGCAAAGTCGCTCAAGCATTTCGAGCTCAGGGTGGTGCGCTCGACCGGCCAAGACCCGAGCGTCGTCGACAGCGGCACGGAGCTTTACAAGGCGCTCGAGGATGCGCTTGCCGACATTCCGCGCCAGCGCTTCGCCGGTGCGATCATGATCACCGACGGCCAGGTGCACGACGTGCCGGGCGGGAAGGCGGGGGCACAGCTCGGCGCCCCCCTCCACGTGCTTCTCACCGGCGAGCGCAACGAGGGAGACCGGCGGCTGACCGTCGTCGATGCGCCGAGCTACGGTCTCGTCAACAAGCCGCTCAACCTCACGGTGAGGGTCGACGATTTGCCCGGGCCGTCTCAAGGCCAGGCCAAGCTCACGCTCCGACGCGACGGCACGGACGAGACGACGGTCATGGTTCCGCTCGGCAAGGACGTCAAGATCCCGATCACCCTCGACCACGCGGGACAGAGCATCTTCGAGCTCGCCGTCGAGCCCGGCCCGCACGTGCTCACGCTCAAGAACAAGCGCGCGGTCGTCGTACTCAACGGCGTGAGGGACCGCTTGCGCGTGCTTCTCATCTCGGGCGAGCCGCATCCGGGCGAGCGCGCCTGGCGCAATCTCCTGAAATCCGACCCCTCGGTCGACCTCGTGCATTTCACCATCCTGCGCCCGCCCGAGAAGCTCGACGCCACCCCGGTGCGCGAGCTCTCGCTCATCACCTTTCCCGTGCACGAGCTCTTCGAGGTCAAGCTCAACGAGTTCGACCTCATCATCTTCGACCGCTACCGCCGGCGCGGCGAGCTGCCGAACAACTATCTGCAGAACATCGCCGATTACGTGAATCGGGGCGGCGCGCTTTTGGCCGCCGTGGGGCCGGACTTCGCCTCACCGATCAGCATCTACTACACCCCCCTCGGCAGCGTGATGCCGGCCGAGCCGACGGGCCAGGTCCTCGAGCGCGGCTTCCGCCCGGAGGTGACGGATATCGGCAAGCGCCACCCGGTCACGGCGGAGCTTCCGGGCGCCGACGATCCGAAGCATCCCTGGGGCCGCTGGTTCCGCCAAATCGACGTTAATCCCAAGTCGGGCATGAGCCTCATGACGGGGCTCGAAGGCCGCCCGCTGCTGCAGCTTGGGCGCATCGGCAAAGGCCGCGTGGCGCTCATCGCCAGCGATCAGATGTGGCTGTGGTCGCGCGGCTTCGAGGGCGGGGGTCCCGAGTCCGAGCTCCTGCGCCGGCTCGCCCACTGGCTCATGCAAGAGCCCGAGCTCGAGGAGGAGGCGCTACGCGCAGAAGTCGAGGGCAACAAGATCAAGGTCGTCCGCCAAAGCCTCGATCCCAAGCCCGTCTCGGCCGAGATCACCGCACCCTCCGGGAAGACACTCAAGCTGGCGCTCGCGCCAGGAAAGGGAGGACGCTCGCAAGGGACGACGAGTGTGGACGAGCTCGGGCTCTACCGCATCAGCGACGGCACCCGCACGACGCTTGCAGCCGTCGGCCCGCTCAACCCCATCGAGTTCCAGGACGTGCGCTCGACCGACGAAAGGCTCAAGCCCGCCGCGGAGGCGAGTGGGGGCAGCATCCGCTGGCTTGCGGAAGGCGGCGTGCCGGAGCTGCGCCAGATCCGCCCCAGCCGCGACTATGCGGGCGCCGGCGTCGCAGGTGCCTGGATCGCCTTCAAGGAGAATGCCGACTATGTCGTGACAGGGGTGCGGCAGGCGCCGCTTTTGCCCGCACTCCTCGTGCTGCTGGCAGCGCTCGGCACATTGGCGCTTGCCTGGCGGCGCGAAGGGAAATAGCCAACGCAACCGGGAGAATGATACTCTCCCCTGTCTCGTCATGCCCGCGAAAGCGGGCATCCAGGATGCGGCCCCGAGCGATATAATGCGGGCGATGGGGCAAGCTTGCGTCTACATCCTCGCGAGCAAACGGAACGGCACACTCTATGTCGGCACGACCAACAACGTCGCCCGCCGGGTCTGGGAACATGAATCGGACGCCGTGGATGGATAGACCAAGCGGTACGGCGTCCATCGCCTCGTCTATGTGGAGTTCCATGAGACGATGCCCCTTGCCATTCTTCGAGAGAAGCAGATCAAAAAGTGGCGCAGGGCATGGAAGATCGAGATTATCGAGCAGACCAATCCGGAATGGCGTGACCTCTTCGAGGAAATGCTGCGCTGACCATCGCCGCCTGGACCCCCGCTTTCGCGCTACGGAATTCACGCATCGCGAATTATCTTTGTTATTCAGGCGATTGAAATCCCGCTATCCATCAGCGGCAAATTCGTCATGCCCGCGAAAGCGGGCATCCAGATCGGCAGAACCCCGCCATTTCAGCGAATGGATTCCCGCTTTCGCGGGAATGACGAGACCACGCGAGGAAAGATGTGTGAATGCCGTAGGCTTTCGCGGGGGTGACGATCGAGACCGACCCTTATTCTCGCGGCCGATATCCCCCTATCGAGCGGAGCCGCGAGCTTGAACCGCAAAGAGCGTAGGAGTGCCGAAAAGGGAGCGGCGAGAGGAAGCCCCTCGGGCGCGCCGGCTTCGGCGCGCCCGAGCGCCGCACCGCTCAATGCGCGCACGCTCGTCGCCCAGGCGGTCCAGCTTCATCAATTGGGCCGCCTTGCCGAGGCCGAGGCGCTCTACCGCCAGGCGTTGGCACTTGATCGCGATGAGCCGGACGCGATTCATTTTCTCGGCCTCATCGCCCATCAAAGGGGCGAGAACGCCCAGGCGATCGAGCTCCTTGAAAGGGCCATCGCGATCGACGGCCGCGTCGCCAACTATCACAGCAATCTGGGCGAAGCCTATCGCGCGCTGGGGCGCCTGGATGAGGCGGTTCTGAGCCACAGAAGAGCGCTCGCCCTCAGCCCCGAGCTCGCGGCCGCGCGCTTCGGCCTGGGGACGGCCCTCCTCAACCTCAAGTCCTTTGCGGAGGCGGCGGCGGAGCTCGGCGCCGCCTTGCGGCTCGACCCCAAGGATGCGGACGCGCATCTCAATTTGGGTATCGCCCTCTACGAGCTCGGCCGCGCCGCGGACGCGATCGCCCATTACGAGGAAGTGCTTAGACTGCGGCCCGACTTCGCCGAGGCTCATCTCAACCTCGGCATCGCGCTTCTGTCCGCCGGCGAGCTGCGCAAAGCCCACGGCACCATTGCCCGCGCCATCCAGCTCTCGCCGCAAATCTCCGAGGCGCATTATCAGATCGGCCGCGTCCTCGCCGGTCTCGAGCGTTACGACGAGGCCACGCTCGCGCTCAAGGAGGCGACGCGATTGAGGCCGGATTTGCCGAACGGCCACATCGAGCTCGGCCACGTGCTGCGTCTGCGCCACCGCACGGCAGAGGCGATAGCGGCATACGAAGAGGCGAGAGCGCTCGACCCGAGGCGGCCCGAGCCGCTCATCGGCATCGGGCTTGCCCATCTCGAAGAAGGCCGTTTCGAGGAGGCGCGCCGCTGGTTCGAGGCCGCACTCGAGCGCGAGCCGCGCTCGGCCGATGGTCATTTCAACATGGGCCTCTCCTACCAGCTCCAGGGGCGCTTCGAGGAGGCCGTCCCCTGGCACGAGAAGGCGATTGCGCTGCAGCCCGACCATGCGAGCGCGCATTACCACCTGGCAATGGGCCGAAAGGCGGGAGAGAGCGACGCGCGGCGGCACGAGATCGAGCGCGTGCTGGCAATGACGACGCTGTCCGTCGATCAGAGGAGCGCGCTCAATTTCGCGCTCGCCAAGATTTACGATGATCTCGGCGATTACGACGCCGCCTTTGGCTGCTACAAGGCAGGCAACGATTTGAGGAAGTCCAAGCTCCACTACCGTCCGGAAGACTTCACCGCCTACGTCGACCGGATGATCGCGACCTTCGCTGCCGGGCTCTTCGCCGAGAAGGCGGGGATGGGCAGCAGCTCGGAGCTTCCGGTCTTCATCGTCGGCATGCCGCGCTCGGGAACCACGCTCGTCGAGCAGATTCTGGCGAGCCACCCGCAAGTCCACGGTGCCGGCGAGCTCGACTACATGCGCCAGATCGCGCATACGCTGCCCGCGCGGCTCGGGAGCTCGGAAGCCTTTCCGGAATGCGTGCGCGAGCTCGACGCCGCGGCGGCGAAGGCGATCGCGGATGAGCATCTCGAGCGGCTCGCGAGCTATGCGAGGGAAGCCGCGCGGATCACCGACAAACTGCCGAACAACTTTTTCCGCCTCGGCCTCGTTGCCCTCCTCTTTCCCAAGGCGTCGATCATCCATTGCGTGCGCGACCCGCTCGATACATGCCTTTCCTGCTATTTTCAGGAGTTTGCCCACGGCCAGCCGTTCGCCTGCGACCTCGACCATCTCGGCCGCTACCATCGCGACTATCAGCGTCTGATGGCGCATTGGCACAATGTCCTGCCCTCCCCGATCCTCGATGTCCCTTACGAGGGGCTCGTCGCCGACCAGGAAGGCTGGAGCCGCAAGCTCGTCGACTTCCTGGGCCTTCCCTGGGACGAGCGCTGCCTCGCCTTCTACGAGAAGGAGCGGCTCGTGCGCACGGCGAGCTTCTGGCAGGTACGCCAGCCGATCTACGCCTCCTCGATCGGACGCTGGCGCCATTACGCGAAGCATCTGGCACCGCTCTTCAACGCACTCGGCGTCGAGCCGCCGCTGGCCTGATCATTTCATCCTACCAGCAGTCTCTCGGGTTTAGTTTTCACCACGGAGGCACGGAGAGCACGGAGAAGAAATTTGGATCCTACTCATGGGAGCGCCTTAGGTACCGGTTAGGGAATAAATGAATCTTTATTATTCTCGTCATGCCCGCGAAAGCGGGCATCCAGGGCTGCCGGAACGGCACGTTGTCGGACATTCTTGGACACCCGCTTTCGCGGGTGTGACGACAGTGGAAAAAAAAGTGCAGCACTCATTTTCCAGCAAATCCATAGGCGGTCCGTTTTGTGATCGTCAATCATTTCTCCGTGTCCTCCGTGCCTCCGTGGTAAAACCTACGCTTCTGTTGCTCAGTGTCCTGTGCAGATCCGATGTCCAAGCCAGTTGATGAGATGACCCCGGACAACGCCGAGCCCGGCAGCCGGTGGCTCAAGCCGATGACCGTCGCGCAAGGCTTGGACGTCGCCATGCAGCACCATGGCGCCGGCCGGCTCGCTCGAGCCGAGCGCCTCTACCGGCGCATCCTGGAAATCGAGCCCACCCACGCCGTCGCGTTGCAAATGCTCGGCGTGATCGCCCACCAGAAGGGCCGGAGCGAGCAAGCCGTGGAGCTCATCGCGAAGGCCTTGGCGCTCAAGCCCGACGACGCGGGTGCGCACTTCAACTTGGCCTTAGCACTCCACGCCCTCGCCCGACCGGAGGAGGCCGTCGCCAGCTACCGCCAGGCCTCGGCACTTAAGCCCAATTTCACCGAGGCGCTCTACAATCTGGGAAATGCGCTCAAGGACCTCGGGCGCTTCGAGGAGGCCGCCGCCAGCTATCGCCAAGTCGTGGCACTGCAGCCGGATTTCGCCCCGGCGCACAACAACCTCGGAACCATGCTCGCGGAGCTAGGGCGACCGGAGGAGGCCATAGCCAGCTTCCGAAGGGCCCTTGCGCTCAAGCCGGATGACCCCGAGGTGCTGAACAACCTCGGCAGCGCGCTCGCCGATCTGGGTCGTTTGGAGGAGGCCGTCGAGAGCTACCGCAAGGCCCTCGACCTCAAGCCGAATCACGCGGACGCGTGGTTCAATCTCCATGCGGCACTTTATGCGGAGAGCGACATGGAGCCGGCGGCGCGTTGCCTCGAGGAGGCCTTGAGCGCGGCACCCGATCACGCGGCAAGCCGATTCTTCCTTGGCGTGCTGCGCGACTATCAAGGGCAAAGCGAGACCGCAGCTCGCCATTTTGCCGCGCTCCCGAAGGAGTCCGACTATGCCACCTACGGCCTCGACTCCTGGCAATATGTGAAATCGGTCGCCGGCTCCCGCCCTCGCTTGCTCGGCGAGAGCTCCCATGGGCTGGCACTCGGCCTCGAGGCCGCCCGGCTCGATGGGCTGGTGCTGGAGTTCGGCGTCCGTTTCGGCACCTCGATCCGGCAGATCGCGGCGCGCGTCAAGGAGCGCGTGCATGGCTTCGATACCTTCCGCGGCCTGCCCGAAGCATGGCACACCCTACCCGGCGGGAGCTATTCCACGCACGGCGAATTGCCGGAGGTTCCTCGCAATGTCCATCTTCATGCCGGGCTATTCGCCGATACGCTGCCGCGTTTTCTTGAGCAATATCCCGGACCCGTCCGCTTCATGAACGTCGATTGCGATCTTTACAGCTCGACCAAGACGGTGCTCGAGCTCCTCGCCGGACGCATCGTTCCCGGGACGGTCATGCTATTCGACGAGTATCTCTTCAACCGGCATTGGCGCGAGGACGAATTCAGAGCCTTCCAGGAGGCCGTCGCCAAATTCGGATGGCGCTACGACTATCTTGCCTTCGGTCTCCTCTCTAAGCAGGCGGTTGTGCTCATGCGATAATGTGCGGCATGGGGCGAGGAGACTCCGATGGCGAGGAAGCGAGCGAACGAGGGAGGTGCTGAGACGGCGGGGCTCCTGAGGAGCGCTGCCCGCTCGCTCAAAGGCGGCGACGCGGAGGCGGCCGAGTCATTCGCGCGCCGCGCGCTTGCCCTAAGCCCGAGCGAGCGCGGCGCGCTCTATCTCCACGGCTTGGCACTTCTCTCCCTCGGCCAGGCTGCCGCCGCGGTCAAGCCGCTCGAGGGTGCCGCCAAGGGCAACCCGGATCCGGCGGTCGAGACCAATCTTGCGGCCTCTCTCGAGCAATCCGGCAAGGAAAAGGAGGCGCTCGCGTGGCTCGAGCGCGCGGCCTCGCGCAGCCCCCCTTTCGCGCCGGCCTTCTTTCGCCTCGGCCGCCTGCTTCATCTGCTCAACCGCCTCGTCGAGGCCAAGGCGGCATTGCGCCGCGCGGTCGAGCTCGTTCCCGGCGACGCCGAGGCCTCTGCGGCGCTCGCCGAGGTCCTCACCGAGTTGGGCGAAGCCCGCGCGGCGCGAGACGCCTACACGCGCGCCTTGGCGGCGCGGCCGGGGTGGCCGCAAGCGCGGCGCGGCATCGCCCGGACCCTGATGGACGAGGGAGATTACACGGCAGCCGCCGCGATTCTGGGCCGGCTTGTCGAGGACAGTCCGGCGGATACCACCTCGCTCCTCGATCTCGCCTTCAGCCTGCAGGAGCTCGGCCGGCTCGAGGAGGCACTCGCGACCTACGCCAAGGCCGCCGCCGTCGATCCCAGCGCCTACAAGCAGGCGCTCCATAGCTTGATCAGCGCCGCGCGGGGGACGTTTTGGCTCAGGCCAAGTGCCGCCGCCAAGAAGCTGCCGCGTCCCGCTTAGGGCTCGTGAGAAAATAGGCGAATCATTTTTTCTCTCGTCATGCCCGCGAAAGCGGGCATCCAGGGTCGGCAAAGACGGCGAATTGCCTGCGGGTTCTGGACTCCCGCTTTCGCGGGAATGACGAAATCGAGGATGTGGTGCGAAGCGTTAATTTTCCAGCGATTCCTTAGCGTTTATTGGCGCGGAAGTTCTTGCGATAGACGCCGCGCTCGGCGTTGATCGTCATGCGCAGCTCAGCGAGGCGCGAGCTTTGACCCTCGGTGAGCGCCTCACAGCGCAGCGTCCACTTCTCGCGCTCGACGGGAATGCATTGGGCGACGGGCGTTCCCTTGGGCAATACGCCAGCGAAGTCCTTCTTGATCCAGGCCGCGGGAAAATTGACGAAATTCTCCGTGTAGCGATCGGCGTCCACGAGCCCCGTGAGCGTCAAGAAGGGCAGCTCGGCGCGGTTGATCGGGTGGGTGACGAAAAGCGAGTAGCCGGGCGGCAGCTCGATCGTCCAGAAGCTGGCGAACTTGATAAGGAAGCAGTCTTCCTCGAAGAACGGGCTGCCGATCGCCTGGCTGTTGTCGTGGAAGTCGATCGGGCTGCGCGAGTGCTCGCTCAAGGGCGTGCCGCCGATTCCCCAATCCCAGCTGAAGGCCCCATCCTTGTAAGTGAGATCGGCGGCGAGCGGCATCATGAAGCCGTAGGTCATCGCATCGATGAAGGGCGGACAGCGCTTGACCGTCCAGTCCTCGCCCCCCAGCACCGCGCTCTTGGCCTTGAGCGGCATGTTCTTGAACCACTCCGGCAGGCCCTCGACCGCCGCATAGGGCCGCGGCAGTATCGCCTCGAGCCCCGCCGGGCAGCGGAACACGACTTCCATCCGGTGTCTCTCCCTCGCCCTCGCCCTCCCACTGCGCAAGAGTGGGAGGGTGAGGGCGAGCGTAAGTCAAGTCTCGCCAAATAGAAAGGCGGCGCTGCTTGCGCAGCGCCGCCGAAGTCCCGTCTCTGCTCGGTCCCGAGGGCCCGATTAGAACACGTACTGCAAGCTGGCCATCAGGCGTTTGGCGTCGCCCTCGTTGCCGCCGCACTGCGAGCTGCCGCACGGTCCGATCGCGCCGCCCAGGCCGCGCTTCTCGAGACCGCCGTACATGAACTCGAGACCGATGTTCACCGACTTCACCGGGCTCCAGATCAAGTTGACGTAGGCCGTCTGGACTTTCTTGAGCTGCGAGGTGCCCACGGCGCCGGAGTCGACGGCGTGTGGGATGCCGCTGTAGTCCCAGAAGCCGATACCATACACCAAGTTGGTACGGACGTTGTCCGTCCACCAGTGCTGGTACCAGGCATTGCCGGTGGTGTGCTCGATCGTCTTGATCGATACCGAGTAGGTGCCGCCTGGGCCGTTCGTTGCGACCGCAGCAGCGTCCAGACCCGGAGTGACGGCGCCGGTATCGAAGTAGCGCTCGTCGCCGTACCCCCAGCTGCCGTTCAGGCCGATATAGTCCTTGGCGAACGGTCCGCCGAACCACTGGCCGATGGCGATGTTGGTGCCCAGCAGGACGCCGCCACCAATCGTGCTGTTGCTGTGGCCGACTTTGTTTCCGATAGCCGAACCCGCCGCCGAGCTGTTGCCCGCGTTACCGCCGTCCTGATAGTTGAAATCACGGAGCACGCCGGACAAGCTGACGTGGCCCCAGGTATCGGCGTACTGAACGCGACCGGTGATGTCCGGCATCGGGTTCGTACAGTTGCCGACGGCCCCGCCCGAGGTGGTAAGACCCCCGCAGGTAGCGAACCCCTGGTACCCCACCGGGGTGCCCGCCGCGAAGCCCGCAAAGCCTATCGCCCCGATAGGCGCTGCGAATGGCACGAGACCGGGGCTGGAGAAGCCGCTGATACGCGGTTGATAGTTTTCGATCGAGGCCGACAGCGTCCACTTGCCGAGCGGTGCTACGTAACGGAGCTGGGTCTGGCGTCCGGCCGCCTCGCCTTGGCCGCCGTTGAAGTCGAGCTGCTCGGGCAGGTCGTCCACGTCGTCGAAGTTCGACCAGGTCTGGCCGGCGAGCACCGGGCCCAACATGCCATAAGCATGGCGCATGCGGATCACGTTCGAGGTGTTGCCGCCGCCGCTCTGGATGTTGTCCCCGCGCGTCGCATTGGTGCCGTAGAAGTCCATCTCGACGAAGGTCTTCAGCTGGCCCCAATCGGTCGGCGTCCGGGTCTCGATGTTGAAGCGCGTCTGGCGGGCGTCGAAATGGAAGTAGCCGCCCTGGTGGGTGTTCGCGGTGTGATTGCCCGCAATCGCCGTGTTCGCGAAGGTGTCACCCAGCCACTGGTCAAAGTCGTACATGAAGTCGGCTTTGATGTAGCCATGGATGGCCATCGAGGTGTCGGAGCCCGGAAGCTTCCAGGAGCCCGGGAAGTCGCCGCCGATGACCGCGTCGGCGGGTGCCGCGACCTGCGTGGTCTCGACCGACGCCTTCTGCTTCTCGAGCTGGTCGAGACGCGCTTGAAGCGAGTCGATCTGGGACTGCAAGTCGTCCGCTTGACCCGCGAGCGCCGGACCCGCCATCAACGCGAAGGCAGCGCCGGAACCCAGCAGGGCCGTCCGCAGAGACTTATTGAACATGGAACCTCCTCTCAAATTTATTAGGCTCGGATGCCTAGCTACAGCTCGGCGCATGGCGAGCCGAGTCCTGTTGTTTCTGACCCGTGCAGCGTTTGCAGTCAACGCATTTCCCCCCCTGCGCGCGACAAAGCCCACATCCGTGACTTTTTTATCACATCCCCATTCTTGTGGAGATGACAGAGGGTTAGAGCCACGGCCCGTCGCTCGCCCGGAGGCTTCGGCCGCCAGTAAACCGTTGCCTCGGCGGCCGGCGGCGGCGTATGCCAGCGCCAGCGAGAACGCGCTTGAAGGGGGCCGCGCGGGCGGCCTTGGGCGATGGACGCGAGCGAGATTCGGACGAGCTTCGAGACTGCGGTCTCGCATCAGCAGGCCGGCCGCCTGGCCCAGGCCGAGGCGCTCTATCGCGCCATCCTCGAGGCCGACCCGAACCACGCGGACGCCCTTCACATGTGCGGCGGCCTCGCGCTCCAGGCCGGCCGCCCCGACGCCGCGCTCGCGGTGATCGCCCGCGCGATCGCGATCGACGGCGGCAATGCCGTGTTCCACA
The DNA here is from genome assembly GCA_035604475.1 of Alphaproteobacteria bacterium. Taxonomy (GTDB): domain Bacteria; phylum Pseudomonadota; class Alphaproteobacteria; order JACZXZ01; family JACZXZ01; genus DASPPM01. The sequence continues at coordinate 35,177 of DATNIJ010000070.1, forward strand.
CCAGCCTCGGCCAAGCCTATCTCCAGCTCGCTCGGCCGGAGGAGGCGCTCAAGAGCTTCCGCGCCGCGAGTGCCGCCCAGCCGGATTTCTTCCCCGCGCCCTTCCTCATTGGCGTGGCGCTGCGTGCCCTCGACCGGCCCGAGGAGGCGGCTGCTGCCTTCGAGACGGCACTCCGGCTCAATCCCCAGTCCGTTCATGCTCTGTTCAATCTCGCCTCCATCCTCCAGGACCAAGGCGACCGGGCGGGGGCCATTTTGCGCTATCGCGAGGCGCTCGAACTCGCGCCGGAGTTCTCAGGCGCGCACCTCAATCTCGGGATTTGCCTGGCCCAAGGCGGCGACTTCGCGGCAGCACTCCCTCATCTCGAGCGCGCAGCCGCCCTCGAGCCCGGGCTCATCGAGGCGCAGTCCGCACTCGGCAACGCGCTTGTCAAGCTCGGCCAGCCCGAGCGGGCGATTGCCGTTTATCGCAAGGGCATCGAGATCGACCCGCGCGCCGCAGTCCTCCATTACAATCTGGGCAATGCCTTCCGCGAGCTCGGCCGGCTGGAAGCCGCACTCGCCGCCTATCGCGACGCGCTTGCGCTCGCCCCCGACTTCGCCCAGGCCATGATCAATGCCGGCGGCGTGTGCGACGATCTCGCGCGCCACGCCGAGGCGGAAGCGCATTATCGGCAGGCCGTGACCGCGGACCCCAAGGCGGCGCTCGCCCATTGCGGCCTCAGCCTCGTGCTGCGTGTGCGCGGGCGGCTTGCGGAAGCGGCAGCCGAGGCCGAGCGCGCCATCGCCCTCGATCCCGCGGCCCCCGACGGGCATGCAGCCCTCGGCCTCGCCTTGAGCGAGCTTGGCCGCTTCGAGGAGGCGGCCCGCGCCTTCCGCCGGGCGTTGGCGCAAGATCCGCTGTTCCCCTCGGCGCTCGCCCATCTCGCCAATATGCGCGGGGTCGAGCCGAGCGAGGCCGAGCGCGCCCGTTTGAGGGAAGCGCTCGCCGAGCGCCGGCTCACGGTGCGCGAGCGCGTCGGTCTCCATTTCGCCCTCGGCCGTCTTATGGACGAGACCGGCGACTACGATGCCGCCTTCGCCGACTACCGGCAGGGCAATGCGATCAAGGCCGCACATCAGGGATACGACCACGCGGCCATGGTGCGTCAGGTGGACGCGCTCATCAGCAGCTTCGACCGCGCCTTGTTCTTGAGCCGCAGCACGCTCGGCGCGGCTTCCGAGCTGCCGGTCTTCGTGCTCGGCATGCCGCGCTCGGGGACGACCCTCGTCGAGCAGATCCTGGCGAGCCATCCGATGGTGCACGCCTCGGGCGAGCTATTGGCAAGCGGCCTCATGATCGACGGCATCGCCTCCCTCCCTGCCGCTCGGCAAGCCGGCAAGGGCTACCCCGAAGCGATGCGGCTCGTCGACCGCGCCGCGGCCGAGGCGCTCGCCGGCCGCTATCTCGAGGCGATCGGCAGAGATGCCGGCGAGGCCGCCCGCGTCACCGACAAGCTCCCGTTCAATTTTCTGCGCATCGGGCTCATCGCCCTCCTCTTGCCGCGCGCGCGCATCATCCACTGCCAGCGCGATCCTTACGACACCTGCCTCTCCTGCTATTTCCAGGATTTCCAGGACGCGCAGCCCTTCGTCTACGAGCTCGAGCGCCTCGGCAAATATTATCGCGAGTACGAGAGGCTGATGGCGCATTGGCGGAGCGTGCTGCCGAGCCCGATGCTCGAGGTCCCGTATGAGGCGCTCGTCAACGATCCCGAGCCCTGGTGCCGCCGCATCCTCGAGCATTGCGCGCTGCCGTGGGACGAGCGCGTGCTGCGCTTCTTCGCAACCGAGCGCTCGGTGCAGACGGCGAGCTTCTGGCAAGTGCGCCAGCCGATCTATCTGAGCTCGATCGGACGCTGGAGGCACTACCGCAAGCACCTGGGCCCGCTCTTCGAGGCCCTCGGGGGCACGCCTCCGGAAGAAGATGCGGCGTAAGTCGCTTTGTCAAAGCCGCATCAAAGCTGCGCGAGCTGCTCGCTTCCGCTTCAAGCCCCGGCTCGGTTGCCCTCCTATATCGATTGGTTCATTGTGCCGACGCTAGAGCCGATTAGAGAGAGTTCCGACTAGATGGAATCGCCAATTTCTCTCGTCACCCCCGGGCTTGACCCGGGGGTCCATGGATTGCCGGGTCAAGCCCGGCAATGACGGGAAGAGGCGTTTCGGTCTGACCGGGAACCGCTCTAGGTCCGCCGAAGAGGGAGAGCCGGTGACGGAAGAGCGCTTCGAACGCGCCGTGGCCTGTTTCCAGCGCCGCGAGCTTGGCAGAGCCGCGGCACTCTGTGACGAGATCCTCGCCGATCGACCCGATCATGTGAGGGCTCTTGGGCTCGCCGGCTTGCTGGCATTGCTGGACGGGCGCCCGGAACGCGCGGCGGAGCGCTTGGCGCGCGCTTCAGCACTCGAGCCCTCGTCTTACGACATCCTGAGCAACCTCGGTACGAGCTATATCCGTCTCGAGCGCTTCGCCGAAGCCGTCGAGATCTACGAGCGCGCACTCGCGTTGCGCCCGACGCACAAGCCGGCGCACATCAATCTCGCAAGCGCCTATCGGGCGATCGGCCAATACGACAAGGCGATCGCCCAGCTGGAGCCACTTCTCGCGGAAGGTGGGGAGGATGCGCCTCTCCTGGCCGAGCTTGCGCGCCTGAAGGTGCTGGCGAACGACCTCGACGCGGGCATCGGCCTTTATCGCAAGGCGATCGCGGTGGCACCGACCCTGCTGACGGCGCGCCAGGGCCTCGCCTACACGCTGCAGTTGGCTGGCCGGCAATCCGAATCGCTCGAGGAGTACGGCAAGATCGCCCAAGGCCTGCCGCAAGACGCGCGCGCGCAGGCCGATCTCGGCCTCGCGCTGGTCAAGGCGGGGGCTCAAGGCCAAGCGATCGGAGCGCTGCGTCGTGCGGTAGCACTCGAGCCCGGGAACATGACCGCACGCGCCGCACTCGGACAGCTCTTTCGCGACTCCGTACCGAGCTGGCACGTCGCCATGCTTAACGACGAGCCGCGCAATGCCGCCTACGACACCGCGATCCGGCGCGCGGTGAGGCCGGGCAGCCTCGTGCTCGACATCGGCACGGGAAGCGGTTTGCTCGCCATGATGGCGGCGCGCGCCGGTGCCGGACACGTCTACGCTTGCGAAGCCGTGCCCGTAATCGCCGAGAAGGCACGGGAGATCGTGCGCGCGAACGGTCTCGCCGACCGCATCACGGTCATCCCAAAGCGCTCGCTGGACCTGCGCGTGGGCGAGCATCTGCCGCGCAAGGCCGATGTGCTCGTCTCGGAGATCGTCGACGTCATTCTGCTCGGAGAGGGCATCGTCCGCACCCTCGCTCACGCCTTGGCGGAGCTCGTGGCCGAAGGGGCTGCGAGCATCCCCCGTGGCGGTGCCATCCACGCGATGCTCGTCGACAGCCCCCCGCTCTATCATTGCGATCGAGCGTCGCACGCCGCCGGTTTCGATGTCAGCGCTTTCAACGAGTTCTCGCGCTACACCTATTTCACGACCAACTTGCGCTACTACGGCCACCGCCCGCTCTCGCGGCCGGTCGAGATTTTCCGCTTCGACTTCACCCGGCCGCCCGTCCGCTCCGAGACAAGGACGGTCGAGCTGCCGATCGCCGAGAGCGGCACTTGTCATGCGCTCGTGAGCTGGTTCGAGTTGGTGCTCGACGACCAAGGCCGGGTGACCAGCGATCCGGCTTCACGGGGGTCCCATTGGATGCAAGCGGTCCACTTGTGGAACCGGCCGCGCGCGGTCGAGGCCGGCGACGTGGTCGCGATCACGGCGAGCCACGACGCGGATCACGTCTACTTCCTGGTCGATCCAGACTAGGATGAGCGGGAGCGATTCAAGTTGGGCTTGACCGGCACTACGACGCTGAGGGCCGCAGTAGCCCTCGCGCTCTTCGGGCTCGGCGCTTGCGCCGGGCCATCGTCCGTGCCCGAGGGCGCCCTCGTCGAACAGCCCGCTCAGCTGAGCTATCCAGCACCACCCGAGCCGGGAACGGACTTCCCCGACTTCCGCGCGGTCGCCGAGCGCAATGCCGGAATCTATGTCCGCGTCCGCATCCTCGCGGAGGACGAGACGCCTCTGCCGCGCAGCGAGCTCTCGAGCGCCCCCTCCAACGTGCTCAATTTCGCGAGCGGTTTCATCGCGGACGCGCGCGGCTATGTGGTCACCGCCGCCCATATCGCCAATTCCACCAAGTTCAAGGCCGAGGTGATCACCCTTGACGGCCGGCGCTTCAGCGGGCGCGTCGTCGCGGTCGAGCGACAGCGCGAGTTGGCGCTCATCAAGATCAACCCCTTCCCGGGCATGCAGGCGGCGCGCTTCGCCGACAGCGCGCGGCTCACGGCAGGCGAGGCGGCACTCGCCATCGGCACGCCGAAGCATCACGGCGGCATCGTCAGCGTCGGCCGCATCATCGACCCGCGGCTCGCGCGGCGCATCCGCTACAACGACTACGGCTACGACAATGCGGTAGCGCTCGCCATGCCGATCGAGCCGGGGCACTCGGGCGGGCCGGTCCTGGATCGCGAGGGGCGCGTGATCGGCATGATCGCGAGCTTCCTCCTCGGCGAATCCGGCAGCAAGGCAGCACCTCAGCCGCCCGTCGGGCTGGCCGTCCCCTCGGACGACATCGTCGCCTTCATGAGACGTACGATCGGGAGCTAAGTAAAGCATGATTTTAACGCAGAGGACGCTGAGGATGCGCGGAGGACGCGGAGGATGACCGAGAACGAGATCGGTGAGCTTATCATCAGCTCGGCGATGAAAGTTCACTCGGCCGTGGGGCCGGGGCTCCTTGAAAGTGCTTACGAGCTTTGTCTGGCGTATGAATTGGAAAGACAGGGATTATCCGTCCGGAAGCAGGTACTGGTCCCCATTCGCTATGAGTCGCTCGTCATTGACAATGCCTATCGTATAGACCTTCTGGTGAACGATCGGGTCGTCGTCGAGCTAAAGGCCATTGAAAAGGTTGCTCCCGTCCACCGCGGCCAACTTTTGAGCTACCTTCGCCTTGGCGGATACAAGCTTGGCTATATTTTGAATTTCATTGTGGCTCATATGCGCGACGGAATTACGCGGCTCGTGAACAGCCTCTGACCTCTGCGTCCTCTGATGCGACGCCCTTGGCGTCGCATCCTCAGCGTCCTCTGCGCTGGATACTTGCTTTCGGATCGATTATCGATGCAATGACGCCATGAGCCGGAGAAAGCGCAAAACGAGGAGCCTCGCGGCGGGTGCGGCGGCGCGGGCGCGCAACCGCGTCACGACGCTCATCGTCGATCGACCCGAGCTCAAGTTCGAGGAGCGCGGCGGGCTCGCCATGCGCGAGGCGGCGCGCGAGATCATGGCCGAGGACGCGCGGCCGGCCGACCTCTTCGCGCTGGCAGCCGAGGCCGCGGCACTCGCCGAGAGTCTCGCCGCCGAGGGGCGCAAGATCGCACCGCCCTCGCGGCCGATCGCGTGCCGTGCGGGCTGCGGCCACTGCTGCCACATCAGCGTGGCGGCCAGCCCCGCCGAGGTCCTCCGCCTCGCCCAGCACGTCCGCGACCGCTTCGCGAGCGCCGAGCGCACGGCACTTCTAGCGCGGCTGCGTGAGGCATCGGCGCTGAGCAAGGACGAGCGCCTCGCCGTCCGCCTGTCCTGCCCGATGCTGAAGGACGAGCGCTGCTCGGTCTACGAGGCGAGGCCGCTCAACTGCCGAGGGCTCGAATCGATGGATGCGGAGGCGTGCCGGCGCGCCTCGTTCGGCGAGAAGGTCCTCCCACCCGTCTACGCGATGCGTTGGGCGATCTTCAACTTCGTCGAGTCCGGCCTGCTTGCGGGCATGGTCGATGCGGGCCGCGCGCTCGAGCCGCTCGATCTCTTCTCGGCTCTCCTCGCGGCACTCGAGGAGCCCGACGCAGCGCGCCGCTGGCTCGCGGGCGAGCCGATCTTCGCTGCCTCGCGCTGGCCCACGCCTTAGGCGCCGGTATGCCGTTGGTGCCCCACTTACCGCGCCAATACCGCTCTGGACAATGCCCGGGCAGGACCCATCTACGCGGATGAGGGCTGCGGAAGCGGAGGTGACGCATGGGCCTCTTGATCGACGGCGTCTGGCACGACCAATGGTACGACACGCGCGCGAGCGGCGGCCGCTTCGTGCGCAGCGAGTCGCAATTCCGCGATTGGGTCACCGCCGACGGCAGCTCGCGCTTCAAGGCCGAGCCCGGCCGCTATCACCTCTATGTCTCGCTTGCCTGTCCGTGGGCGCACCGCACGCTCATCTTTCGCGCGCTCAAGGGCCTCGAGGAGGTGGTCTCGCTCTCGATCGTCGATCCCTTGATGGGGGCCCAGGGCTGGGCCTTCTCCGATTATCCCGGCGCCACCCCCGACCACGCCAACGGCAAGCGCTTTCTCCATGAGATCTACACCCTCGCCAAGCCCGGCTACAGCGGCCGCGTGAGCGTGCCCGTGCTGTGGGACAAGAGCTCGCGCAAAATCGTGAACAACGAGTCCTCCGAGATCATCCGCATGCTCAACAGCGCATTCGACGCTTGGGGGAGCGCCGATGTCGACTTCTATCCGGGGGCCTTGCGGGGCCGCATCGACGAGATCAACGCGCTCGTCTACGAGCGCATCAACAACGGCGTCTACCGCGCCGGCTTCGCGACCACGCAAGCCGCCTACGAGGAGGCCTTCGACGGGTTGTTCGCGGCGCTCGAGCGCATCGAGGCTCTGCTCTCGCGCCAGCGCTATCTCGTAGGCGAGAGGCTGACCGAGGCCGACTGGCGGCTCTTCACCACGCTCGTGCGCTTCGATGCCGTCTACCACGGCCACTTCAAGTGCAATCTGCGCCGCCTCGTCGACTATCCCAACCTCTCCAACTACGTGCGCGAGCTCTATCAGGTGCCGAAGGTGGCGGCCACCGTCGATCTCGGCCACATCAAGCGGCATTATTACGCCAGCCAGAAGACGGTCAATCCGACCGGCATCGTGCCCAAGGGGCCCGCTCTCGATTTCGCGGCCCCCCACGACCGGGCGCGCAACTATGGAGTCGCGGCATGATCGAGCTTCGTCCCTTCGAGAAGCTGGGCCGCTTCGACAACGACTGGCTCAGCGCGCGCTACCATTTCAGCTTCGCGAGCTACTTCGATCCGGCGCGCACCGGCTTCGGGCCCTTGCGCGTGTGGAACGACGATCGCATCAAGCCGCGCGGCGGATTTGCGCCCCACGGCCACCGCGACATGGAGATCATCACCTACATCCGGCGGGGAGCGGTCACGCACGAGGACCATCTCGGCAACCGCGGACGCACCGGGGCGGGCGACGTGCAGGTGATGAGCGCAGGTGCGGGCATCGTGCATTCCGAGTACAATCTCGAGGCCGAGCCAACCGAGCTCTTCCAGATCTGGATCGAGCCCGCCGCTGAAGGCCTCAAGCCGCGTTGGGGCACGCGGAGTTTTCCCTCCGACTTGCGCGCCGGGCGCTTCGTCGTGCTCGCCTCGGGCCGCAGCACCCATCACGGCAGCGAGGCGCTCCCCATCCATCAGGATGCGGCACTGCTTTGCGCGTCAGCCGAGGCCGGCAGCAAGCTCACGCACGCGCTCGAGCCCGGCCGCCGCGCCTATCTCGTGGCGCCGCGCGGGCGGATCAGCGTGAACGGGATCGCCGCCAAGGCGCGCGACGGACTCGCGATAGCGAACGAACTGAGGCTCGAGATCGGCATCGAGGAGGAGAGCGAGATCGTGCTCGTCGACCTGCCTTGAGGCGTCGTCTCCACCCACGCCTTGCTCTCAACCGGTCAAGGCTTGCAAGAATCGTCGTAGACAAATGCTAGTGCCAACTCTCGCAAATTCGAGCGTCACCCCCACCCCACCCTCCCCCTTCGAGGGGGAGGGGGACTTTGTTGCCATGCCATGCACTTCCCCTCCCCCCTTGAGGGGGAGGGTGAGGGTGGGGGGTGTATCACGCACCCATGATTCCGCGCCTAGGGCAAAGGAAATACGAACGAGAGTAGGGAGACGGCCATGAAGAGGCTGCCCAGCATCTTCGTCTCGCACGGCGCGCCGACCTTGCCGCTGACGCCCATCCCTGCGCGCGATTTCCTCGAAGGCCTCGGCACAGCACTCGGCCGGCCCGAGGCCATTCTCTGCATCTCGGCGCACTGGGAAACGCGCGACCCGGCGGTGAGCACGGCCGTCCGCCCCGAGACCATCCATGATTTTTATGGCTTCCCCGCCCCCCTCTATGAGCTCCGCTATCCCGCCCCTGGCGCGCCGGCGCTTGCCGCGCGTGCGGCTCGCCGTCTCGAGGAGACGGGCTTCAGTTGCGAAAAGGATCCGGCACAGGGTCTCGACCATGGCGCGTGGGTCCCGCTTCTTCTCATGTACCCCAAGGCCGACATCCCGACGGCCCAGCTCTCGGTGCAGATGCCGCGCGGGGCAGCGCACCATGTGGCCGTCGGGCGCGCGTTGGCACCGCTCAGGGAGGAGGGCATCCTCATCCTCGGCAGCGGCGGAGCGACGCACAATCTCGGCGAGTTCCGCGCGAGCGCGCCCGATGCGCCCCCGCTTCCCCATGTCGCCGCCTTCGATGCCTGGCTGGCCGAGGCGGCCG
>DATNIJ010000071.1:0-9150 GCA_035604475.1 Alphaproteobacteria bacterium
CGCGCTAGGGTATGCACACATGTTTCCTCGCATGGTCTCGTCATTCCCGCGAAAGCGGGAATCCATTCGCTGAAATGGCGGGATTCTGTCGTTCTGGATGCCCGCTTTCGCGGGCATGACGAGCGTGCTGTTGAGCGAGAGCGGGATTTCAATCTCCTGAATAACAAAGAAAATTCACGATGTGTGAATCCCCTAGCGCGCACGCGGGGGTCCAGAAGCTGCATGGATTCCCGCTTCCGCGGGAATGACGATGTGCATAGCCGATTCAACGTGATCGGACTCCGCCTTAGAACCGGTCGATGCGGAAAGGGCTCAAATCGATGCCTGGATCGCCTCCGGCGGCGAGGCTGGCGATGATGCGCCCCGTGGTCGCCGCTTCGGTCAAACCCAAGTGGCCGTGGCCGAAGGCATAGAAGAGATTGGCAAAGCGCGGGCTCCGCGAAATCACGGGGAGCGAGTCGGGAAGCGAGGGTCGGTAGCCCATCCACTCCGTACTACCTTCCGTGTCGAGGCGGGGGAACAATCGCTTCGCGCGCGTGACAAGGACCTTTGCGCGCGCATAGTCCGGCGGGAGATCGAGCCCGCCGAGCTCGACCGTACCGGAGAGCCGCAGCCCCATCGACATGGGGGTCAGCACGAAGCCGCCCTCGGCCGAGTGCAGCATGCGGTTGAGGCTGACCCCCGGATTGGGGAGCGTGGTGTGATAGCCGCGCTCGGTCTCGAGCGGCACCTTGCTGCCGAGCGGCTTGGCGAGCTTTGCCGACCAGGCGCCGGCTGCGATCACGAGCTGGTCGAGCTCGATCCGCTCGCCGGCGTCGGTGAGCACAGCGCGCGGTCCCTCGGCGCCGATCTCGACCTCGACCACGCGCGCCTCCTTGACGGTCCCGCCTTGCCGCAAGAAGCACTCGGCGATCGCGGCGACGACGCGGTAGGGATCGGCCACGTGGCCCCAGTCGGGCAGGAACAGGCCGGCCTTGAAGATGGGCGCCAGATCGGGCTCCATCTGACGGAGCTCTTCCGGACCCAGGCGCTCGATCCGCACGCCGTGCCTTCGCTTGAGCTCCAACTCGAATGCGTCGTCCTTGAGCGCTTCCTCGCTTTCATAAAGCGAGATGCATCCCTGCCGTTTGAGGAGGTTGCGGATGCCGGCCTCGACGAGCAAGGGCTCGTAGTCGTCATAGGCGCGCGCGAGCAGGCTCGCGAGCGCCTTTGCCGTCGCCTCCACGCGCGCGGGTGCGCTCGCGCGCCAGAAGCGCCACAGCCATGGTGCCAACCGCGGCAGATAGGACCAGCGGATGGTGAGCGGGCCGAGCGGGTCCATGAGCCATCGCGGCACGCGCCACAAGGTTCCGGGCAGCGAGAGCGGAGCCACCTCGGTCACCGCCATGCCGCCGGCGTTGCCGAAGGAGGTGCCACGGCCCGGCGCGAGCGGGTCGATCACGATGACGCGTGCGCCGTCGCGCTGGAGATAGCGCGCAGTACTCGTGCCGACGATGCCGGCGCCGACCACGACGATGGTGCGGGCCGGATTGCGCGAAGACGTCTCGTTCATGGCATCTGCTATAGCCGAAGGCGGAGTGCGGCACCATGGAGAAGCGCGGCAAGCTCTGCCTCGCCGTTGCGCCCGCCGCGCGGCTGGCGTAAAAGACCGACATGGCGGTGCACACTTTCTTCTGCGTCGACGCGCATACCTGCGGCAATCCGGTGCGCGTGGTGGCCGGCGGCGGGCCGCAGTTGCGCGGCGCCTCCATGAGCGAGCGGCGCCAGCATTTCCTCAAGGAGTACGACTGGATCCGCACCGGGCTCATGTTCGAGCCGCGCGGCCACGACATGATGTCGGGAAGCATCCTCTATCCGCCGACGCGCGAGGACTGCGACATCGGCATCCTCTTCATCGAGACGAGCGGCTGCCTCCCCATGTGCGGGCACGGCACCATCGGCACGGTGACGGTGGCACTCGAGCGCGGCCTGGTAACGCCGGCGAGGCCGGGGGAGCTTCGCCTCGAGACGCCGGCGGGTCTCGTGGTCGCGCATTACACCATGAAGGGCGCGCGCGTCGAATCGGTGCGCCTCACCAACGTGCCCTCCTTCCTCCACTCGACCGGGCTCGAGGTCGAATGCGACGGCCTCGGTCCGCTCAAGGTGGACGTCGCCTATGGCGGGAATTTCTACGCGATCGTCGAGCCGCAGGCGGGCTACCGCGACATGGCCGATCTCGCGCCGGGCGAGATCCGGCGCCTCTCGCCGCTGCTGCGCAAGGCGCTCAACGCCAAATACGAGTTCGTCCATCCGGAGAACGCGACGATTCGCGGACTTTCCCATGTCATGTGGACGGGCAGGCCCAAGCACCCGGAGGCGCATGCGCGCAACGCCGTGTTCTATGGCGAGAACGCGATCGACCGCTCTCCTTGCGGCACCGGCACCTCGGCGCGCATGGCGCAGAAGGCGGCGCGCGGCGAGCTCGCCCCCGGCGATCTCTTCGTGCACGAAAGCATCATCGGCAGCCTCTTCCGCGGCCGCGTCGAGGGACGCGCCCAGGTGGGCAATTACGCGGCCATCATCCCGTCGATCGAGGGCTGGGCGCGCATGACCGGCTACAACACCATCTTCATCGACGACGACGATCCTTACGCCCACGGCTTCCAGCTCGTTTGAGCATCGCGCCCGCCGCCCTGTCCCCGCGTGAGACACCCGCTCAAGGGCAGGGCTGCCGCATTTGCATGCTTATGCATGTGATAATGCGTCGTCCCGGCGAAAGCCGGGACCCATTTCAGAGTAGGTGCGATGTCTTTCCTTTCTCCAACAATGGCGATCCTGATCAATGGATACCGGCCTTCGCCGGTAAAGACGGCGTCGCTAACGTCCGGAATCACTAAATGCGATTGCGCTGCCCTCAAGGGGCAGGGGTGACGCTCGATTTATTGCGAGCCGGCACTAGCAGCGGGAGCCGCCGACCCGCGCGCGGGGACGTGCCTGCGCTGTGCTATTCGGCGGCGAGCTTGGGCCGGCTGTCGAGTGAAGCGCGGACGATGGCGCCGATACGCTTGCGCTCCTCGCCCTCGAGCTTGAGGCGCGGCGGGCGGACCGTCTCCGAGCCGAGCCCGGCCAAGGCTTGCGCGTACTTGATGTACTGGACGAGCTTGGTGTGGCAATCGAGGTGGAGGATGGGCATGAACCAGCGGTAGAGCGGCAGCGCCTCGCGATGGCGTCCCGCCGCCGCGAGCCCGAAAAGCCGCACCGATTCCTCGGGAAAGGCGTTGATCAGGCCCGCGACCCAGCCGACGACGCCGAGCATCGCACTCTCCAGCACGAGGTCGTCGACCCCGCAAAAGAGGACGTAGCGCTCGCCGCAGGCGTTCACGATATCGGTGATGCGCAGGACGTTGTCGGAGGATTCCTTGAGCGCCACCACCGTGTTCTCGTTCGCGAGCTCGGCGAACATCTCGGGCGTCACGTCGACGCCGTATGAAATCGGATTGTTGTAGATCATGATCGGCAGCTTGCTGGCCCGCGCGACCGCGCGGAAGTGCGCGAGCGTCTCGCGCGCATCCGACTTGTAGACCATCGCGGGCAGGACCATGAGCCCATCGGCGCCCAGCTTCTCCATGTCGGCGGCGTAGCGGCAGGCAAGGGCGGTCGAGCACTCGGCAACGCCCGAGAGCACCGGCACGCGCCCCTTCGCTACTGCGATCGCGGAACGCATGACCGCGCGTTTCTCCTCGGCCTCGAGTGCCGTATTCTCGCCGACCGTGCCCAGCATAATGAGGCCGCGGACGCCGGCCTGGATGAGCCGCTCGACATGGCGCCCCGTTGCCTCGAGATCGAGCGCGAGGTCGTCGCGGAACTGAGTCGTTACGGCTGGAAAGACGCCCCGCCAGTCACATTTCATCGTGCGATCTCCTTGGGTTTGCTGGTTCGAGGCGCATCATAAGCGGAGGTGCCGCCTCCCACCAGCCCGAAAGCAGGGGGGGAGGTCCCGGCGGGGATTGCTCACATCTGCGTGACGAGCGTCTCGGGAGCCTTTACCCGGAGCGGCGCTGATCTAAAATCATCGAGGACGCCTGCTCGGTCGGCGTTGCGGCGGAAGAGCCATGATCAGGGCTTTGGCGCGGTTTGTTGCGGCTCTAAGCGTCGGGCTGCCGTTGCTGGCCTTCGGGGCGGATTTGGTCAACCCCGCGCTGCCGCCCGCCGGCAGCAGTCGGGACTTTCGCGACGGTTACACGGACGGCTGCTTGACGGGCTTTCAGGACGCCAGACGCGAAGGTTATCAGCAAGCGGGCCGCAAGGACGCGGCGCGGTACCTGCGGGACGCGGAGTACAAGGCCGGCTTCGATGCGGCGTACCGGGCCTGCTATGAGGAGGAAATGCGCAATCCGAAGATGACGGGCGATACGGCCATGTAGCCAAGGCCGTCCTCCGTTGGCGGGAAATCGTTGGCGCTCGAGGATCGACATTTCATTCGAGGAAGGAAACGAGGGTCGTCATGAAGAAAGCAGCAAAATCGGCGTTGTTCTCTGCGACGCTTGCACTTGCACTCGCAGGCGGGGCTGCGGTCTCTGTCGCCATCACGAGTCCGCAAACCCCGCCTCCAGGGCAGAGTCCCATCTTCGACGACGGCTATGTGGACGGCTGCCGCACGGGGTTTCAAGACGCCGGGCGGGACGGCTTCCAGCTGGCCGGTCACAAGGACGACACGCGTTATTTGCGGGAAGTCGACTACAAGACCGGCTACGACCAGGGCTTCAACGCCTGCTTCCAGGAAGAGAAGGCCCATCCCAAGATCAAGTCCGACGGCGGCGCCCATAGCTGAGGGCGCGCGCGCGAGCGTGCCGCGCGCCATCCGGCGTCACCTCACGTCATGGCGCGGTGAGCCGCTTCGCTCGAGGCCCGTGCCCATCGCCGAGGCGAGCCCGCGCTCGTGTCACCCGTTCCCGCCGGCACGAGAGGCGGAGCCGCGGCGGTCCTGCCGCGCGCGTGGGCGCCGCGTCTCTTTCGTCGGCTCCGAGGCGAGGCGCTGAGCCATGATCTTGAGCATCGTCGAGATCGTGATCGAGCGGAACGTCGCCGCCGCGTGCTCGTCGGTCTCGTCGAGCACGAGCTTGAGGGCCCGGCCGGCAGCATTGTTCGGGGGCTGCTCGCCGCTCTTCGAGCGCTCGTTGCCGAGCGGCTCGAAGAGCCTGATCGCGTCGAGGAGCGTGAGGCGCTTGGCGTTCCCGGCGAAGCGATAGCCGCCGCCGACCCCGCGCGTGGAGTCGACGACGCCGGCGCGCCCGAGGACGCGCAGCACCTTGGCGAGATGATGCGCGGAGATGCCGTATTTCTCCGCGATCTCCACGGCCGAAAGCTGGCGCGCCGGATCGGCGGCGAGTTCCAGGACGGCATAGAGGGCAAAGTAGGTGGCTTTTTGCAGTTTCATGTGATCTTGCGTTAAAACCGGCCATTCGCCGCGTTGCGGGCGATCAATCGAGCGACATTTCAAGCTCGATGAACGGTCCCGCCATCATGCCTTGGCTGCGGAAGAAGGACAGGATCAGCGCGTTGTCCCGCGCGAGCATCGTGCGCACCTTCTCTACGCCCGCGCGGCGGAAGCAGCCGCACATGGCTTCGAACAGCCGCGTGCCGGTGCCCTTGAGACGGCCCTTCGGCCGCACCTGGATCGCGAAAATCCAACCGCACGGCGGCGAGCCGAATTCCCAGGCGCGCACCTCGCCGATGATGAAGCCTTCAATGCGGCCTTCCCCCTCTGCAACGAGGAAGAAGCGTCCCTCCCGCCGCGTGGATCCGTAGCGCTCATAGAGATCCTGCCAATAGCGCGGCTTGGCGAGGCCCGTCACGTCCTCGTCGAGTGCTATGATCGAGCGCACGTCCTCGGGGGCCGCGGGCCGGATGCGCGGACCCGGCTCGGGCGCTGCGGCCGGAAGCGTCTTGGAGCGTCGCTTCAATCGGGTCTTCTCCTTGAGTGCCGCGCATGCGGCAAACTGCCGCATCGACGGCGGGCGTCTCTCCCGTTCCCGCGCGGGCGGCCCCCCGGAGCTTAGTGATCAATGCGCGCAGGTAAACCGCTAATTTCGCGCCGCCAAGCGCGCATAGCCCTAGGCACTTTTTTATGGCCGGCCCGGCCCCCACCGCCCGCCCTCGCCAGCATGCACGTTGTCGGTCTAACTAATTGATTCAAACCGTTTACTTGCGCCAGGCGCGGTCCAGCCCCCGGGCGGAATCTCGCTGGGGCCGATTGATCAGGATCAAATACGCGGCAGCTGCTTCGAGGCACAATTTCTTTTTAATAAGAATGGGTATCGATGAATTCGGAATTTTCGTACCGGTTATCCGCGGACAGGGATGTGTCTCATGAAAGCGAGCCTAGCACCGGGTCTGACGTTCGTGCGGCAGTTCGAGGTCGACCGTCCGCGGACGATCGATTTCATGGGCGAGCAAGGGCGCGTCTATGCGACCCCTTCGCTCGTCCGGGATATCGAGATGACCTGCCGCGAGGGCCTGCTGGATCATGTCGACAGCGGCGAAGATTCCGTCGGCACGCGGGTGGAGCTCGATCATCTGGCACCGACGCTGCTCGGCATGGCCGTCAAGATCGAGGCGAGAGTTGCCGAGGTCAAGGGGCGGCTCGTCACCTTCGAGCTGAGCGCGCGCGATTCCCTCGACGAGATCGCGCGCGGTAAGCATGTGCGCTTCATCGTCGAGGTTCGCAAAAGTGCCGAGCGCCTGAAGGCAAAGGCCGCAAAAGCCGCAGCCGCGGGCGCAAGCGGGCCATGACAAGGCGAGAGCCAACGACGAGGAGACGCGTTGCGACGTACTGCTATCAGTGCGTCGCGGGTCCCGATCTCCTCACGGTTCAGGTGGACGACGGTGTGGCCGTCGGCATCGAGCCGAATTTCTGCGCGGCCGGCATTCACCCGGGCGCAGGCAAAGTCTGCGTCAAGGCCTACGGCCTCGTGCAAAAGACCTATAACCCGCATCGCGTCCTCTCGCCGATGAAGCGCACGAACCCGCTCAAGGGGCGCGATCAGGACCCCGGCTTCGTGCCGATCTCCTGGGACGAGGCCTTCGACCTCGTGGCCGAGAAGCTCAACGCCATCCGCAAGAGCGGCCTCTTGGACGCGTCGGGCTACCCGAAAGTCGCGGCAAGCTTCGGGGGCGGCGGCACGCCGCAGTCCTATATGGGCACTTTTCCCGCCTATCTCGCGGCCTGGGGCCCCGTCGACATGGGCTTTGGCAGCGGCCAGGGCGTCAAGTGCTATCACTCGGAGCATCTTTACGGCGAGCTCTGGCACCGCGCCTTCACCGTCTCTCCCGATACGCCCTCGTGCCGGTATCTGCTCTCCTTCGGCACCAACACCGAGGCTTCCGGCGGGGTGGTCGGCGTGCGGCGCCATGCGGATGCGCGCGTGCGCGGCTTGAGGCGCGTTCAGATCGAGCCGCATCTTTCCGTCACCGGCGCCTGCTCCGCGGAATGGCTGCCGATCCGGCCCAAGACGGACGCGGCGTTCCTTTATGCGCTCATTCACGTGCTTCTCCACGAGAACGCGCGCTCGGCACTTGACCTGCCGTTCCTCAAGGCGCGGACGGCCTCGCCCTATCTCGTCGGACGGCACGGTTATTATCTGCGCGATCCCGCGAGCCGCCGTCCGCTCGTGTGGGACGTCAAACGCCAGAGTGCCGTCCCCCATGACACGCCCGATGCCGATCCGGCGCTCGAAGGCGAGTTTCTTGCAGACGCGATCGAGATCGGCCCGGACGGGGAAGCGCTCGAGCGCGGCTCGCTCACGGGAACGACCGCGTTCGGCAAGCTTCTTGAGCACATGCGGCGCTGCACGCCTGAATGGGCGGCACCGATCTGCGATGTGCCGGCGGCGACGATTCGCCGCGTCGCCAACGAGTTTCTCGCCCAGGCGTGCGTCGGCGAGACGGTCGAGATCGAGGGCGAGACGCTGCCGTTCCGGCCGGTCGCCATCACGCTCGGCAAGACCGTCAACAACGGCTGGGGCGGCTACGAGTGCTGCTGGGCCCGTACGGTCGCCGTGGCATTGGTGGGCGGGCTCGAGGTCCCCGGCGGCACGCTGGGGACGACGGTCCGGCTCAACCGCCCGATGTCCGACCGCACCGGAAGCGTCAAGCCGGGGGCGGACGGCTTCATGACCTACCCTTTCAACCCCACCGACAAGGAGCACTGGAGCGCCCGTCCCAACATCCGCAACGCCTACCGCACGCTGGTGCCGCTCGCCGCCAATGGGCCGTGGAGCCAGGCCCTCGGGCCGACGCATCTGGCCTGGATGTTCCTCGACGGGACGCCCAAGGGCCTGCCCGGGGTGACTTTCCCCGAGCTGTGGTTCCTTTATCGCAGCAACCCCGCGATCTCGTTCTGGGACACCGCGGCAATAACGGACAAGATATCGCGCTTCCCCTTCATCGTGGCCTTCGCCTACACGCGCGACGAGTCGAACCACATGGCCGACATTCTGCTCCCGGAATGCACCGACCTCGAGGGGCTGCAGCTCATTCGCATCGGCGGCACCAAATACGTCGAGCAGTTTTGGGACCAAGAAGGCTTTGCGCTGCGCCAACCGGCCGTGGACGCGCGGGGATCGGCGCGGGACTTCACCGACATCGCGACCGAGCTCGCACGACGCACCGGATTGCTCGAGCCCTATAACGCGGCGATCAATAAGGGCGCTGCCGGAGCGCCGCTCAAGGCCGACGGCTACGACTTCAGCCTCGACGTGACGAAGGCCCATGGGCGCGAAGGCATCTGGGATGCCGTGTGCCGGGCGGCCAGTGCCGAGCTCACGGACGGGGCGGCTTCCGACGGGCTCGATTGGTACAAGGCGCACGGCTTCCGCACGCGACGCTTTTCCACGCTCGATTGGTATCTCTATCCGGCCCTCGTCCGCCAAGGGCTGCGCTTCGAGCTGCCCTACCAGGAGCGGCTTTTCCGCATCGGACAGGAGCTCGGTCGGCGCTTGCACGATCAAGGCATGACATGGTGGGACGAGCAGCTTGCGGAATACCAGGCGCTGCCGCCCTGGAGGGACTTTCCGGCGCTGTGGGAGAAGGCCGCCCAAGAGGCGGGATTGAGCTCGGCGGATTTCCCGTTCTGGCTGGTGACCGCGCGCAGCATGCAATACGCCTGGGGCG
>DATNIJ010000072.1:0-6360 GCA_035604475.1 Alphaproteobacteria bacterium
CGCGCTAGGGTATGCACACATGTCTCCTCGCATGGTCTCGTCATTCCCGCGAAAAGCGGGAATCCATTCGCTGAAATGGCGGGATTCTGTCGTTCTGGATGCCCGCTTTCGCGGGCATGACGAGCGTGCTGTTGAGCGAGAGCGGGATTTCAATCTGCTGAATAACAAAGAAAATTCACGATGTGTGAATCCCCTAGCGCTTGCGCGGGGGTGACGACCAGGGTGTTTCAACTTGATTGGATCATGTGTCAGCTCCCGAGGCCGCGCTCGAGCACGCTCGCGAGGCGGCGCGAGAAGGCGGCCGGATCGGGCGGCGTCTCGCCCTCGACGATGCGCGCTTGGTCGAGCAGCAGATAGGCATAGTCGGCGAGGCGGTCGGAGGCGCCCTTCTGCGAGAGGTGCCGCGCGAGCTCCTTGATGAGGGGATGCTTGGGATTGAGCTCGAGGATGCGCTTGCTCCCGGCCGCGAGCTGCTTGTGCTGGCGCAGGATGCGCTCGAGGTGCATGTCCATGTCGCCCTCCTCCGCCACGAGGCAGACGGGGCTCGAGGTGAGCCGCTCCGAGGCGCGCACGTCCTTGACCGCATCCTTGAGGGTGAGCTTGAAGAGGGCCACGAGCCCGCTCACTTGCGCCCCCTCGCCCGCCTCCTCGGGCTTCGCCGCGTCTGCTTCCGGGGCCTTGATCTTACCGAGGTCGGCCCCTCCGCGCGTCACCGATTTGAACGGCTTCTCGCGGAAGCTCTCGACCGCGGAAAGCCAGAAACCGTCGACCGGATCGGTCATCAGCAGCACCTCGACGCCCTTGGCGCGGAAGCCCTCGAGCTGCGGGCTCTTGGCGAGTGCTGCCAGCTCCTCGCCGGTGATGTAGTAGATGGCGTCCTGGCCCTCCTTCATGCGCGAGAGATAGCTCTCGAGGCTGACGAGCCCGCTCTCGGCCGTCGAGTGGAAGCGCGCCAGGCCAAGGATGCGTTGGCACTCCGCCGTATCCTCGTAGATACCCTCCTTGAGCACGGCGCCGAAGCTCTCGCAGAATTTGACGTAGTCGGCCGCATCCTCCTTCGCGCGCTTGTCGAGCGCGTCGAGCACGCGCTTCACCAGGCCCGAGCGGATCCTGGCGAGCAGCGGATTCTTCTGCAGCATCTCGCGGCTGATGTTGAGCGGGAGGTCCTCGGAATCGACGATGCCGCGCAGGAAGCGCAGCCAGGAGGGCAAAAGCCCGGGACAATCCTCGGTGATGAAGACGCGCTTCACGTAAAGGCGCAAATGCCCCTTGCGCTCGGGATTGAAGAGATCGAAGGGTGGGGTGCTCGGCACATAGAGGAGGGCCGAATAGTCGAGCTTGCCCTCGGCGCGGTAGTGGAGCGTCAGCCACGGGTCGTCGAAGCTGTGTGCGACATGGCGGTAGAACTCCTTGTACTGCAGCTCGCTGATCTCGCTCTTGGGCCGCGTCCATAGCGCCGACGCCTGGTTGAGCGTCTCCGTCTTGGCCTTGCCCGCCTCGGCCAGCTCGATCGGAATGGCGATATGGTCGGAGTAGCGCTTGACGATGCCGCGCAGGCGTGCTGGCTCGAGAAACTCTTTGCCCGGCTCGCTCAGGTGGAGTGCGATGCGCGTGCCGCGCGCCTCGAGCTCGGCGTCGGCGATGGTGAAGCTGCCCTTGCCGTCGGAGCTCCAGCGCCAGGCCTCCTTCGCCCCCGCCTTGCGCGAGACCACCTCGACGCGGTCCGCCACCATGAAGGCCGAATAGAAGCCGACGCCGAACTGCCCGATCAGGCTCGGCGCGTCCTTGCCCTCGCCGGCTCCCGCCTCGGCGAGAAAGGCGGCGGTACCCGAGCGCGCGATGGTGCCGAGGTTGTCCACCAGCTCCTCGCGGCTCATGCCGATGCCGTTGTCCGCGATCGTAAGCGTGCCGGCGTCCTTCTCGGGCGTGAGCAGGACCCGGAAATTCGCGTCGCCGTCCAGGAGCTCGGGCCGGGTGAGCGCCTCGTAACGCAAGCGGTCGCAGGCATCGGAGGCGTTCGAGATCAGCTCGCGGAGGAAGACCTCCTTCTCGCTGTAAAGCGAATGCGCCACGATATCCAGGAGCTTCGTGACCTCGGCCTGGAAGCCGAGCCTTTCCTCGGACATGGTCCCCTCGCCTGGTTGCCGTCGTCCCCGGCGGTGATATGAGGAAGCCGGCACCCGCGTGCAAGGCCCCCGCACGCTCGGCTCTCGCTTGCGAGCGGAGCACCCTCGAGCCGGGGCTCCGATCCACCCACACTTGGACCCCGCCCCCGTCCCCTGCTAAACTCGCCCCTGTGATCTTCGACCCCTTGCGCCGCGGCCGCGCTTCGGCCCCCTCTTTCGACGAGCTTCGCAAACGCCTCATGGCGGAGATCGCGGAGGAGGTGGCGAAGACGCGCGACTATCTCGGCAAGGAGGCGCTCGACCCGCGGGTGGCGGCCGCGCTTGCCAAGGTGCCGCGCGAGGCCTTCGTGCCGGAGCGGGACGCGGCCTACGCCTACGACAATGCCCCGCTTCCCATCGGCTGCGGCCAGACCATCTCGCAGCCCTATATCGTGGCGGTGATGACCGACATGCTCGAGCCGCGCGCGGGCGACGTCGTGCTGGAGGTGGGGACCGGGTGCGGCTACCAGGCCGCCGTGCTCGCCGAGCTCGTGGCCAAGGTCTACAGCATCGAGGTCGTGCGCGAGCTCGCAGAGTCCGCGGCCCGGCGCCTCGAGCGCCTCGGCTACGCGAACGTCGAGGTGCGCCAAGGCGACGGTGCCCTCGGTTGGCCCGAGCACGCACCTTACGACGGCATCATCGTGACCGCCGCGGCGCCCAGGATCCCCGAGGCGCTCACAGCCCAGCTCAAGAGCGGACGGCGCCTGGTGATTCCCGTGGGCGAGCCGGGCGGCTATCAGGAGCTCCTCGTCGTCGAGAAGACGCTCGCGGGCGGCATCGTCGAGCGCACCACACTGCCGGTCGCCTTCGTGCCGCTCAAGAGCCCCTTGGCCTAGCGCTGCAATCACGAGCCGCGAGGCAAGAGCCTTTCCGACGCCATGACCCGCACTCCCCGCCCGCCGATCGCAGTGCTCGGCCCGACCAACACCGGCAAGACGCATCTTGCGATCGAGCGCATGCTCGGCCATCGCACGGGCATGATCGGCTTCCCCTTGCGCCTGCTCGCGCGCGAGAACTACGACCGCATCGTGCGCCTGAAGGGCCGCGAGGCCGTGGCCCTCGTGACCGGCGAGGAGAAGATCGTTCCGGCGCACCCCGCCTATTGGGTCTGCACCGTCGAGGCGATGCCGCTCGACCGCGTGGTCGAGTTCCTTGCCGTCGACGAGATCCAGGTCGCCGCCGACCCGGAGCGCGGCCACGTCTTCACCGACCGCCTGCTGCATGCGCGCGGGCTCGAGGAGACCATGCTGCTCGGCGCCGACACCATCCGCCCGAATTTGCGCAAGCTCGTCCCCGGCATCGAGTTCGTCGCACGCCCGCGCTTCTCGAAGCTCACCTATACGGGGCCGCGCAAGCTCACGCGCCTGCCGCCGCGGAGTGCCGTCGTGGCCTTCTCGGTGCAGGAGGTCTACGCGCTCGCCGAGGCGATGCGCCGCCAGCGCGGCGGCACGGCCGTGGTGCTCGGCGCCTTGAGCCCGCGCACGCGCAACGCTCAGGT
The DNA here is from genome assembly GCA_035604475.1 of Alphaproteobacteria bacterium. Taxonomy (GTDB): domain Bacteria; phylum Pseudomonadota; class Alphaproteobacteria; order JACZXZ01; family JACZXZ01; genus DASPPM01. Next base: position 3,664 of record DATNIJ010000072.1, read on the forward strand.
CGCGATGTATCAGGCGGGCGAAGTCGACTATCTGGTGGCAACCGACGCCATCGGCATGGGGCTCAACATGGACGTGAGCCACGTCGCCTTCTCGAGCCTGGTCAAGTTCGACGGCTGGGCGCCGCGCAAGCTCTATCCGGCCGAGCTCGCCCAGATCGCCGGCCGCGCCGGGCGCTACATGTCGGACGGCACCTTCGGCACCACGGGCGAGCTCGGCGCGCTCGAGCCCGAGCTCGTGAGCGCGATCGAGGACCACCGCTTCGAGCCCTTGAAAATCCTCTATTGGCGCAACGTCGATCTCGACTTTCGCTCCCTCGACGCGCTCGTGCGCAGCCTCGAGACCCCGCCGCGGGTAGCCTTCCTCAGGCGCGCGCGCGAGCAGGAGGATTTCCAGGCCTTGGCCGCCCTCGCGCGCGACGGCGACATCGCACCCCTGGTGCAAGGCCCCGCGGCCGTGCGCATGCTCTGGGAAGTCTGCCAGATCCCGGACTTCCGCAAGATCATGAGCGACGCGCACGTCCGTCTCTTGAAGCGCATCTTTCTCCACCTCATCGGCCCCGAGGAGCGCTTGCCCGAGGATTGGGTGGCGAACCAGCTCGCCGCCCTCGACCGCCCCGACGGCGATATCGACACGCTGGTGCAGCGCATCGCCTTCGTGCGCACCTGGACCTACGTGTCCCACCGCGCCGATTGGCTGCAGAGCGCCTCTCATTGGCAGGAGCGCGCGCGCGGAATCGAGGACCGGCTCTCGGATGCGCTTCATGAGCGGCTGACGCAACGCTTCGTCGACCGCCGGGCCGCGACGCTGCAGCGACGCATGCGCGACGGGCGCGAGCTCCTCGCCGCCGTCACGCGCACGGGCGAGGTGCTGGTCGAGGGCGAGGGCGTGGGCCGGCTCGAAGGCTTCCGCTTCCTTCCCGAGGAGAGCGGCTCGCCCGATGAGGCGAAGGCCCTGGTGAGTGCGGCGCTGCGCGCGCTCAGGGCGGAGTTCCCCGCGCGCATGCAGCGCTGCATGGCGGACGCGGGCGAGGCCTTCGAGCTCAGGCGCGACGGCCGGCTCCTGTGGCGCAACGAGCCCGTCGCCTATCTCGAGGCGGGCGAGCATCCCTTGCGCCCGCGCCTCCTTCTGCTGCCGAGCGATCTCATCGAGCCGCAGGCGCGCGAGGCCCTGCGGCGCCATCTCGCGGGACGGCTCGCAACACTCTTGCGCGAGCGCCTGGCCCCCCTCTACGCGCTCGAGACGGCAGCACTCGAGGGCGAGGCGCGCGGACTCGCTTATCAGCTCAAGGAAGCGCTCGGCATCGTGCCGCGCCGCGCGGTGGCACCGCTCGTGGCAGCACTCGATGCGCGGGCGCGCACTGCATTGAAGCGCCTCGGCGTTCGCATCGGCGTGGATGCGGTCTATCTGCCTCTCCTCCTCAAGCCGGCGCCGATCGCGCTCAAGACGCTGCTCTGGGCCGTCCACCACGACATGGTCGATCTCGTCGCCGCGCCGCCCGCCGGCCGCGTCTCCTTAGCCCTCGATCCGGCACTGCCCGAGGCCTATTACGAGGCGATCGGCTATCGCGTAAAGGGGCGCATCGCCGTGCGCGCCGACCGTCTCGACCGCCTGGCCCTCAAGGCGCAGCACCTCTCGCGCCAGGGGGCACTCGCGGCGACGCCGGCACTCCTCTCGCTCATCGCCTGCCGCAAGGAGGACTTGGCCTCGGTGCTCGCAGCCCTTGGCTACCGCAAGGAGGGTAGTGAGGGCGAGGAGCGCTTCGTGCGCACAGGCCGAGGCGGCGAGCGCAGCCGACGGCACCGCCGCGCGGCGGCCAAGGCGGCGGAGGCCGCGGCGCAAGCGCCGGACTCTCCCTTCGCCGTGCTCAAGGAGCTCCGCCTTGTCCGCCCATGAGGAGGCGGGGACAGAGACCTTGGAGGAGCCGGCCGGTGCTGTCGAGGAGGGTTCGCTCAGGCTCGACAAGTGGCTCTGGTACGCCCGCTTCTTCAAGAGCCGCTCGCTCGCGGCGCGGCTCGCCGCCTCCGGCAAAATCCGCCGCAATCGCGCCTCCGTGCACAAGGCCCACCAAGCGCTCAGGCCAGGCGACGTGCTGACCTTCCCCCAAGGCTCGCAGATTCGCGTCGTCAAGGTGCTGGCGCTGGCCGAGCGGCGCGGGCCGGCGAGCGAGGCCCGTCTGCTTTACGAGGACCTGGCGCCCGCGGCTTCCTCGCGCGAGGAGGCGGGGCGCGAGGCACCAGCCGGCGAGCGGGAGCCGGGCAGCGGGCGCCCCACCAAGCGCGAGCGGCGCGCGATCGACCGGCTCACCGAGGACGGCTGAAACGTCCCCTGACGAGAGGGTCTAGCCGGGAGCACAGCGAGGGCATAAATAACGGAGCGGGTCGGCCGTCGGAGACTCCGCCGGAAGCGGGCCAGGGCGCGAAAAAACCTGCCGCTGCCCTCCGCAATCCCGCTTGCTCCGGCACTCACCTTCGGCTTATCTAGCAGGCGCAATCGGGCGCGAGCTCGCGGCAGAGGGGCGAAGCTCCACCCTATGTCTCGGCAGCCGTGGGGTGCCGGCCCCGTCGAAGCAAGCAGGAGAAGACGATGACTTACGTCGTGAATGAGGCTTGCATCAAGTGCAAGTACATGGACTGCGTCGAGGTCTGCCCGGTCGATTGCTTCTACGAGGGCGAGAACATGCTCGTCATCCATCCGGA
>DATNIJ010000073.1:0-10357 GCA_035604475.1 Alphaproteobacteria bacterium
CATGCGTCCGCCCGCCTTGAGCTGGGAGAGCAGCGGGGGCGGGACGAGCTCGGGGGCGGCGGTGACGATGATGCGCTCGAACGGGCCGTGCTCGGGCCAGCCGTAATAGCCGTCGCCGAGCTTGAACTCGACATTCTTGTAGCCGAGGCGCGCGAGGCGGGTGCGCGCCTCGCGGGCAAGCTCGTCGACGATCTCGACGGTGAAGACCTGCCGCGCCAGCTCGGCGAGGACCGCGGCCTGATAGCCGAGCCCGCTGCCGATCTCGAGCACCTTGTCGTCGCGTCCGACCTCGAGGAGATCGGTCATGAGCGCCACGATGAAGGGCTGGGAGATGGTCTTGCCGTAGCCGATCGGGAGTGGGGAGTCCGCATAGGCGTACTGGCGCAGCTCGAGCGGCACGAAGTCGTGGCGCGGCACGCGGCCGAGCGCGTCCATCACCGAGGGAGCGAGCGTGTCCTTGCCGAGCTGCTCGCGGGCGAGCTGCGCGTGGGCCAGGATCTCCTGCACCATGATCGTTCGAAGGGCCGTGAACTGGGCATCGCTCATGAGGGCTGCCTCGCCGCCTCCGGGGTGCCGCGCACCGCCGGGATCGCGAGCAAGTTTAAGACGCGGACGCCACGAATTGCACCAGGAAAGCGCGAGGCGAGCTTGACGGAGCGCAAGGCGGCAGCGCGCGTGGCCGCTGCTGTCGAATCATCCGCTCCCTCGGAGGTACCGCCGCCGAATCCAAAAAAGCCGGGGCGCGCCGCGATTGGGGCTTGAATTCCGCTCGTGCGGCTTCCTACAACAGATAGGGGCGACAGGGCGGCTGCCGCCCGAGGAGTCTTTGGGCGATAGTCTCACGGCAAGTGTCAAAGGATGCGTGGATGAGCGGTCTCAAGCTGGCGCATGGACTCGCGTTCGAGGCGCTCTACACGCGCGAGGGCTGTCTCGAGCTCGACGGCCTCTTTTGCCGCAGGCTCAAGGAGAACGACGTCGCCCTCTTCAACCGGCTGATGGCCGCGCGCGCCGAGCCCGAGGCGTTGGGCGCGAAGGCGGAAGGCGATCTCGCGATTGCGCTCGCCCCAGAGCTCGAGGATTTTCTCGCCGAGCTCTTCGGCATCGAGGCCGAGCTCGCGGCACTCGAGGCAGCACACGAGCAACTCGCACCGCTTTACACCTGCAAACGCCTCTTCGTGCAACGCGAGGCGACGCGCGCGCACGGCGAGGCCGCGGCCGCCGCCTTCGATGGTGCGGCCCTCCGCGCAGCCCTCGACGCCCATCTCGGTGCCGGCTGGGACGAGCTCGCCTTTGCCGCCAAGGTCATGGCCTGGCGCGAGCACGAGGCCGAGAACGCAGCAAGCCTCGATTTCGCGCGCCGCTATGCCGCCTGGGCGGTGTTCAGCGCCGAGGGCAAGGAGCGCCACCGGCCCGGCGTGCTCTTCAAGGTGCCGCACAAGCTCGATCCCTACCGTCTCGTGCCGGTCGTGACCGAGAAGTGCCAAGGTTACGAGGTCATGCGCGTCGATCTCCATCATGCGCCGCGCCGCGAGGGCCTCGATCTCAGCGACCGCGGCGCCGACCTGGTGCTCGGCCTGGATGACGCCAACTACTGCATCTGGTGCCATTACCAGGGCAAGGACTCCTGCTCCAAGGGCCTCAAGGAGAAGCAGGGCGAGAGCTTCCGCAAAAGCGTCTTCGGGGTGACGCTCGCCGGCTGTCCGCTCGAGGAGAAGATCTCCGAGATGCACGTGCTCAAGGCATCGGGCCATCCGCTCGGCGCGCTCGCGGTCGTTTGCGTCGACAATCCGCTTTGCGCGCTCACCGGACACCGGGTGTGCAACGACTGCATGAAATCCTGCGTCTACCAGCGCCAGGAGCCCGTCAACATCCCGCGCAGCGAGACCCGCATCCTCGCGGATGCGTTGTCGCTCCCCTGGGGCGTCGAGATCTACGGCCTCCTCTCGCGCTGGAACCCGCTCGATTTGCGCCGGCCGGTGCCCAGGCCCGCCACGGGGAGGAAGGTCCTCGTCGTCGGGCTGGGACCCGCGGGCTGCAATCTCGCCCACCATCTGATGAACGACGGCCACACGGTCGTCGGCATCGACGGGCTCAAGATCGAGCCGCTCAAGGCCGAGCTCTCGGGCATCACGGCCGCGGGCGAGCGCGTCCCCTTCCAGCCGGTCGAACGCTTCGCCGACATCCGCGAGCGGCTCGACGAGCGCATCATGGCGGGCTTCGGCGGGCTCTCGGAGTACGGCATCACCGTGCGCTGGGACAAGAACTACCTCAAGCTCGTCCGCCTGCTCCTCGAGCGGCGTGCCGGCTTCCGCGCGTTCGGCGCTGTGCGCTTCGGCGGCACGCTCGGGGTGGAGGACGCCTGGGCGCTCGGCTTCGATCACATCGCCCTTTGCATCGGCGCCGGCCGGCCCACCATGCTCGAGGTGCCGAACGGGCTCGCGCGCGGCGTGCGCGCGGCGAACGATTTCCTCATGGGCCTCCAGCTGGGCGGTGCCGGCAAGCGGCACTCGCTCACCGACCTCCAGCTCCGCCTTCCCGTGGTGGTGATCGGCGCCGGCCTCACCGCGGGCGACACGGCCACCGAATCGTTGGCCTACTATCCGATCCAGGTGGAGAAGTTCCTCGCCCGCTACGAGACGCTCGCGGCCGAAGGGGGGGAGGCAGGGCTGCGCGAGGCTTGGAATGCCGAGGAACGCGAGATCGCCGAGGAATTCCTCGCCCATGCCCGCGCCATCCGCGCCGAGCGCGAGGCCGCTCAAGCCGAAGGCCGCCCGGCGCGCCTCCGCGAGCTCGTCCAAGGCTGGGGCGGGGTCACCATCGCCTATCGCCGCCGCCTCATCGATTCGCCGAGCTATACCCTGAATCACGAGGAGGTGGAGAAGGCGCTCGAGGAGGGGGTCGCCTTCGCCGAGTGTCTCGCCCCCCGCGCCGTCGAGGTCGACCGGCACGGACACGCGCAGGCGATCCGCATGATGCGCATGGCGGCGGGCTCGGACGGCAAGCTCGAGGAGACGGGCGAGGTCATAACACTTCCGGCGCGTAGCATCCTCGTTGCCGCCGGTACCCAGCCCAACACCGTGCTCGCGCGCGAGGACGCGGCGCACTTCAAGCTCGACGGCCGCTATTTCCAGGCCCTTGACGCGACGGGCCGGCCGGTCAAGCCCGAGCGGGTCGCGAAGCCGCAAGAGGCGCAGGTGCTCATCCATCTCGAGCGCGACGGCCGCGCGATCAGCGCCTATGGCGACCTTCACGCCTCCTTTGCCGGCAACGTGGTAAAGGCGATGGCGAGTGCGAAGCGCGCCTATCCGCTCCTCTCGCGGCTGCTCGCCGGGCGCCCGGCCGTGGGCGGGACGACGGACGAGGTCTTCTTCGAGCGCCTGAGGTGGGCCTTGAGCTCGCACGTGCGCGAGGTGAGGCGGCCGGCACGCGGCTTCGTAGAGCTCGTGCTCGAGGCGCCGCTGGCCGCGCGGGCATGGCGGCCGGGCCAGTTCTTCCGTATCCAGAATCTCGAGTCCCTGGCGCCCCACGCCGGCGATACGCCTCTTGCGATGGAAGGCATCGCCGCCCTCCCCTCGGCGGTCGATGCGGCAAGCGGCCTCGTCTCGCTCGTGCTTGCGACGGAGGGCGGCTCGAGCGCGTTAGCACCGCTTCTGAAGCCGGGAGAGCCGCTCGCCCTCATGGGACCGAACGGCACGCCGGCAAGCCTGCCGGAAGAAGGTGCCGTGCTGCTCGCCGGCAGCGGCTTCGGCGTAGCGGCCCTTCTCCCGCTCGCGCACGCCGCCAAGCGGCACGGCCTCGCGACCCTCGTCGTCGCCGGCTATGCCGGCGCCGATGAGCGCTTCATGCAAAAAGAGATCGAGGCCCAGGCCGACGCGGTGGTGTGGGTCGTCGAGCGCGGGCCGGCCATCACGCCGGCGCGCGTAGCGGACAAGAGCTTTTCCGGCAGCGTTCGAGACGCCATCGCGGCTTACGGCCGCGGCGAGCTCGGCGAGGTCGAGATCGCTTTGCGGCGCATCGGCCGCATCTTCGCATTTGGCCCGAGTGCCTTCCTCGCGGCACTTGCCGCGGCGAAAGCGAACGAGCTCGCGTCCTTCTTCGCAAGCACCCCTCTTCTCGTCGGCAGCCTCGTCTCGCCGATGCAATGCATGATGAAGGAGATCTGCGGGCGCTGCCTTCAGCCGGTGCGCGACCCTGCCTCGGGGACGACCAAGCTCGTCTTCGCCTGCGCCGATCCCAATCTGCCGCTCGAGCTCGTCGATACCGCCGCCCTTTGCCAGCGCCTCGGCCAGAACGGCGTGCAGGAAAAGCTCACCCGCCGCTGGATCGAGCGCTGCCTGGGCGAGCTCGGCGGTGCGGCGAGGGGCTAGGGTCGCGATTCGGAAGTTCGTCTCGCCTGGAGATAACCGTCATTGCGAGCGCAGCGAAGCAATCCAGGATGCATGGTGCGAAACTCTCTCTGGATTGCTTCGTTGCCCTTCGGGCGCCTCGCAATGACGAGTGATTTCCTGATGTGGTGAATTTCAGAACCAGGACACGAAGGCGCTCTCATGCCCGACATTGCCATGAATGCGAACGCACGCGGCGAGATCGACGGCGACACGCTGATCTTCGCGACACCGGGGGATCCGGTTGCGCAGATGCGCCTCCCCTCGGTCATGGGACCCGTCTTCGCCGCCCTCGCCATCAATGCGGTCTGGCTCCCGCTCCACGTCGATCGCGACGGTCTTGGCTTGGTGCTGCAGGCGCTGCGCTCGGTGCGCAATTTCAAGGGGATCACGGTCGCGATCCCCTACAAGCCCGTTGTCGCGGAGCTGGTCGAGCGGCTGAGCGAGCGTGCGCGCGCGGCGGGTGCCGTGAACCTCGTGCGCCTCGAGCCGGACGGCAGCCTCGCGGGCGACATGGTCGACGGCGCCGGTTTCGTGCGCGGCTTGGAAATGCGGGGATGCTCGCCCAAGGGGGCCAAGGTCTGGCTGGTGGGGGCCGGCGGCGCCGGTGCGGCCATCGCCTCGGCCCTCGCCGCCGCCGGGGTCGACCGTCTCTATCTCACGGAGACAAATCGCGCGCGCGGGGCCGCCGTGGTCGAGCGCCTCCGCTCGCATCACCGCGGATGCGCGATCGAGCTCGTCGCAACACCGCCGGGGCCCGTCGATCTTGCCGTCAACGCGACCCCCGTGGGCCTCAAGGCGGGCGATCCCTTGCCCTTCGATCCGGCCGGCCTTGCCGCGGAGACGCTCGTTTGCGACATCATCATGAAGCCCAAGGAAACCCCGCTCCTCGTGGCCGCGCGGGCGCTGGGCCTCAGCGTGCATCACGGCCATCACACGCTCGACAGCCAGATCCCCATGTATTTGCGCTTCTTCGGCTTCGCCGTTCCCGACGAGCGGGCCATCGTCGCCCTGGCGAGCGGCATCGCGACTTAAGTACCGGCTTTCTGCGTGCGTCGTACTCACCCTGCGAAGCGCCGGCGCATCAGCTGTGCCGCCATGCGCACAACCGTCGCGCGCGGCGAGCGTTGGGCGAGCATGGCGCCGAGGCGGTTCAGGCCGCCCACCACATGCACGTTCTTGCGTCCGAGGGCTGCAAGTCCCTCGCGCGCGACCCGCTCGGGTGCGGCAAACCCGCGCTGCGAGCCGCGCATGCCGGCGCGCGTGAAAAACGCCGTCTCGGTGCCGCCGGGGCAGAGTGCGAGCACGTCGATCGGCAGTCGGCTGAGCTCGCCCGCAAGCGCCTCCGCATAGAAGAGGTCGAAGGTCTTGGTGGCGCCGTAGGTCGCGAGATAAGGGGTCGGCTGAAAGGAGGCCGTGCTGCCGACGATGATGAGGCCGGCGCGGCTGCGCCGCGCCGCGGCGCGCTCGAGCATCTGCGGCAGGAGCGCGCGGGTGAGCGTCACCACCGCCACCACGTTGACCTCGACCATCTCGCGCTCGCTCTCGGCCGGGTTGTCGATCACGCGGCCGAAGCGCCCGAGGCCGGCGTTGTTGACGAGGAGCTCGATGGGAAGTGCCGCCGCCGCCGCGAGGAAACAGCGCCGTCCGGCCTCGCTTGCGAGATCGGCCGCGACCGTCTCGACACGCCGCCCGCCTTGCGCGAGGGCGGCCTTGGCCGCGGCGAGCTTCGCCGCGTCCCGTCCCGAAAGCAAAAGGTTGGTCTGAGGCGGCAGCGCGCGGGCAAAGGCGGCGCCGATGCCGCTCGTCGCCCCGGTGATCGCAGCGAACGCGTAAGCCATGGGAAGATGCCTCCGCGAGAGGGGAGGGAGAGTATAGCCGATGAGGGAAGGCGCGTCCGCGGCCGCTCTGGCACTCTTGCGGGTTGGCGAGCCTGCGGCTAAGGAGAGGCGCGCCCTCCTACGATGGGCCTAGCCGCCTCAGTGACGCCAACGAGAAGACGGGAAAGATGCCGGAATTTCGAACACTCGATGATCTCGACGTGCGCGGCAAGCGCGTGCTCGTGCGGGTCGATCTCAACGTCCCCATGAAGGACGGCAAGCCGAGCGATACGACCCGGATCGACCGGGTGGCCCCGACGATCGACGAGCTCGCGCGCAAGGGCGCACGAGTCATCGTGCTCTCCCACTTGGGCCGCCCCAAGGGCAAGCCCGTAGCTGAGTATTCGCTCGCCCCGCTTGCGCCCGCGCTCGAAAAATCCCTCGGCGGACGCAAGGTCGCCTTCGCGCGCGACTGCGTGGGGCCGGAGGCAAGTGCTGTCGCCGCGAAGCTCCAGGATGGCCAAGTGGCGCTGCTCGAGAATCTGCGCTTCGAGCCGGGCGAGGAGGCGAACGATGCGAAGTTCGCGAAAGCGCTGGCGGCACTCGGCGAGCTCTATGTCGACGACGCCTTCGCTTGCGCGCATCGCGCCCATGCCTCGGTCGAGGCTTTGGCACGCCTCCTTCCGGCCGCGGCCGGCCGGCTCATGGCGGCCGAGCTCAGCCACCTCGCCGCTGCGCTCGAGCGGCCCGAGCGCCCGCTTTCTGCCCTCGTCGGCGGCGCCAAGGTCTCGACCAAGCTCGCCCTACTCGGCAACCTCGTCGCCAAGGTCGACTCCCTCATCATCGGCGGCGGCATGGCCAACACCTTTCTCGCAGCCCTGGGGTACCAAGTCGGCAAGTCGCTTTGCGAGCACGACCTGGCCGAGACCGCCCGTGCCGTTCTCGCTTCCGCGGCGGCGCGCAAATGCGCCATCCTTCTGCCCACGGATGCGGTGGTGGCGGCCGGGCTCGAGGCGGGCTCGGCAGCACACGTCGTCGACATCAAGGCCGTAAGCGCGGGCGAGATGATCCTCGATATCGGGCCGCGGACGGCGGCGGCCCTTGCCCAGCATTTCGAGGGCTGCCGCACGCTCGTGTGGAACGGCCCGCTCGGCGCCTTCGAGACGCCACCCTTCGATGCCGGCACCAACGTGGTGGCGCGGGCGGCTGCCGCACTCAGCAAGGCCGGCAAGCTCCTGAGCATCGCGGGTGGTGGGGATACGGTCGCAGCTCTCCATCATGCGGGTGTTGCGCAAGACTTCAGCTACGTCTCGACCGCGGGCGGGGCCTTCCTCGAATGGCTCGAGGGCAAGGAGCTGCCCGGCGTTGCCGCACTCGAGGCCGCCGCCAAGGCTTGAGCGGTGCGGCCGCTCGGCACCCATCAAAGCGTTCAAGGCGCCTATATTAGGGCACAGCATAAAGCCACGGGTGCGACATAGCGGTTGAGTAATCGATCCAAAATACTTTCGAAAACCGAAGGGTTGTCGTAGAATAGAAACTCGGCTCCCTGGCGGGATTGACCCGTGTTGTCGATACCGCAACACAATTTGCTCGGTTAGCTTTACGCCACGCTGGCACATGATCCTATATGATGTGATCTCTATGTTTGGATCGTTGCCTGTGGATAAGGGAGAATAGCCAGGGAGCCGAGCAACTCAAGCGTATGGCTATGCCGTCAGAGACAGAGGAACTCGCAAAAGCTTTCGAGAGTATGGAGACCGTCGAAGATCTCGCGCGTCTTCTCAATGTCAGTTTTCGCAAATTTCTCGTTTATTACCTGTATCGCGTTCCAGAGACGGCCCGCTACCTCGAGTTCGATATAAAAAAGCGGAACGGCGGCACCCGCCGAATTTCAGCTCCTGCGACGAATCTAAAGCTTATCCAGCAGCGCCTTAACGTCGTCCTCCGCGCAGTGTACAGACCGAAGCCGTCGGTCCACGGCTTCGTGGCACGTCGAAACATTATGACGAATGCCGAGGGGCATGTGCGCAAGAAATACGTCATGAACATCGACCTTGAGAACTTCTTCGACTCAATCAATTTCGGCAGGGTCCGTGGAATGTTCATGGCGCAGCCATACCATTTACCGCCTCCTGTCGCGACGGTCCTTGCCCAAATCTGCTGTCACGGGAACAAGTTGCCACAGGGTGCGCCCACCTCGCCGATCGTATCTAATATGATCTGTTCGAAGCTCGACTCGCAACTTCGAACGCTTGCGGCTAGTCGTGGCTGCCAATACGGCCGCTATGCTGATGACATCACGTTTTCTACCAATCGGAACACCTTTCCTAATGACATCGGAATTGTCGATGCACCCGGTGGTGCCGAAGGGTTCCGGATTGGCGACAAGTTACGCATGATCATCGAAGCAAACGGATTTTCCATCAATCCTACAAAGTCACGCGTCCGCACACGCTCGCAACGCCAGGAGGTAACTGGTCTTTTGGTCAATCGATTCGTGAATGTCGACCGGCGTTACGTGCGCAATCTACGAGCACTCTTGCACGCGTGGCGAATTTACGGAGTAGAGGCGCTACAGGGGCAATATGTAGCGAACTATGATAACAAGTCGCGCTTTCCGGACAAACCTGTACCTTCTGTCGTGCAAGTCGCTTATGGACGCATTCAGTATCTTGGTGCTGTTCGTGGATGGGACGATCCGGTCTACAAGCGCCTCCGCGACGCATTTAACGAGTTGTCTTCGCGCAAGATACGCGTGCCGACAGACAGCTGGCTCGAAATGCTCAAGTCGGCTACTTGGGTAATTGAGGACGAGGACCTGGTCCTACAGGGCACCGCGTTCTTTCTGAGGGGCTATGGCTTGATCACGTGTAACCATTGCGTGGGAGCCAGACCGTACATCTACCATCCCGCCGAGCCATCGAAGCACTACCGCGTGAAAGCAGAGCATCGGCATGCCGACGTCGATTTGGCAATCTTGAAGCCGGTGGACGCGGTTCCTAAGTTGGCCGAACTCGCACCGCAAGCATTCGAATCAACAGTGCAATACGAAGACACAGTTACATTGGTAGGGTATCCAGGCCATGCCCCCGGTAAAGAGCTCAGCATCAAACGTGGTGAGGTGCAAAGCTTTACCATCAAGTCTTCCATCCGAAGGTTCAATATCTCCGCGCCGGTCGTTGCCGGAAACAGCGGTGGCCCAGTTATTGGGCGCACCAAAAGAGTCATCGGTATTGCCGTGACCGGGAGCGACAGGCTTGATCTCGCGGCTACAACGGAGGAGCACGGTGTAATTCCTGTCGGCGCGCTGGCCCATCTTCTCCCGGAAGCCGCACCCATAGGGCGTGAGCAATTTTAGCCAGCTTAACCCGCGGCGGCCCGCAATGCGCTAACGTGTCAGGACCAAACTACTTCTCAATATGATGGCGCTAACATGTCAAATTTCTTCTCCAAACCGCTCGAGGCCATCACTGAGAAGGATGTTCTCGAGCTCCAGGACACTCCCGAGGGGCAGCTTTTCGAGATTAAGGAGACGTTACCGGCCGAGGATGCTCGTAAACGACTGGACGCTTGGATGTCGGCACCGGCGCAAGGCCAATCTCGCCGTGGTCCAGACGATTACGCTAAAGAAGGTCTGTTCGCCGAACTCAATGCGTTTGCCAACAGCGAAGGTGGCTGGCTTGTTCTAGGGCTTGAGGAAACGGCGGACAAGCCGAGTCGAGCGGGAGCGATTAAACCGCTTCCGGAATGCCATGAACTCGCAGATCGGCTACAACGAGCAGCACATGATTGGTTGGATCCACCGGTGCCCGGTTTACAATTTCGCGGTATTGAGGCTGGCGGAGGTCCTCGCGATGGCGTGATTATTGCGCGTGTACCGCGGTCACCGTTGGCACCGCACCGTCTCAATAAGGCGCGGCGCACGCAGGAGGCATACAAGCGAGTCGGAGATGAAACGAAGCCGATGGGGATGCGGGAAATCCAAGATATGACCCTCGAACGCGCACTTGGGCACTCGCGAATAGAAGGAGCGTTCGAAGAGGCCCGCCAGCGCTATGGGGAGCTAGTTTCTGACCACTTCCCGCAGACAAGACTCATCGGTTTTCAGATCGTCGCCGTGCCGTCCGGTGGACCATTAGCGATTGACCGAGC
>DATNIJ010000074.1:0-22497 GCA_035604475.1 Alphaproteobacteria bacterium
ATTTTGCCCACCCGACGCCCGGCGGCCCGCGGCCGCGCGGGAACGGTTTTCCCCGATGGGGCCGTAGCTCAGTTGGGAGAGCGCTTGAATGGCATTCAAGAGGTCGGCGGTTCGACTCCGCTCGGCTCCACCAATCGGAACGAGGGGTCAGGCTAAAGCAGTCTGACCCCTTGCCGTTTTGGCCGATGGCCGGCCAGTCGCGAGAGCAGCCGCTGGCTGACGCGCCATTTGCGCGTATTCATTCAGAACGGATAAATTGCGCGCGCCAAAGATGGTGCCCGGATGGCGATATAAGGCGTGGATCGATCGGGCGCCCCGGCAGGGCCGCTTTGGCCTTTGGGGCCATGCGGGCGGGCAGCCATGAGGCGAGGGTGAGCATCTTCGCGGAGACGAGCGCCGGCGTGCTGCCGCTTGACCACGTCCTCGGTCCGCCCTTGCGCGACAATTGGGCGGGGTGGCGGCGCCTGGTGGCGCTCGCTTGCGCCGTGCTCCTGCACGCGACGGTAATCGCCTTGCTCTTGCTCGGCTCGCCGTTCGCGGAGCGGCCCGTCGAGCCGCCGTCGATTCCGGTCGAGCTCGTGCTCCTCCCGGAGCCGAAGCCGCCGCCCAAGCCCAAGCCCGCCGTGAAGCCGGCGTCCGAGGCTGCGATGCAGCCGCGTCGCGAATCCGGCGGCGATCCGGACCTCGCGCCGGGGCGGGAGACCAGCGCGGCGCCGCAGCCGAAGCCGCAGCCGGCACCCGCCGCTTCAGCCGAGAAGCCGCCGCAGAGCTTGGCCTCGGCGCCGCCCCTGCCGTTACCGCCGCCGCCGCGCGAGCGGCCGAAAGCGAGCGAGGCGGTGGCCGCGACAGCACCGACGCACCAGTCGACAATCCAGCCCATGAATGACAGCGCCTTGATCGGAAAGGGCGGCGGCGATCGCTATCTCAACAAAATGCGGGATAAGATCCACGGCAACTTCATCTACCCGGGAGCCGCGCGCTCGCGAGGCATTGCCGGGGTCGCACACTACGCGATCATCATCGACCGACTAGGCAATCTGCTGGACTTGCGCTTGCTGCACTCCTCGGGTGCCGACATCCTCGACCGCGCCGGGCGGGACGCGGTCGAGCTCAGCGCGCCCTTCGATCCGCCGCCGGCAGATGTCCCCGGCGACCAGATCAGCTTGGAGTTGACGCTCCCTATGGGGCTCGACACGGGCGGCGTGCAGTAGCAGCCGCAGGCTCCGGCCGCCGAGCTCAGCGCCAACGGGGGCCGAAGCGGACGCCGACGTCGACCGGCGGACCGTAATAATAGCCGGGGCCGTAAGCGTAGCCATAGCCATAGGGCGGCCCTGGCGCGTAGTAGCAGTCACCCAATATCAGCGCGGTTGCTCCCACGAGGGCCCATTTGAGGCCCGCCATGGGCAGGCGTGACGTCCTGGATATCTGCATGTGGATACTCCCTTCTTGCCCCTGATACGTATGAAGTGCTTCCGCCCTGCTGGGGTTTCCGTTGGACGGCCGGCTCCCGGCCGAGGCGAGGCCGCTGTTCGGCGGCGGCAAGCAGCCGGCACCATCGGCGGGAGTGCGGGGGCGGGTGTCGAGGGAGGCGAGATCTTATCGCTTCAGTTGACGGGGGCCCGCGGGCGTTCCCGGCTGCTCAACCAGACGATCGCCTGCTCGAGCGGCATCGGGCGCGCGAAATAATAGCCTTGCAGCGAAGGCACGCCCAAGGTTGTGAGCACGCGGGCGAGCACGGCGGTCTCGACCCCTTCGGCGACGCTTTCGAGGCCCAGATTGCGCGCGAGCTCGATCACCGACTTCACGATCGCGTAGGAGTCGCGCGAATCCGCGAGGTCGAGGATGAAGGACTTGTCGATCTTGAGTTCGGAAAAGGGCATCTCGCGCAGCGCCTTGAGCGAGGAGTAGCCGGTTCCGAAATCGTCGATCGACAGGCGGAACCCCTTGAGCCGCAGACGCGTGAGGATTTCGACGGTCGCGCGCGGATCCTTCATCGCGACGCTCTCTGTCACCTCGAAGGTGAGCGAGGAGATCTGCGAGCCGCTCTCGACGACGAGTGTTGCAACGCGATCCGGGAAATCGAGCCGGCGCAAGTTGGCGCTCGAAACGTTGATCGCGATGGGCAGCGCCGAATGGCCGTTGCCGAAACGGCTTTGATGGGAAATCGCCTCGCGCACCACCCACATCGTCAGCTCGTCGATCACGCCGTCGTCGAGCTCGGCGAGCGGAACGAAGCGTTCGGGCAGCAGCATGCCGAACTCCGGATGGGGCCACCTGATCAGGGCCTCGAACTTGATGACGTCGCCCGTGCCCGAGGTGACGACCGGCTGCAGGAAGAGTTCCATCTCGCCGGCGTCGAGCGCGCGCCCGACGTCGGCCGGAGAAAGTCGTCCCGCGGGCGCCGCGGCAATCCCCGCGGGCTCGCGGGTGCTCTCGGCCTGGGGCACGCTGCGCGCCCCGTGGCGCAGGAACGCCCGCACCTCCGAGGCGCGCGCGGGCTTTTGCAGGACGCCCGTGACGGTTAGCCCGAGCGAGGTGCCGAGCTGCTCGGCGGCGGCGAGGACGCGCCGGTCGAAGCCGCTCACGAGCACGACGTCGCCGCGATAGTCTTCGCGATGGAGGTAGCGCAGCTGCTCGACGCCGTCGGAACTGCCGAGCTGCAGATCCAGCATGATGAGATCGGGCATGGTGCGCCGGAATGACGCCTGAAAGACGGTCTCATCCAGCGCCGCCTCCGCTGTCCACCCGATGCCTTCGGCGACCGCGACGATGAAGGAGGCGATGCGCTCCTCGTCATCGAGCACAAGCAAATGCATTCCGGTTCTCCCCGTCTTTATGAATTGTCCAGTATCCGCCGCAAAGTCCTCGCAAGCTCTCCCCGCCGATAAGGTTTGGTGATGAGATGCGCGCCCAATGCCTCGAGCTTGTCGCGCGCCACGCCCGGGCTCGCGAAGCCGGTCGCGAACAGAAGCTTGATGCTCGGATCGCGCGCGCGCAGCTCGCGCCCGAGGCCGGTGCCGTTGAGCCGGCCCGGCATGACGACGTCGCTGAAGAGGAGATCGAACTTCCCGCCCTCCTCGAAGAACTCGAGTGCCGCATCCGCGTCGGGCGCCACTGTGACCTTGTAGCCGAGCTTCTTCAGCATCGCCTCGCCCATCTTGCGGATCTGAGGATTGTCCTCGACGTAGAGGATGCGCTCGCTTCCGGTCGGCTCCGCCGTCGCGGCGGCGGCACCTCGCTCGGCCGTCTCCTCGTCGTTGACGGCGCGCGGCAGGTAAAGCCGCACGGTGGTGCCCTTGCCTTGCTCGCTCAGGAGCTTGACCGTGCCGCCCGACTGCTTGGCGTAGCCGAAGACCATGCTGAGGCCGAGCCCGGTGCCCGCCCCTTGGGCCTTGGTCGTGAAGAAGGGCTCGAAGGCGTGCGCCATCACCTCCGGCGTCATGCCGGTGCCGCTGTCGGCCACGGTGAGGACGACATAATCGCCCGGCTGCAGATCGTTTTCGGCGGCGGCCTGGTTCTCGTCGACGCCGAGGTTCCGGCACTCGATCTTGACTGTGCCGCCGTAAGGCATGGCGTCGCGCGCGTTGACCGCGAGGTTCAGCACCGCGCTCTCGAGCTGGACGGCGTCCGTCATCACCGGCCAACAGTCGCTCGCGATCCGGCTCTCGATGCGCACCTGCTCGCCGAGCGTGCGCCGCAGGAGCGGCAGGAAATCCCGGATCGCCGTGCGCAAGTCGGTCCGCGCGGGCTTGAGCGGCTGGCGGCGCGAGAAGGCAAGGAGCCGCTTGACAAGCTCGGCGCCGGCGAGTGCCGCATCGAGGGACGCCCTGGCAAAGCCGGCGGCGACCTTGTCTTGCCCGAGGCGCTCCTCGAGGAGATCGAGGTTGCCGATCACGGCGCCGAGGATGTTGTTGAAGTCGTGCGCGAGCCCGCCGGTGAGTTGGCCCACGCTCTCCATCTTTTCCGCCTGCGTCAAGCGCTCCTCGACGAGTTTGCGCTCGGTCACGTCCTCGAGCTCGTAAATGACGCCACGCAGCGCATCCCGTTCGTCGTAGACCGCGGCACCCGAGAAGAGGACATCGATGATCTTGCCGTCCTTGCGGCGGTGCTGCATTTCCACGCCCTGCTGCACCTCGCCGCTCAAGGCCTCCATGAAGAGGCGATCGAATTCGTCGCGTATCTCCGGCGGGACGAGCGGATAGGGCCGGCCGATCACCTCATCGGCGTTGTAGCCGAAGATGCGCTCCGCGGCGTGGTTCCAGATGACGACATTGCGGTTGGGCGAGACGCAGATGATCGCCATGGGGGAGGCCCCGACGATGCGCTCGAGCATGGTGTTGGTGCGTGCGAGCTCGCTCTGCGCCGCCTCGCGCTCCTGGGCCTCGCGGTTGAGCGCCTCGTTCGAGCGCGAGAGTTCGCCCTTATGCGTGGCGGCCTCGCGTTCGGCCGTGCGCATGCGGCGTTGCCCCCGCAGCAGGTAGGCGACGAGGAGGAGTGTCAGCAGAAGCGTGGCCGCGGGCAAGGCGAGGGTGACGGGCGAGCGCAGCCGCGCCAATTCGGCCGAGGGGAGCTCGAGCGCCAACGTCCACGGTTGTCCAAACTCCCTGAAGGACTTGACGATGATCCAGCTGTCCGGTGCGGCGAGTGCCGCGTCGCCGGTGCCGGCGACGAAACGCCGCAGGGAGGGAAGGTACACGACCACCGGCGGCTCGCTCTCGGCGGAGGCGGCATGGGAACCCATATAGACGCGCAATGTCTCGTCCGCGAGCGGGGTGTCGCGTGCGGCGGCATCGAGTGCCGAGGCAAATCGCAGCGAGCTCGCGACGTAACCGACGAGTTTGGCGCGACGCTCGCCCACGGATCTCGGTACGATGCCGCCGCGGTAGACCGGGGAGAAGACGATGTAGCTCGGCTGCGGCTCGGTCGTCGAGGCGAGACGAACCGGCTCGGTCGCGACCGGCGCGCCCGCATCGACGGCCTGCATCATGGCATCGCGACGCAAGGGGTCCGATGCCGCATCGAGGCCGCGTTCGCTCACGGTATCGTCGAAGGACACGTCGTAAACGACCGGGAAATATTCCACGCGGTCCTCGACCGGCACCTGCTCGTCGCCTTTGCGCTCGAGAATGCGGAAGCCCGTAGCGCCGTTCGCGCGCTGCTGCGCCTCGAAGCCGGCCAGCTCGTCGCGCGTGACGCGCGGCATCCAGCTCAGGCGGTTGATCGACAACTCGCGCTGACGGACATTGACGGCGAAGCGCTGGAAATCGTCGCGCGTCATTTCGCGCTGGGTCGCCATCAGCGCCGAGAGCTCGCCGAGCGGATTCTTCAGGCTGTCGATCTTGCCCTCGATATCGCGCGCACGCGCATCCGCGCGGAGATCGAGAGCCGCGTGCACGCGTGCGTCGTCGAAGCGGCGCAGCTCTTCGAGCGCGAAGAGGGACAGCAGGATCCCCAGTGCCCCGATGATCCAGGGTGCGCCCCTCTTCGTGAGTAACCCACTCTGCCGCAACGCAGTACCCTCTCTTGCGGGCCGATTCCCCAGCTACGGCGGCACCGGCCCCATTCTAGGCCAGGATAAAATTTTATCAACTTTTACAAACAGTTCGAGCCGCAAGCTAAGGCCGACTCGCTGCTCGAGTCCTGCTGCGGCCGTCCCCGACTCGCGGCAAGGGACGTACATGCCAACCGCATCCGAACGACGCGCCAGATGGAGAAAAGCAAAAGACGTGCCGAATTGACGCGTCAATCGAGCGCCTTGCACGCCCTCGCTCACGCGCGGACGGCTGCTCGCTTGCGCGGAAATCGCCATGCAAATCAGGATGCTAAAGATGCAGAATGGCTGCGGCTGCAAGCTGCGGCGCGAGCTCTCGGCCTCGCTTGCGCGCGCCCAAGGCTGTGGGCAGCCCGCTTCCGCGCGGCCCCGCGCGGCGCGAACGCGATACGGGGCACGCCTTCCGCCGCCGCCTCTCAGCTTTCCGGGTAGCGGATCTTCGTGATGGTGAGCGTGGTCTCGCCGGCGGGCCGGCGCCAAGTGACGGTGTCGCCGACTCGGTGTCCCAAGAGCGACTCGGCGAGCGGCGACTTCACATTGATGAGGCCGCGCTTGGGGTCCGCCTCGGTCGCGCCCACGAGGGTGTAGCTGAGCTCGCGTCCCTCCTCGTCCTCGACCGTGACGCAGGCGCCGAAGGCGACCGTGTCGGCATGCTCGCCGTGCTGGTGCGGATCGACGACGACGGCCGCTGCCCTGCGCCGCTCCAGGATGCGCATCTCGCGCATGGCGCGCGTGAGCGCGAGCTTGGCCTCGGGCGAGCTTGCGTCCCGCAAGCGCGTGACCTCCGCGTGGGCCTTCTCGAGCTCCGCCTTTAGGCGATCGAAGCCGGCGGGGGTCAGCAGCACGGGGCCCTCGACCGCAGGGAGGTTGAGCTCCTCGTCGGTCAGCTTCTCCTCGTCGTCTTCCTTAACGAAGGCGCGGCTCACGACAGCCCTCCTCTCTCGAGCCCGGCATCAGCAGTTCCCCGCGCAGCAGCTCCGCGCTTGCGACGCGGGCCAATAGGACGCGGACACGCTCTTGCCTACCGTGCCGCTTTCGCGGCCCGCGGTTCGTCGAGGACGAATCACGAGCCGGCGCGAGCCGGTACCGGGGCGCTCGACCTCGCTCTAGCTTCCACCCGCAACGGTGGTGGCGTCAACGCAGCAGTAGCATTCCCTTGCAGCCGTCGGCCTGCCGCTGCCGGGGACCGGGCGTTCATGTCAGCGTCCGCTCGGCTCGATCGCGCCCTCGAAACGAGGCTCGCCAGCACTGCCCCACGATGTTGGTTGGCGAGGCGGATCAATCACTTAAGCGAGGGAACGATGGCTACACCTGGAGACGGACAAGCCCGGCCGGAGTGGCGGCTGCGGCTGCCGTGGCCTCAACGGCGGTTCGTTCGAGGCTGCCATGAAATGGGCTGATGAGACCCTCGCCGCGCTGCGACAGGCGTCGATCGAGCTGCCCGGCCCGCCGGATGGCGGCTCGTCACGTCAAATCGCCCGCGTCGGGGACGCATATCCGGGGCGCGCGATTGCGTTTGCGCGCGCAAAAAGCCTCGGCAATTCGTCTTGCCGGGGGCGGCCGCGGTGGCCTAAAGAGTCGTCGGCGCTGCGACACTCGGATATGCCAGGCCGGCCGCTCGGCCCGCTGGCCAAGGGAGGAGCTTAGTGACGTCGGACGAGCGCCGCGGGCCGACCGCGGCCGACATCTACGTGCGCACGCTGGCCGAGCACGGAGTCGATTACCTCTTCGCCAATGCCGGCACCGATTTCCCGTCCATCATCGAGGCGCTCGCGCGCGCGGCCGAGCAGGCGACGCCGGCACCCAAGGCGGTCGCGGTTCCGCACGAGAATCTCGCCGTCGCCATGGCCTACGGCCACACCATGGTGTCGGGCCGGCCGCAGGCCGTCATGCTGCATGTCAACGTCGGCACGGCGAATGCGATCTGCGGTCTCCTCAATGCCGCGCGCGAGCGCATCCCGATGCTGGTGGCGGCCGGACGCACGCCCTACAGCGAGGCGGGCCACGCGGGCTCGCGCAGTATCTTCATCCATTGGGCCCAGGAGATGTTCGATCAGGCGGCCATGCTGCGCGAGATCGTCAAGTGGGACTACGAGCTCAAGCTGCCCGAGCAGATGGCGCCCGCGCTCGACCGCGCGCTCTCGCTCGCGATGAGCGAGCCCCGTGGCCCGGTCTATCTCACGCTTCCGCGCGAGGTGCTCGCGGCGGCGGTGTCGGCGGACGGCGCTCTGCGCACGGCATTCGCGCCGGCGCGCGCGGCGATGCCCGATGCCGCGGCGATCGCCGAGGCCGCCGCGGTTCTGGCACGGGCGGAGCGGCCGCTCATCGTCACCTCGAGTCTCGGCCGCGATCCTGCGGCGGTGGCGCTGCTCGCAGCACTTGCCGAGCGCTGGGCGTTCCCGGTGGTGAGCCATTTTCCGAAATCGCTTTGCCTGCCGACCGACCATCCCATGCATCTCGGCTTCGATCCCGCGCCCTTTCTCAAGGAGGCGGATGCGATCCTGGTGCTCGAATGCGACGTGCCGTGGATTCCCGCGCGCGCCGCCCCTAGCTCCGCGGCGAAGCTGATCCATCTCGCCGTCGATCCGCTCTTCGGCCGCTATCCCATGCGGGGATTCCCCTCCGATCTCACCATTGCCGGCAATGTGGCCGCAGGGCTTCGCATGCTCGAGGCGGCACTCGCGGACGAGGTGCCGCGCATGGCCGCGCGCATCGCGGCGCGGCGCGAACGTCTTCTCGGCGAGCGCGCGGCGCAGCTCGAATCGAGAGCCGCGGTTTACGAGCGAGTTCGCCACGAGCGCCCGCTCCATCCCGTCGTCGTTGCGCGCGCGCTCGACCGCATCAAAGGCGAGGACGCAATCTTAGTGAACGAGCTCGGTGCCGGCGTCGAGACGATGAGCTTCAGCAAACCCGGCACCTATTTCGCGGCAAGCCCGGCAGGCGGGCTCGGCTGGGGCCTGGGCGCTGCCCTCGGCGCGAAGCTTGCGGCACCCGAGCGCCTGGTGATCGCGACCGTGGGCGACGGCTCCTACATGTTCGGCAATCCCACTCCCGCGCATTATGTCGCGCGCGCCCATGAGCTCCCCGTACTCTTCGTGGTCTTCAACAACGGAGGCTGGGCCGCCGTGCGCAAGGCGACCGAGGCCATGTATCCGGAGGGGCGGAGTAGCCGCATGAACCGCATGCCGCTCGCAACCCTCGAGCCTTCGCCCGCCTTCGAGAAGGTGATCGAGGCCTCGGGCGGCCATGGCGAGCGGGTGGAGAGGGAAGACGAGCTCGCTCCCGCCTTTGAGCGGGCGCTCGAGGCGGTCAAGGCCGAGAAGCGCCAGGCGCTCGTCAACGTGGTGTGCGGCATCCCGGCCGTGCGCCACTTCTGACCCGGCTATCAAGCATAAATGCTTGTTTTTCGCCCTTTTTCTCTTCTCGCGCGCCCCTTGATCGTGCTTCGCGGGGTTCTTACATAGAAGTCGCGCGGTGGCGCCCGCCGGGGCTGCCGCATGAGAGGGTGCCGGAAACGGACCCAGTGGGGCGACTCGCTCATTCAGAGGAGGTTGCTGGATGTCACGGCTGACGCTCTTCAACAGTCCGCTTCTGCTCGGCTTCGATCATTTCGAGCAGGCGTTGGAGCGGGTCTCCAAGGCGGGGGCCGACGGCTATCCGCCTTACAACATCGAGCAGATCGGCGAGGACGGCTTGCGGATCACGCTCGCGGTCGCGGGCTTCTCCGAGAGCGATCTCTCGATCCAGCTCGAGGACAACCAGCTCGTCATTCGCGGCAAGCAGGCCGAGGAAGAGGGCGAGCGCGTCTACCTCCACCGCGGCATTGCGGCGCGCCAGTTCCAGCGCAGCTTCGTGCTTGCCGACGGCATCGAGGTGGTGCGCGCCTATCTCGACAACGGCCTTCTCCACGTCGAGCTCAGCCGGCCGCCGGCGGCCAACCGGGTGCGTACGGTGAAGATCGACGCAGCACCCAAGCGCGCGGCGCGCAAGGCGGAGACGATCGAGTTGGTAGCCGGAAAAAACCAGCCTTAGGGGTGCCGGCTTAGGGAAGCGGGCCCAAGAGGATGAGGAGCACCATGAGATGACCAGTAAGATGACAGAAGCGTCCGACGATCTGCGCACCATCACCTCGCGCGAGCTTTATGTGCTCGGCCTGCAGGAGCTCGCCTACGTCAAGAAGGTCTCCGAGAAGGGCGCCGATGCCTATGCGGTGTTCGCCGCCGACGGCACGCAGCTCGGCCTGATGGCCACGCGCGAGCTCGCTTTTGCGACCTTGAAGCAGCACGACCTCGAGCCGGTGAGCGTGCACTGAGGGCGGCTGCGCCGACTTCGCTTCCCCCCTTTTCCGACAAGCCCTTTTCCCGCGGGCGCTTTTACCGCCGCGCGAGCGTCCGCGCGTCGAGAGGGGTGGCCCCGTCCCGCTTCCTCGCCCCCGCGGGGCGATTCGTTCTTGCGGTTTCCTTTGCCGTCGCGCACCTTGTCGTCTTGGGGATATGCCGCGAAATTGCGCCACGACGCACGTTTTAGGCACTTTGCGTGGGCTCTTTGCGTTCGCGCATGCGATGTGATCGCCGCAGGGTAGGGGCGCCGGGGTGGTCGGGATGTTTCGTTACCGCTTGGGAATTGAGGAAGAATATTTCGTCGTCGACCGCAAGACCCGAAATGTTCGCCGCGTCATGCCGAGAAAGTTCTTTCGCGCCTGCAAGACCGATTTGGGCGAGCGCGTTACCACCGAGCTGCTGCAGTCGCAAATCGAAGTCTCGACCTCGCCCTGCGCGACGGTCGCCGAGGCCCGCGCCCAGATCGGGCGCTTCAGAACGATCCTCGCCGGCCACGCTGCGCGCTACGGTCTAGCCATCGCCGCCGCCGCCACGCATCCGCTTGCGGCATGGCGCGAGCAGAAGCAGACCGAAAAAGACCGCTACGATGCGGTGATGAGCGACATCCAAATGCTTGGACTTCGCAACATGCTGTGCGGGATGCACGTCCATGTCGAGGTCCCCGATCCGGCTCGGCGGGTCGAGCTCATGTATCGCAGCGTTCCGTTCCTGCCGCTGCTGCTGGCGCTCAGCACCTCGTCGCCGTTCTGGCAGGGCCAACGAACCGGTCTTCTGGGCTATCGGCTCGCGGCCTACGACGAACTGCCGCGCACGGGCCTGCCCGAGCCCTTCCGCACTACGGCGGAATACCAGCGCTACGTCGACACCCTCGTCGCTGCCGGCGTGATCAAGGACGCCAGCTTCATCTGGTGGAGCATCCGGCCTTCCCTGTGGTATCCGACCCTCGAGCTGCGCATAGCCGACGTCTGCACGCGCTTGGAGGACGCCGTCTGCATCGCCGCAATCCATCGCTGCCTCGTCCGTCATCTCGTGGATCATCCCGAGATCAATTGCGAGCTCGATGCGGTCGACCGCGCGCTGGCCGAAGAGAACAAGTGGCGCGCGCAACGTTACGGAACGGCTGCAACCTTCGTCGATCGCGGATCCGCGGCAAAGCCGATCAAGGCGGCTGTCGAGGAGCTGCTCGAGCTCATTCGCGATGACGCCGAAGCGCTCGACTGCGCCGACGAAATCCGTCATGCGCATGAGATCGTCAGGCGCGGGTCGAGTGCCAATGAGCAGGTGCGAATCTACGCGAGAGCCCGGATCGCCCGTCGCAGCCGCACCCAGGCATTGAAGGAGGTCGTGGACTGGCTTTGCCAGACCACCGTTAGGACGGAACTCGCGCGGTCGCGCGCGCCACCCTCCGACATCCCCGAGGCTCTGCGCGCCAAGTGGTAGCTCGCACGGCTGGCTCTTAATGACCGTGATGCATCACTGCCCCGTACACCATCTGATCGCGGCCGATTGCAAAGCGCCCCGTCGGGCGGAGCGCGGCTCAAGGCCGTGCCGGTGCCCGGCGACGAGAGTTCGGCGATGGCACTGCAGCAGGCGGGCGCGGCTGCGTCAGCTCGCCGAGCGCCGGTAGAAGGAGTGCGAAACAGCGCCGCCCGGAGAGATGTCGATGGTGCGGGTCTTGGCGTCGCCTTCGGTCTCCGCGACGACCTGGTACCGCTTGGCGCGTCTAATATTCGATGGCGTTGACCATGGTCCCAGTCTGCGATCTCACGATCGAGTTCGTCTGTGCCGCGGCCGGTACTGCCGGCAAGGCGGCCCCAAGCGCCACCGGCAGCCATGTCCTTATGTTCATCTCCAAGTATTCCATTCATCGAATGGCCGCTCGTCCAAGAGGTGGGGGCGAGCGGCGAATTCGCCCATGAGAAAAATAAGCGTCGCTAAGGCGCAAACGCTGCGCGGATGCTGTCACGAAAATGCGGCGGCCGGCCGATTACGCCACGCGACCGCGGCAAGATCGGAGTGCGCGATATCCATTCCGCGTATCGGCTCCGCAGGGAGATGTTTGCTTTTTGTTGGCGCTGATTCAGACGGCGAGGGCCTTTGAGCGGCGATCCCCCAGAGGAAGCTGGAGCCAACTCGGCCAACCAAGTGGCAATTTGACCGTCGCGTGGATTGCGTCAATGAGCGAGCCAAGCCATCCGTCATGTTTCGAGCACTCTGCACGAATAGTCGGTCTGAGGCGAAGCCGCATTGGGTTTAGACGGAAATCCCAGGCTCCCATTTCAGCGTGTGATGATCGAACCCATATTCGATGGTCGGCTTGACCACCGCGAAATAGGGCGAGACATCGAAATCGCGCGGTGTGTAGATCCCATGCTTGCGGATGTGCTCGATCTCGTTCTGGACATAGGGCGCGACACCATAGGCCTTGCCGCCGATTTCGACGCCCTCCGGCAGGATCGGGTAGTGGACCGAGGCGAATGCCTCGGCAATCAACCTCGAGCAGATCGCCTTGGTCGGATCACCGCTGCCGATCGCCAGCATACGGCGGCGCATCGCGACCGGTACCGGCGGATAGGGTAACAGGTAGCGCGCAAGGTCCACAATCCGCTTGCTGTCGTATTTCATCCCGATCCGTGCCACCGCGTAATCGATCACCTTTTTACATTTCTCTGCGCTTAGGCCCACGGGTCGGCAAATGCGCTTATTGAAATGCGCGTATTTTGAAAGCGGCACGGCAACCACGCCGGGACCCGCTTCCGCCTCGATCAGGACCTTGGCTTCGCCGCCCGACGGCTCAGGCCCGAGCGCGTCGCCGATATAGAGGGTGGCATGCGACCAGGTCTATTGGGTCAGGTACTTTATGATCGCGCTGAGCCGCGTATTGCCTTCGATCAGGAGAACGTCGCCGGGTCTGAGGGTTGCGCGGAAGACGTCAAGGTGGGCCGTGAAAAATGGCGCGTATCTCCCTGTCGGCTTGCCGAGGTAGATGAGAATGCGCTTGCTAATCCAATCAACGACCCGCTTGAACATGCTCGAATTCCCTCGCATCGATAAATCCCGGCAGCACAGCGCCGGGCTGCATGCCAAAGAAATAACGTGGTTTGACAGAGAATCTTACGTCCTACGGCGGTGGCATAGGTGGTATAATTTAGATATTGCGCATGTATAAGAATGAGCAATGTCCGGCGGCGGTTCCTAAACCGTAACGAGCATAAACCCTCGACCCGAGCGCAGGAGGAGGTGGCCTTGCCGGCAGGTCAGCGGACATTTCGCCGGCGGTGGCTCACCGCGCCCATCTTCAAATGGGCTCAGCGGGCACTGCCAGGCATGTCGGAGACCGAACGCGTTGCCATCGAGGCGGGCGACGTGTGGTGGGACGCGGCCCTGTTCTCCGGTGTCCCCGACTGGCGGCAGCTGCTCGCAATACCTCCCGCCCAGCTCTCCGACGAGGAGCGGGCATTTCTCGATGGGCCGGTGGAGCAATTGTGCCGGATGATCGACGATTGGCAGGTGCGCTTCGAGCTCTTCGACTTGCCGGAAGCCGCCTGGTCTTTCATCAAGGAGAACCGCTTCTTCGGCATGATCATCCCGAAGGAGTATGGTGGTCTCGGCTTCTCCGCCACCGCACATTCCGAAGTCATCCGCAAGCTCTCGTCGCACAGCCTCACCGCTGCGGTCACCGTGATGGTGCCGAATTCGCTCGGGCCGGGCGAGCTGATACGGCATTTCGGCACTCCGGCACAGAAGCAATATTATCTGCCGCGCCTCGCGGACGGGCGCGAGATACCGTGCTTCGGCCTTACCAGTCCCGAAGCAGGCTCCGATGCGGCCGCCATGATCGACCGCGGGGTGGTTTGCTGGGGCGAGTACCGCCGCGAGCGCGTGGTCGGGATCATGCTCAACTGGTCGAAGCGCTATATCACGCTCTGCCCGGTGGCGACCCTCATCGGATTGGCTTTCGAACTCCATGATCCCGATCGTCTGCTGGGCGCAGAGCAGGATATCGGCATAACCGTGGCGCTGGTGCCGACCGATGCGCAGGGCGTCACCACCGGTAGGCGGCATTACCCCGCCCATCAAGTGTTCCAGAATGGCCCGACCCAGGGCAAAGACGTGTTCCTGCCGCTCGACCAGATCATCGGCGGCAAAGCGCAGGCGGGTCAGGGCTGGAAGATGCTGATGACGGCGCTTGCCGCGGGGCGCGGCATCTCGCTGCCCTCGCTCTCTGCGGCGGGTTCTGCGCTTGCGGCGCGCACCAGCGGCGCCTACGCGCGCATTCGCGAGCAGTTCAACGTGCCGGTCGCTAAGTTCGAGGGCGTCGAGGAGCCGCTCGCCCGCATCGCCGGAACGGCTTATCTCGTCGACGCGGCCCGGCGCCTGACCTGCGCCGGCCTCGATCAAGGACATCGGCCCGCGGTCATCGCCGCCATCATGAAGGCGCACGCTACGGAACGCATGCGCCAGGCAGTCAACGACGCCATGGACATTCACGGCGGCAAGGTCGTGATGGACGGGCCGCTCAACTATCTCGGCGATCTTTATCGCGCGATTCCGGTCAGCATAACGGTCGAGGGCGCCAATATCCTCACCCGCAATCTTATGATCTTCGGCCAGGGCGCGATCCGCTGCCATCCTCATCTCCTGGCCGAGCTGCAGGCACTGGCGGATCCCGATCGCGAAAAAGCGCTTGAGGATTTTGACAAGGCCTTTTGGGCACATGTCTTGGGCAGCTTCAAGACGGTGGGCCGCGCCTTCTGGCGCAGCTGGACATGCGGCCACTTGGCACCTCACCCCGGCGTCGGCGTTGCGGACAGGCATTACCGTCAGCTCTCGCGCTATGCCTCGGTCCTGGCGTTCCTCAGCGACGTGTCGCTGCTCACGTTGGGCGGCGCCTTGAAGCGCAAGGAAATGCTCTCGGCGCGGCTCGGCGACATACTGAGCGAGCTTTACCTGCTGAGCGCCGTCCTGAAGCGCTTCGAGGACGAAGGTCGCGTCGAGGCGGACGGCGTTCTGGTCGATTACTGCATGGCGACGGGACTCAAGACGATCGAGATCTCGATCGACGGGATCATCGCCAATTTTCCCTCGCGCCCCATTGCTTGGCTCTTGCGCGCGGTCGTTCCGCGGCATGCCAAGCGGCACAGCGGCCCCGCCGACGCATTGATCCTGCGCTGCGCCAAACTCATCACCGAGCCCTCGGAAACGCGCGCGAGATTGACTAGCGGGCTTTATCTCGAGGAAGCGCGGGGCGGCGGCATCCTGGTAGAGCGCGCCTTCCGTCTGGTCCACGAGACCGAGCCGGTCCGAGACAGGCTGCATCAGGCGGGGATTAGGGATTGGCACGCGGCGCGGGCTAGCGGACTGCTCACGGCGGCGGAGGCGGCGGCGTTGCAGGAGGCGGAAGACGCTGTGCATCAGGCCATCTTGGTGGATGATTTTGCGCCGGAGGAACTCAAGCCCCGCCGCGACAGGGAGGAACACAAATCATCTCAACCGACCCAAGGCGATCTGCAGGCCGACCAGTCTATATAGTCAATGGCGCTCGCCCCTCCCTTCCTGAAGGTGCGCGGCAGGAGGGAGGTCTTTCTTCCGTTCGAGGGCTAGCGCGCGACGCCGGACACGCAACAAGGGTTGGGCCGCGCCTCGGGCACCCGCGACTTCAAAAAGCAACGCGGGTTCGGGTCGCCTGCGCTCGGCCGGACATAGGTCCAGGAATGGCAGCGCTCATCGTTCTGACAAGCGTCGCGGCAGAATCGGGGAGGCGAGCCTTGCTCGAGGACAAGATTGAGGTAGTCGGCGCCCGGGCGCTCGACGTTCTCTTCCATGGGCGATTGCGCCATCGACGCCGGCGGGAACGCGAGCGCGGTCACGAACAGCATGGCAATGAGCATGCGCTTTCGCATTAAGGCTCTCCCGTCGATCGGTCAAATGCATAGGGTCTTGAATGCTAACACACCCGATACGGATGTTAACCTATTCCCGGATGAAACTCGGCCTCAAGTCGCGTGGCTGGCGAAATAGAAAACGACCGCGAGCGCCGTCATTCCGAGCGCCGCCGCCGCGGGAATGGTCAGGATGTCGACGAGCGCCAATTTCGCCGGCAAGCGTCCTTGCCAGATCTCAAGGTCGCCCTCGAGCCATTCGCCGAGGGAGCGGCGGGCGGTCTGGTCCGGCTGCGTGCCGCGGCCGAGACGCCATAGGCTGAGCGGGAGAATTATCGCCATGGTGGCCAACATCGTGACCACCGTGAGCGCCAGGGCCGAATAGCCGCGCAAGCCAAGGAAACCCCAGGCGGCCAACACCATCCACAGCAAGAGCGCTACGGTCCCCTTGTAGACAAGCGGATGCAGGCGCTGGCGTCGAGGCCGCTTGTGGGGCTTATACGGCGAATGGTTGGAGCTCATCTCGCGCTCCTTCAAGACGGTTTGCGACTTTGCGCGGCCGCAGGAGTCGAGCCGGCACGCGTTAAGCAGATCGCGAGAGGTTGGGGTCGGGTGCCGCCCGTGCACTCGGCCGGCACCCGCCCCCTTTGTCACCTCTCGGCTAGATCACGGCGCCAGGTCATTGCCTCAGCCGGAGCTGGCACGCCACTGGCCGTCGACCCACTTCCATGTGCCGTCAGACTGCTGGACCCAATGCCCGGGGTCCCACACGACCTTTGCCGCCGGCGGTGTTACGTATTGGCCCGCGACCCAGACCCAATTGGTGCCCGTCCAGGCCCAGTGGCCTTGCTGCCAAATGAAGGTCGTGCTCTCGCCGGTTGGCGGGGGCGGGACGACCTCGGCGCGTACGGGCGGCGGCGCCGAAGGTGCGATGATGACGGTCGGGGTGCTTTGTGCGATCTGCAGCGGTAGCGCGTCGCGCTGCTGCGGCGACGACAAGGACGCCGCGGCGCATGGCCCCGCTGCAACGGCGAGCACCGGAAGCGCCAGCAAGACAGCATGTATGCGAGACATGATCGTTCTCCTTCCCAAGCGTAGGGGCGGAACGGCCGCAGTTCGGCCGCGGTAGAAACAAGTGAGGTAGTTTCCCGGCTGTGACGCCGCCGTGACAATATTGGCTCAGCAGCCTTCGCTCTGCGCGCGCGCACGCAGCGCGCCTCTCTCCCGCTCGCGCAAGGGACTGGAGCGAGAGAGAGGCTAAGCACGCGAGGGCGGGAGCCGGCGCTCAGCCCAAGCTGATGCTCACGCCGTTGCTCGAGAGCTGAAAATCGAGGCCGACGGTGGACGAGGTGACCTCGATGACCACGCCGTGCTCATTGCGCAGATAGGCCACGCTGCCGCCGCCGCCGATCGTGGCGCCGGCCGCCACCTCGGCATAGTTCCCCGCGAAATCCTCGAGGCGATGCAAGTTGTAGACCTTGCCGGTCGCGGTGAGGCTGGTGATGCCGACGTTGGCGACGGATAGGCCCGAAAGATGGAATGGACGCAGCACGCCGTGATAGACGATCGTGCCGTCGCCCCAGCTGATGCCGATGCCGGCGGCGACCTCGCCACCCGAGAAGCGGATTCGCGCAACCGACGGCGCCTGCGCCTCGGGCGGCACCACCACGACGGGGCTGCCGGGCGAAGCGATTGGCGGCGGCGGCGGAGCAACCGCGGGAGGGGGAGTGGTCGGAGCCGTCTGCGCCAAGAGCGCGGGCGAGGCTGCTCCGGCGTCATGCGAGGGCTGTGCGCCGGCGAAGGACACTGCAGCAAGAAGCATGCACGTCCTCAGGAGTCCGGAAAGATGGTTACGCATTGAATGCTCCTCATGATATTGAGAGCCGACCCGCCGACCCTTCGGCGGCGGGGCCGACGCGCCACCATTTAGGCCCTCGGCGCCGTCATTCCACTCGAATCGGTGTGACATTTTGGAGGCATCCCGGCCCCCCTCGCAGAAGCCCGGCGCGCATGTCTGCCTCGCCGGTTTGCGTGTACGCCCGCGCGCTACCTCGCGTGCTTCGCGCGGAACGGCCGTGCGCGGGAACTACCGCCCTTCACCGCGTTTATCGCCAAGCGAACCCGGCCCAGCATGCTTTCCTCGCCGCCCGTCATGCCTTCCCCCTCGGCCATCGCAAGGTTGAGAGCGTCTTGCTCCCATTGCTTGAGGAGCTGCAGCTTCTGCTCCCGCGACAAGCGCGCGTCCTCGACGATCGCCTTGGGCGTGCCGAAAACCGCCGCCGGATTGAGCAGGGCCTTTTGCAAGTCGAACGTTTCGCTTCGCGCGTGCATGGCTTCCTCCTCGATGCTCGATGCGCTGCTCGCCCGCGGGGCACCGCGCCAGGCGGGGCGCGGCTCAAGGCCACGCCGCCGCCCGGCGAGGAGCGTTCAGCGATGGGACTGCAGCGGGCCGGCGCGGCTGCGTCAGCTCGCCGAGCGCCAGTAGAAGGACTGCGAAACCGCACCGCCCGGAGAGATGTCGACGGCGCGGGTCTTGGCGTCGCCTTCGGTCTCCGCGACGACCTGGTAGCGCCCGGGTGGCACCTTGGCGAAGAAATAAGGTCCCTCGGACACCGCGTCGAGGACCGTGCGCCCCTTCGGATCCACGAGCTTCACCCGCACGTTCGCGAGATATTCCCCCGAGCCCGCTATGGCGAACATCAGGCGCAAGTTGTAGGCGCGCTCGATCTCGCGCATCGCCTGGACCGACTCGCTGCCCACACCGCCGCTGATGTACGTCACGTCGCCTTGCGTGCGGGGTAGGTCAACGCCTTGACGTGTTTGATACTCGATCGCGTTGACCGTGGCGTCGGTCTGCGAGCGCAGGATCGAGCTCGTCTGTGCCGCGGCCGGTACCGCCAGCAAGGCGGCCCCGAGTGCCAACGGCAGCCATGTCTTCATGGTCTTCATGCTCATCTCTAGGCCCTCCATTCAGCGAATGGCCGCTCTTCCAAGAGCTGGCGAGTGAGCGAGGAACTCGCCCATGAGAGGAAATAAGCATTGCCGAGGCGCAAACGCTGCGCGAACGCTGTGACAAAAATGCGGCGGCCGGCCGGTTGCGGACTACGCGGCCGCGGCAAAAAACGGAATGAGCGATATCAGGGAGTCTTCCCTCGCCCGCTTGCGGGATCGATGCCGCGAAGCGGATCGATGTGGCCGCGGCGCGACCGGGCGTGGGTCCTACGCCGCGCGGCTGGTGGTCGAATCGGTGAGCAGCGCGTAGAGCGCTTCGGCGGTGTCCGAGCCGCGCAGCTTCTCGCACACGGTGCGATCGCGTAAGAGGCGCGAGATGCGCGCGAGCGCCTTCAGATGGTCGGCGCCGGCCTGCTCGGGGGCGAGGAGGAGGAAGATGAGGTCGACCGGCTGCTCGTCGATCGCCTCGAAATTGATCGGCGTCTCGAGCCGGGCGAAGACGCCGTAGAGCCGCTTCAAGGCGGGGAGCTTGCCGTGCGGGATGGCGATGCCGTTGCCCACGCCGGTGGTGCCGAGCCGCTCGCGCTCGAACAGCACCTCGTAGATCTGCCGGTCGGAAATGCCGGTGAGCTCTGCCGCGCGCTTCGCCAATTCCTGCAGCGCCTGCTTCTTGCTCGTGACCCGCAAATGCGGGATCACACTTTCGAGCGTGATCAGATCTTCCATTTCCATGCTTGTTTCCCTGGCGACCGGGTCCGGCGCCTATGCTTTGCCCCCGCGGGGATCGACCCAGCCGATGTTGCCGTCGGGCCGGCGGTAGACCATGTTGAGCTCACCGTGCGCGCTGTTGCGGAAGAGCATGGCGGGAAGCTCGGCGAGGTCGAGGCGCATGACGGCTTCGCCTACCGTCATGCTGTCGATCGCCGTCGTCAGCTCGGCGATGACCACCGGCTTGTCCCCGTTGGCAAGATCCTCCTCGGCATCCTCGGGTGCGGCGGCGAGGATGTACTGCTGCGCTTCGAGCGACGCCGCTTGCTGGCTCTGGTGCTTGTGGTGGGCGCGCAGTCGGCGCTTGTAGCGGCGCAGACGCTTGCCGATGCGCTCGGCCGCCGTATCGAAGGCGGGGTAGGGCGCATCCGCCTCCGCGTGCCCTTGCACCAAAATGTTGCGCCCGACGTGGACAGCCACGTCGGCGCGGTAGAGATGGGCCTCGCGCGAGAGCACGACATGCGCGTCGAGCGCATTGCCGAAATATTTGTCGACCACGGCCAGGAGCGTCTGCTCGATATGGGTGCGAAAGGCGTCTCCCACGTCGAGCTGCTTGCCTGATACGGAAACCTTCATGGCCGATCGGTCTGCCGAAGCGTGTCCCTAGCGAGTTCCCCGGGGACGTTGCCGGCCGGGAAAAGCCCGTCTCGCCCGGCCTTCCCGAAAGGGCGCGCCGAGGCCGGAGGGGCGCGAACATAGTGAGCCCTACCCTTTAAGTCAAGCGCACCCGCCCGCTTCCCGCAAGTCCTTTATATCTCGACGGATTTGAGCCGTCGCCGCTGCACCGAGGAGGGAATCCTGAGCGCGTCGCGGTACTTGGCGACCGTGCGCCGCGCGATGTCGATGCCCTCCTTGTTGAGGATCTCGACGATGCGGTCGTCCGAGAGCACGTCGCCCGCGGTCTCGCGGTCGACGAGCGCCTTGATGCGCTGCCGCACGGCCTCGGCCGAATGCGCTTCCCCGCCCTCTGAGCTCGCGATCGCGGAGGTGAAAAAATACTTGAGCTCGAACATGCCGCGCGGGGTCGCCATGTATTTGTTGGTGGTGACGCGGCTCACGGTGCTCTCGTGCATCTCGATCGCCGTCGCGATGTCGCGCAGCACGAGCGGCTTCAGGTGCTGTACGCCGTGGGCGAAGAAGGCGTCCTGCTGGCGCACGATCTCGCTCGCAACCTTGAGAATGGTGGTGGCGCGCTGGTGGAGCGACTTCACCAGCCAGTTGGCGGACTGATAGCGCTCCGAGAGATACTCGCGCTCGCCCTTCGCCTTCACCTCGCGGCTCACGCGCGCATAGTATTGCGCGTTCACCAGCACGCGCGGCAGCGTCTCGCTGTTGAGCTCGATGTGCCAGCCGCCGTCGGCATGCGGGCGCATGATCACATCCGGCGTCACCGGCTGCGCCACGCTGTGGTCGAAGGCGAGTGCCGGTTTCGGGTTGAGCGCCTTGATCTCGGCCAGCATGTCGATGAGATCCTCCTGGCTCGCCTCGCACAGCCGCCGCAAGGCGGCGAAATCGCGGCGGGCGAGCAGGTCGAGGTGGTCGAGGAGTTTCGCCATGCAGGGATCGAGGCGGCCCCGGTCGCGCAGCTGGAGGGCGAGGCACTCGCGCAGATCGCGCGCGAAGATGCCCGGAGGATCGAGCTGCTGCAGCCGCGCAAGCGTGGCCTCCACGCGCGCCACCTCGCAGCCGAGCTGCTGTGCCACCGCCGCAAGATCCGCCGCGAGATAGCCCGCCTCGTCCAGCAGATCGACGAGATGGATGCCGATCACGCGGTCGACCGGATCGGCGAGATCCATGTTGAGCTGCTCGACCAAATGGTCGCGCAGGTGCACCGTGTCGGAGAGCGTGTCCTCGAGATCGAAGCGGCGTTCCTCGAAGCTGCCGCCCCGTCCCGAGCCCCAGCTCGCGAAGGAATCGGGTGCGGCGCGCCCGCCGCCCGAGAGGTCGGCGCTGTCCCTGGATTCGGCGTACTCGGCGTTGAGCCGCGCCTCGGCGGCGGCGTCCATCCGGGGCCCGCGCGTGAGATCGTCGCGCTCGCGCTCGGCCGTGTCTTGCGCTTCGGCCGCGGCGTCGGACGCCGCGGCACCGGCCTCTCTGGCCCCGCCGGCCTCGCCCGCCTCTTCCGCTCTTTCGCCATCCGCGGCCTCGGCCCGCTCGAGCAGCGGGTTCTGCTCGATCTCGTGCTCCACGAAAGCCGCGAGCTCGAGGTTCGACATCTGCAGCAGCTTGATCGCCTGCTGCAGCTGGGGCGTCATCACGAGCGACTGGGTCTGGCGCAGATCGAGGCGTGTTGTGATCGCCATGGCGAGAGACGGGCTCCCGGCTACAGGCTGAACCGCTCGCCGAGATAGACGCGCCGCACGTCCTCATGCGCGACGATCTCGTTGGGCTTGCCTTCCATCAGCACCTGACCGTTGTGGATGATGTAGGCGCGGTCGACGATGTCGAGCGTCTCGCGCACATTGTGGTCGGTGATGAGCACGCCGATGCCGCGGTCCTTGAGATGGGAGACAAGCTCGCGGATGTCGTTGAGCGCGATCGGGTCGATGCCGGCCAACGGCTCGTCGAGAAGCATGAAATGCGGCTGCGAGGCGAGCGCGCGCGAGATCTCGACGCGCCGCCGCTCGCCGCCCGAAAGTGACAGCGCCGGCGCGCGGCGCAGGTGCGTGATCGAGAACTCGGCGAGGAGGTCGTCGAGCATGGTCTGGCGCTTGTCCCGGTCCGGCTCGACCACCTCGAGGACGGTGCGGATGTTCTGCTCGACGTTCATGCCGCGGAAGATCGAGGGTTCCTGGGGCAGGTAGCCGATGCCGAGCCGCGCCCGGCGGTACATCGGCAGGTCCGTGATGTCGACGTTGTCGAGCAGGATGCTGCCGTAATCCGCCGAGATGAGGCCGGTGATGATGTAGAAGCAGGTGGTCTTGCCGGCGCCGTTGGGGCCGAGCAGGCCGACCGCCTCGCCGCGCTGGACCGAGATGCTGACGTTGCGCAGGACCGGCCGCTT
>DATNIJ010000075.1:0-7382 GCA_035604475.1 Alphaproteobacteria bacterium
GGACGCCAGCCGAACTGAAGAACCAGGTCTCCCCAGCTCATACGTCCCATGTCAAGGGCTGGTAAGGTTCTGCGCGTTGCATCGAATTAAACCACATGCTCCACCGCTTGTGCGGGCCCCAGTCAATTCCTTTGAGTTTCAACCTTGCGGCCGTACTCCCCAGGCGGCGTGCTTAACGCGTTAGCTGCGACACCGAGGGGCTACGCCCCCCAACGTCTAGCACGCATCGTTTACAGCGTGGACTACCAGGGTATCTAATCCTGTTTGCTCCCCACGCTTTCGCGCCTCAGCGTCAGAACCGGGCCAGAGAGCCGCCTTCGCCACCGGTGTTCTTCCCAATATCTACGAATTTCACCTCTACACTGGGAATTCCACTCTCCTCTCCCGGTCTCTAGCCTGCCCGTATCGGGCGCACATCCCAGGTTAAGCCCGGGGCTTTCACACCCAACGCAACAGACCGCCTACGCGCCCTTTACGCCCAGTAATTCCGAACAACGCTTGCCCCCTTCGTATTACCGCGGCTGCTGGCACGAAGTTAGCCGGGGCTTCTTCTGCGGGTACCGTCATCATCTTCCCCGCCGAAAGAGCTTTACAACCCTAAGGCCTTCATCACTCACGCGGCATGGCTGGATCAGGCTTGCGCCCATTGTCCAATATTCCCTACTGCTGCCTCCCGTAGGAGTCTGGGCCGTGTCTCAGTCCCAGTGTGGCTGATCATCCTCTCAGACCAGCTACCGATCGTAGCCTTGGTGGGCCGTTACCCCGCCAACTAGCTAATCGGACGCGGGCCCCTCCCAGGGCGTCTTGCGACTTTGCCCCGAAAAGCTCTCGCCCCTCGGGGATCGTGCGGTATTAGCCACCGTTTCCAGTGGTTATCCCCCACCCCAGGGTAGGTTCCCACGCGTTACTCACCCGTGCGCCACTCTCCACCGGCCGAAGCCGGCTTCCCGTGCGACTTGCATGTATTAGGCCTGCCGCCAGCGTTCGTTCTGAGCCAGGATCAAACTCTCAGGTTGACCTGCTCTCCTCCCAGTGCCGCCTCTAAAGCGCCACCAGAAGAGAGAAGCCAACAGAGCCGATCGCTCACAAGCGCATCTTCAAGACCTAAAGATGCGCAGACCGAGCGGCCCATGCCTCAGCACACGCCGCCGCCCGCGCATCCCTTCCTCGATCAACAATGTCAAAGAGCCGACAAGACACCGCTCGGCCGCGGGAGTCTTATCCCGCCCGACTGCGGTGCGGACCGGGGTTATACGCCCCCGACATGGTGCTGTCAAACGCTTTCGGGCTACCGCTCAGCGCCCTTTTCGGGACCCGATGCGAGCTCGACCCTCAGGCGATAACGCCTTGATTTGCAACACTGTGCTGGACATGCCACAGCGCCCGCAGGGTTGACAGCGCGCCTCGGCGCGGCCATTCTCGCGTGTCTTCGATATCGAACCATTCCGGGACATACCCGGAATGCCGCGACGGGGCGAAGAGGGGGCGAGGATGCGGGCGGCGCAGTTGAGCCGGCGGGCTCTTGTGGTGTTATCGAGCGGTATCGTCGCGGGACTGCTCGTCTCCATCTGGCTCGGCGAGCTCGCGGCGCAACATGTGATGAAGGTGGACCCGCCGGGCGGCTTAGCTGAGGCCGATGCGCGCGCCAAGGCGGCACTCGCCGGCGACCGCTGGTGGCAGCACCTCAACGACAACCAGGTCGCCACCCTGCTTCCGACCGTGAGCCTACCCGCTCGCCTCTCCGATCAAGCCGAGCACACCGCGCATCCGTCCAAGCAAGCAGCGCGCCTCCCTCTTCCGTCCGATCGGAACGAGCGCCCTTCTTATCTGATGGACAAGCTGGGCATGCTCGTTCTTCCTTTCGATCGGGACGACAACGCCGCTCACGCCGCCGACCCGATCACGCACGGCGCGCGCGCCGCCGCGCCGGTACACTTGGTCTCGTTCGCTTTCTTGGAGCCGTCGCCGCGCGCGATAGCTCATGGCACCGGAGCGCAAATCGAGCGCAGCGTCCTCATCGGCAGGGGCGACACGCTCAACGACATTCTCCTGCGCCAAGGTGTTCCCGCATCCGAGGCGCACGATGCGGTCGTCGCCATGAGGAGCATGCTCGATCTGCGCGCGCTCAAGCCGGGCGTCGAGATCAAGCTCACCTTCGAGCCGGACGCGAAGGGCCGGCTCGACAAGGTGAGCCTGCCCATGAGCCCGGATCAGACGGTGAGCGTCGAGCGCATCGGCAATGACGAATTCAGCGCCAGCAAGATTGCTCAACCTTTGACGCGGCAGCTCGCGCGCACGGAGGGCGTCATTCGTTCCAGCCTCTACGAGGACGCCGTCGCGGCCGGCATCCCCGCCCCGCTTCTCGCCGAGCTCATTCATGCCTTCAGTTACGACGTCGACTTCCAGCGCGAGATCCAGCCGGGCGACCGCTTCGAGCTCGCCTACGAGCGGTTCACGAGCGGCGGCGGCCGAGTGGCCAAGACCGGCAACATCGTCTACGCGGCCCTCACGCTTTCGGGACAGCTGTTCAAGATCTATCGCTTCGAAGCCCGCAAAGGCTTCGTCGACTATTTCAACGCCAAGGGCGAGAGCGTGCGCAAGGCGCTCCTGCGCACGCCGATCGACGGCGCCAGGATCAGCTCGGGCTACGGCATGCGGCTGCATCCGATCCTCGGCTACACCACCATGCACAAAGGCGTCGACTTCGCGGCCGCGACCGGCACTCCCATCATGGCGGCCGGCGACGGCGTGGTCGAGCTCGCCGGCTGGCGCGGCAATTACGGCATCTACCTGCGCGTCCGCCACAACCGCGATTACAGCACCGCCTACGCCCATATGAGCGCGATCGCGCGCGGCATCAGGGCCGGCAGCCATGTGCGCCAGGGCCAGGTGATCGGCTATGTCGGTTCAACCGGCCTCGCCACCGGGCCGCACCTTTATTACGAGGTGCTGGTGCACGACCGCCAGATCAATCCCTTGAGCGTCAAGCTGCCGACCGGCGTCAAGCTCGCAGGCGCGCAGCTCAAGAGCTTCATCGCCGCCAAAGCCGCGACCGATGCAACGCTCGCCGCGCTCCCCCAAGCTGCCAAGCTCGCCAAGAAGACGTTCTAAGGCAAGTTCCGGCTGGATTGATTCGGTGCGGCCTTCGAGACGCGCCCTCTGGGCGCTCCTCAGGCTGAGGAGGTTCGTTGTGCAATCATGAACCTACCTCATGCTGAGGAGCGGTGCGGAGCACCGCGTCTCGAAGCACGCACTGCGCCTATGCAATCGGAATTTGCACCGGCGCGTCACGCCGCCTTGTCGGTGACGGCTGTGCCGTTGATGGCGAGCCCCTTGCCCTTCACACTCACCCGCACCGTCTCGCCGTCGCGCACCTTGCCCTCGAGGATCAGGGTGGCGAGCGGATTCTGCAGGTTGCGCTGGATGACGCGCTTCAAGGGCCGCGCTCCGTAGACGGGGTCGTAGCCCGCCTCGGCGAGCCAGTTCCGCGCGCGCTCGTCGAGCTCAAGCGTGATCTTGCGCTCGGCCAAGAGCTTGGCGAGCCGCGCTAGCTGGATCTCGACGATGCCGGCCATGTGCCCGCGCGTGAGGCGGTGGAAAAGGAGAATCTCGTCGAGCCGGTTGAGGAACTCCGGCCGGAAGTGGCCGCGTACCACCTCCATCACGGCGCCGCGCACGGCCTCGGTGAGAGCGCCCTCGGGCTGAGCGGCGAGGATGTCGCTGCCGAGGTTCGAGGTCATCACGATGAGCGTGTTGCGGAAGTCGACCGTGCGGCCCTGGCCGTCGGTGAGGCGGCCGTCATCGAGCACCTGGAGCAGCACGTTGAAGACGTCGGGATGCGCCTTCTCGATCTCGTCGAAGAGGACCACCTGATAAGGCCGGCGCCGCACCGCTTCCGTGAGCGACCCACCTTCCTCGTAGCCGACGTAACCGGGGGGTGCCCCGATGAGGCGCGCCACCGAGTGCTTCTCCATATATTCGGACATGTCGATGCGCACCATGGCGGCCTCGTCGTCGAAGAGGAAGGCGGCGAGTGCCTTGGTGAGCTCGGTCTTGCCCACCCCGGTCGGACCCAGGAAGAGGAAGGAGCCGAGCGGCCGGTTGGGATCCTGGAGCCCCGCCCGCGCGCGCCGCACGGCGTTGGCGACGGCGGTGAGCGCCTCGTCCTGGCCGACCACGCGCTTCTGCAAGCTCTCTTCCATGTGGATGAGCTTCTCGCGCTCGCCTTCGAGCATGCGGTCGACCGGAACGCCGGTCCAGCGCGAGACCACGGCGGCCACATCCTCGGCCGTCACCTCCTCCTTGAGCATGGCTTGGCCGCTGACTTCCTCGGCGGCCTTGAGCTTGCGCTCGAGCTCGGGCACCACGCCATAGAGGAGCTCGCCCGCGCGCGCCCAGTTGCCTTGCCGTTGCGCCGTCTCGAGCTCGCTCTTGGCCTGGTCGAGCTGCGCCTTGATCTGCTGCGCGCTTGCAAGCTTCTCCTTCTCCGCCTGCCAGCGCGCGGTGAGCTCGGCCGACTGGGACTCGAGGGCTGCAAGCTCGCCCTCGAGCCTCTTGAGGCGCTCCTTGGAGGCGTCGTCCGTCTCCTTCTTGAGCGCCTCGCGCTCGATCTTGAGCTGGATGATGCGGCGGTCGAGCTCATCGATCTCCTCGGGCTTCGAGTCCACCTCCATGCGCAGCCGGCTCGCCGCCTCGTCGATGAGGTCGATCGCCTTGTCGGGCAGGAAGCGGTCGGTGATGTAGCGGTGCGAGAGCGTCGCCGCGGCCACGATCGCGCCGTCCGTGATGCGCACCCCGTGGTGGACCTCGTACTTCTCCTTGAGCCCGCGCAGGATCGAGATGGTGTCCTCGACCGTCGGCTCGGAGACGAACACCGGCTGGAAGCGCCGTGCCAAGGCCGCATCCTTCTCGACATGCTTGCGAAACTCGTCGAGCGTGGTGGCGCCCACGCAATGGAGCTCGCCGCGCGCGAGTGCGGGCTTGAGCATGTTGGAGGCATCCATCGCCCCCTCGGCCTTGCCCGCTCCCACGAGCGTGTGCAGCTCGTCGATGAAGAGGATGATCTCGCCCGCGGCAGCACCTATCTCGGCGAGCACGGCCTTGAGCCGCTCCTCGAACTCGCCGCGGAACTTGGCACCCGCGACGAGGGCGCCCAAATCGAGCGCCATGAGGCGCTTGCCCGCCAGGCCCTCGGGCACGTCGCCGTTCACGATGCGTTGCGCCAAGCCCTCGACGATCGCGGTCTTGCCCACGCCCGGCTCGCCGATCAGCACCGGGTTGTTCTTGGTGCGCCGCGCCAGAACCTGGATCGTGCGCCGGATCTCCTCATCCCGCCCGATCACCGGATCGAGCTTGCCGGCGCGCGCCGCCTCGGTCAGATCGCGGGCATATTTCTTGAGCGCGTCGTAGGAAGCTTCGGCACTCGCGCTGTCGGCGCGCCGGCCCTTGCGCACATCCTCGATCGCCTTATTGAGCGACTGGGGCGTCAAGCCGGCGTCCTTGAGCACGCGCGCCGCCGCCGTACCCGCGGCGAGTGCTAACGCAAGCAAGAGGCGCTCTGCGGTGACGAAGCTGTCGCCCGCCTTGGCCGCGATCGCCTCGGCCT
Organism: Alphaproteobacteria bacterium; assembly: GCA_035604475.1. GTDB lineage: Bacteria > Pseudomonadota > Alphaproteobacteria > JACZXZ01 > JACZXZ01 > DASPPM01. The sequence continues at coordinate 5,606 of DATNIJ010000075.1, forward strand.
GCTCGAAGACGCGGGCAAGCTCGGGCGTGAGGTAGACCTGCCCGGCACCGCTGCCCTCGACCCGCGGCAGCTTGGCAAGCTCGCGCTCGAGGGCTGCAAGGGCAGCTCCCGGATCGCTGCCGGCCGCGCGCATGAGATTGGCGGCGAGGCCTTCCTTGTCCTCGAGCAGAACCTTGAGGAGATGCTCGGGCGTCAGGCGCTGATGGCCGCTGCGCAACGCCAAGGTTTGCGCCGATTGGATAAACCCCTGCGAGCGCTCGGTATATTTCTCGAGATCCATCTCGTGGCACCCTTTCTTGCGGCCCCCTCATGAGGCGGGCGGGAATGCTGGGCCCCTGTTAGCGAAATGGGCGCCCATGGCTTCCATATGGCGGTGAGGCCGGCCTCACTCAAGGGCCGCGGCGGTGCCGCGCTACCACCAATTTCGGCGGCACCGGGCCCCCGCTACACCCAAAATATTGCAGTGCACAATAATGTCACTTGCGCGGGACAGAGACTTAACCCAATTATGTTGCGATGCAATATAACCTACCCGAGCTGGCCGGGCGGCTTCGTCGCGGCTGGCGCAGCACCCTCATGGCCCTCCGGCTCGCCAGGCGGCGGCGTTTGCCGGGCGTCTTCGAGCCGCCGAGCCCTGCGCCGCGCTGGGCGAGCGCATGGCTGACGACAAATCCGGCGTGGCCCGCCGGCTTCGCGAAGAATTCCTGCCGTCTGGCCTTGGCGCTTCAGGGTGGGGGTGCGCATGGCGCCTTCACCTGGGGCGTGCTCGATCGCCTCCTGGAGGTGCCCGGTTGCCGCATCGTCGCGATCAGCGGAGCGAGTGCCGGTGCCATCAACGCGGCGGTGCTCGCCGCGGGCTACCTCGAGGGCGGCCCCGCGGCCGCGCGCGAGCGCCTGGATGCGCTGTGGCGCAAGCTAGCGCAGCTCGCAGCGTTCAGCCCGCTGCGGCCGACCCCCTTCGAGATGCTCGTCCTCGGCCGCAACAGCGAGTGGTCGTTCTCCCACCTCGCCTTCGATCTCGTCTCGCGCCTGTTGTCGCCCTATCAGCTCAACCCGCTCGGCCTCAACCCTTTGCGCCAGGTGCTTGTCGAGCTCATCGACTTCGAGCGCTTGCGCAGCAGCGATGCGATCCGCCTCTTCGTCGCCGCGACCAGCGTGGAGACCGGTGACGCGCGCCTCTTCACCAACGGAGAACTCATGCCCGACGTGCTTCTCGCGTCTGCCTGCCTGCCGACGCTATACCCGGCGGTGAAGCTCGACGGTAGGCATTACTGGGACGGCGGCTTCACGGCCAACCCGCCGCTTCTGCCGCTCGTCGAGCAATGCGATGCCAGCGACATCGTGCTCGTGCGCCTCAATCCGAGGCAAGAGGCGGGCGTGCCGACGACCGCGCGCGGCATTCAGTCGCGCCTCAGCCGCATCGTCTTCGATAACCCCTTGAAGCGCGAGCTCGAGAGCATCGACTGGCTGCGCCGCATGGCGAAGAAAGCGGGCATCGGCGCGAGTGGACCGGCTGAGCGGCTCGCATCGCTCCGTCTCCACACGATCGGCGACGACGATGCGCTTAGCAAGCTCGGCAGCGCGAGCAAGCTCCATCCCGATTGGCCGCTCGTGCGCGCGCTCAGGGGTGCCGGGCGTGAGGCCGCCGAAGACTGGCTCTTCGCGGGAGTAACGCCTCGGCCCGCGGCGAACGACCAGGACGAAGGTGTTGCCGGTCTCGCCGTTTGACAGGCCACGCTCAATCGGGACTAAGATCGCGCCCATGGCAGCGACGCTT
>DATNIJ010000076.1:0-8043 GCA_035604475.1 Alphaproteobacteria bacterium
CACCGCTCAGGGAGGAGGGCATCCTCATCCTCGGCAGCGGCGGAGCGACGCACAATCTCGGCGAGTTCCGCGCGAGCGCGCCCGATGCGCCCCCGCTTCCCCATGTCGCCGCCTTCGATGCCTGGCTGGCCGAGGCGGCCGAAGCCGGGGACGAGGAAAGCCTCGTCGACTATCGTCTGAAGGCCCCCGCGGCGTCGCGCGTACATCCGCGCGAGGAGCATTTCCTGCCCTTCTTCGTCGCCTTCGGCGCGGGCGGGCCGGCTGCGCGCGGCAGGCGGCTCCACCGCAGCTTCAGCCACGGAGCGCTCTCGATGGCGGCCTTTGCCTTCGAGTGAGAAGTCTCGGGCGCGTGACTCCGGGGCGGCTGACGGTGTAGGAAGGGATTTTCCCAACCGAGGTTGAGCTTCAGGTGAGCCCGTTCCTGCGCGCCCTCCTTCCCGCTTTCCTTTTGCTGTCGCTGGCGCTCTCAGCATCTGCCGCGGTTGCCCAGCGCCCGACGGATGGCGGGCAGCAGCGCGCTTCCAGTCAGCTGGCGGAGGAGTGGGGGAAGTCGCTCGATGCGGTACAGTCCGCACTCGGCAACCCCGAGATCACGCGTGCCGAGCTCGACGAATTGCGCAGCAAGATCGCGGCCGTGCGTCAGGCCGCGGTCGCGGCCCGCGCGGAGGCGACGGCGCAACGCAAGCCCTTGGCCGACCAGCTCGCGGCCCTCGGCGCGGCGCCCGCCGCGAACCAGCCGCCGGAGCCGCCCGACGTGGCGCGCGAGCGCGCGCAGCTCTCGGCCTCCGTCGCCCGTTACGACGCGCGGCTGAAGCTGGTCGAGTTCGCCATCGCGCGCGCCGGCGCGCTCGAGCTCGACATCACGCGCATCGAAAACCAGCGCATCGCTCAGATGCTGCTCGCGAGCGAGCCGCCCCCGCTCTCGGCCCCCGCACTCGCGGCGGCCGCGCGGGAATCCGGCGAGGTCCTCCGCCAGCTCGCGAATGCGCCGATCGAGTGGTGGCGCTCGAGCCCGTTCTCGGAGCTCGAGTCGGTGAACCTCGCCTGGATCGGCCTGATCGGCCTTCTAGCACTCGGCGTCGGCTGGCCTTTGCGCAATTGGCTGCTTCGCCGCTACGGCCACCGGCGCGACATCGCCGATCCCTCCTACGCGCGCCGCGTGCTCGCGGCGGCGGCCGAGGGACTGGCGCGGGGCCTCTTGCCGGCGATCGGGCTGCTCGCGCTCATCGCGGTGCTGCTCGACGAGGAGATCGTGACGGGCCTTTTCGCGCACATGGTGGAAGGTGCCCTCGTCGGCATCATTTTCTTCTCGCTCACTTCGTCCTTCGCGGGTGCCGCCTTGGCACCCGAGGCACCGAGCTGGCGCATCGTACCCTTCGGCGCCGGTTCCTCGCGCACGCTCGCGCGGCGGCTGACGGCCCTTGCGGCCGCCGCGGCGGTGACGCTCGGCATCCGCATTGCCACGCAAACGCTGAGGCCCGAGGCGCGGGAATTCTTCAACCTGCTCGGGCTCGGTTTCGACACGATCATCGCCGGCCTCACCTTGGCGCTCCTCGAGCGCCGGCTTTGGCAGATCGAGGAGCGCGGGAGCGCCGGAGAGAGCGCAGAGCACAAGCCGGAGCGGGCACGATGGCTTTGGCCGGCGCTCCGGCTTGCGATCGGCGCGACTCTCGTCGCCGTTCCCGTTCTGGCGCTTTCGGGCTATGCCAATCTCGCCGGACACATCGTCTCGCGCGTGGTGATCACGGGCGTGGTCGTGGGCGCCCTCCTCCTCTTGCGCACGCTCTTGCGCGAGCTGCTGACGCTTCTCTTCGCTTCCGACGGCTCGCTTTCCTTGCGCGCGCGCCGCGCCTTGGCGCTCACCGAGCAAGGCAGCCACCTCCTCGCGTTTTGGGCCGAGGCGGCCCTCGACCTCCTCTTGATCCTCCTCGGGATCGGCTTGACCCTGCGGCTTTGGGGCGTGCCCAGCAGCGCCTTGGGGATGTGGCGGGGCAACGCCTTGCGCGGAATCGTGATCGGCAGCATCAGGATTTCGCTCGTCGACATCCTGCTGTCGATCCTGGTCTTCGTCGCCGTCTGGACGGTCACGCGGCTCTTCCAGCGGCTCCTCAACGAGAAGCTCCTGCCCCAGACGCGGCTCGAGCCGGGCGTGCGCCATTCGCTCTCGGCACTCGTCGGCTACATCGGCTTCGTCTTCGCGGCCTTATTCGCCACCTCCACGCTGGGCTTGAATCTCTCCAATCTCGCGATCATCGCCGGCGCCCTTTCCGTCGGCATCGGCTTCGGGCTGCAGAACATCGTCAATAATTTCGTCTCCGGCCTCATCCTCCTCATCGAGCGGCCGATCAAGGTGGGCGACTGGGTCGTGGTCGGTCAGCACGAGGGTTTCGTCACGCGCATCAGCGTGCGCGCGACCGAGATCGAGACCTTCAGGCGCGCTTCGGTGATCGTCCCGAACTCGGAGCTTCTGTCGGGGGCGGTGATCAATTGGACGCATCGCGACAAATACGGCCGCGTCGACCTCAAGGCGGGGGTTGCCTACGGCTCGGATACCGGCAAGGTGCGCGACATCATGCTCGCGTGCGCGCGCGAGCACGGCCAAGTCCTGAGCTGGCCGGCACCCCATGTTCTGTTCACCGAGTTCGGCGAGAGCGCGCTTCAGTTCGAGTTGCGCGTCTTCATCGGCGACGTGGAGCAGCGTAGCTTCGTCGCGAGCGATCTCCATTTCGCGATCGACGACGCCTTCCGCAAAGCCGGAATCGAGATGCCCTTCCCCCAACGCGAGGTCAGCGTGCGCAACCTCGAGGCGCTGGCCGAGGCGCTCGCGGCTGGGCGCGGGAAGCCGGGATCAGCCGCGGCACCCCTCGCTCGGCACCCGGACGACGACGGGGATGCCAAGGCCGGCGAGGCGGAGGCACCCCCGACCTAAGGTGTCGCGCCCGCGCGGCGGGAGGAGCGTGCCGCTTCACAGATCGAGCGTGCGGCGAGCCATGGCGTCGTCCCACAGCTGGTCCCGATCATCGTCGAAGATCAGCTTGGGATCCCCGGGAGCGGTGAACCAGTCGTGGCGCGCGAGCTCGTTCTCCAGCTGGCCGGCAGCCCAGCCCGCGTAACCGAAGGCGACGAGGCTCTTCTTGGGGCCTTTGTGGGCGCCGATGTCCTTGAGGATGTCGGGGCTCGTGGTCATCGCCACGCGCCCGTCGATATCGATGGTCCCGGAGCGGTGATAGTCGCTCGTGTGCAGGATAAAACCGATAGCAGGCTGGACCGGGCCGCCTGCAAAGATGCGCACGCTCCCCTCGACCCCCTTGCCGCTCTCGCCGATCGCCTCGAGCAGGCTGGCGAGCGAGCGCTCCTCGACCGGTCGGTTGATAACGATGCCAAGCGCGCCGTCTCGATTGTGGCGCACCATGAGGATCACGGTGTGGCGGAAGCGAGGATCGCCGATCTCGGGCGAGGCGATCAGAAGCTGCCCGGCGAGAGAGGCGCTCTCCGCAGGCGCGCCGGGCTGGGGTGCTGCCGCGCGTGGAAGCGCCAACGGCAACATGAGCATGGGCAAAATCAAGACGAGGCGCCCGAGCCTAATCCCGCGCATCTCTTCACCCTTTTGCCGGTACCGCGCGTGCGAATCGCGAGCCGCGCCGCCTTCCGGCCTGATACCTGCGACCGCCTCGGCGAGCGCGCCGCAGTCGGCGGGACGGTCTCATATATATAGGGTGCCGAAGCGCGCGAATGAAAGGGTGCCCCTCCTGGCACGAGCGGGGTGCCTCCGGCGGTCCAACTGCCTCCCGACGCCGATCAGACCTCGATCTGGCCGCCGAGCTCGATCACGCGGTTGGAGGGAATATGGAAGAAGTCGGTTACGCTCAACATGGTGTTGGAGAGCAGGATGAAAATCTCCTGGCGCCAACGCGACAGCGGCGAGCGTTTCGCCTTCAGGATCTTCTCACGCCCGACGAAGAACGAGGTCTCCATCAGATTGAAGCGGAACTGGAGCACGCGGCACTGGGCGAGTGCGCGCGGAATATTCGGCTCCTCCATGAAGCCGTAACGCACCGTAATGGTGTGGAAGTTGTGGTCGAGATGGCGGATCTCGATCCGCTGCTCCTCCGGCACGCGGGGAATGTCCTCGGTCTGCACGGTCATGAGCACTACCCGCTCGTGCAGCACCTTGTTGTGCTTGAGGTTGTGCAGCATCGCCGCCGGTACCTGGTCGATGTTGCCGGTCATGAAGATCGCGGTCCCCGGAACGCGCTCGGGATGGCCGGGCCGGATCGACTTGAGGAAGGTGTCGAGCGGGAGCGCGTTCTTGCCGCGTTGGGCGAACAGCACGGCGCGGCCGCGCATCCAGCTCGACATCAGGATATAGAGGAGGGTCGCCACCAAGAGCGGGAACCAGCCGCCCTGCTCGACCTTGAGCATGTTCGCGGCAAAGAAGCAAAGGTCGACCGTGAGCAGAAAGCCGAAGAGGGGAACGGCCACGAGCGGACTCCACCCCGCTACCCCCACCATGTAGACGCAGGCGAGCATGGTGGTGAGCGACATGGTGCCGGTCACCGCGATGCCGTAGGCCCAACCGAGATTGCTCGAGGACTTGAAGCCGAGGACCAAGGCGATCACCGCGACGAGCAGGAAAAAATTGGCCGTGGGAACGAAGATCTGGCCGGCCTCCTCGGCGGAGGTGTGGCGAATGTTGAGGCGCGGCAGGTAACCGAGCTGCACGGCCTGTCGCGTCATCGAGAAGGCGCCCGAGATGACCGCTTGGGAGGCGATCACGGTCGCCATCGAGGACAGCACGACGAGCGGATAGAGCGCCCATGGGGGAGCGAGCCGGTAGAAGGGATTGTCGAGCGCCTCGGGAGTCCTCAGCAGCAAGGCGCCTTGGCCGAAATAGTTGAGAAGCAGACACGGAAAGACGATCCAAAACCAGGTGGCGCGGATCGGCGCTCGGCCGAAATGGCCCATGTCCGCATAAAGCGCCTCGGCCCCCGTGACTGCCAGCACCACGGCGCCGAGCAGTATGAATCCGCGCCACGGATCGGCGAGCAGAAGCCGGAGGCCATGGAGCGGGTTGAGTGCCAAGAGGATGGTCGGCTGAACAGCGAGCTCGACGGCGCCCAGAACGCCGATCGAGATGAACCAAAGCGCCATTACCGGACCGAAGAGGCTGCCCACCCGCGCGGTGCCGCGACGCTGGATTAGGAAGAGCGCCAAGAGCAGCAGCACCGTGATCGGAATCACGTAGGAATCGAAAAGCGGGGTCGCCACCTTCAGCCCCTCGACCGCCGAGAGCACCGAGATGGCAGGAGTGATCACCCCATCGCCATAGAAAAGCGCGGCCCCCACCAAGCCGGCGGCGAGGATCAGGCGGTGACGCCGGCCGCGCCGGCTCGCCGTCCTCAGCGCCAGCGCCGTGAGGGCCAGGATGCCGCCCTCGCCGCGGTTGTCCGCGCGCATGATGACGACGACGTACTTGAGTGCCACGACGATGATGAGCGCCCAGGCGATCAGCGAAAGCACGCCCAGCACGCTCTCGCGGCTCACGGCCGTCCCGGCATCGAAGCATTGTTTGACGGTGTAGAGGGGGGAGGTTCCGATGTCGCCGTAGACAACGCCGAGCGCGCCCAGGATGAGGCCCTGTTGCGCCTTGGATCGATTCCCCGCGCTCTCTTCCGCGGTGAGCTGCGCCATGCGGTCCATCTGGTGAGCGAGAGCGCGTGTCTTTATACCTTTTTTATGTGCGCTGCAACGCGTCCTCCCCGAGGCGGTCGGGGGTGCTGAAACCTATATGGAGATCAAATGCTTATCCGACCCGAGCTGAGCACGGCGAGGAGTGCTGCCAAGGCAAGGCTGGCCGCACCCAGGGCAAAGAGCAGGTGGTAGGAGCCGGTGCGCGCGAAGAGGAAGGCAAGCCCGTAGCCGGCCGCGGTCTGGGCCAGCGCAAAGGCGACGGTGAGCCAGGCCCAGGCTTGGGGCGCGTGCGCAGCACTCACGAGCTCGACCGCGCGCCCCGAAATGAGGGCGGGCACCGCCGGCGTCAACGCGCCGACGACGAGCGAGGAGAGGGCCAAGCTGAAGCCGTCATGAGCGAAGACCGGCAACGCCACCGCGAGCCCCTTGATCACCAAGGCGAGCACCAGACTCGTCGCGATTCCCGCACGGTCGGCGAGAATGCCGGCGAGGAACGGCCCCACCGCGGCACCGACGCCGAAGGCGACCCAATAGAGCCCGCCCACCGCGAGGCCGAGCCCAAGCCCGCGCGCGACATAGTCGATCCAGAACACGGCATGCGGCACAAAGCCGATCGCATCGCAGACATAAAGCAGCATCAAGAGTGCTAACGGAGCGAAGACGCGCAGGCTGCCGCCTGCGATCCTCTTTTTGGCCACGTGCCGCGGCTCGTCCGTCCAGCTCCGCCAAGTCGCGGCGGTCAAGAGTGCCGCGACCGCGGCGAGCGCCAGCCAGACGGTGGTGAGACCCTCGCGCGCGAGCGCCGGCACGACGGTGCCCGCCGCCGTGATGCCGAAGCCGACGCCGCTGAAGACCGCACCACCGACGCGTCCGCGCCAGGCCGACGGCGTGCGGGCAAGCACGGACGAGGTGACGAGCACCATGAGGATGCCGCCCACGATGCCCGAGAGGAGGCGCCAAGGAAAGAACCACAGAAAGCTCGCCGGCCAGGCGCAGGCGACGAACGAGAGCACGGCCGCCAGCATGGCCGCGCGAATCACGGCGGGGAGCGGCAAGTGCTGTGCCATCGTGCGCGCGAAGACGGCGCCCAAGAGATATCCGGCGAGGTTGGTCGCCGCGAGATAGGCGGCTTCGGGCGGGGTGAACCAGGCCGCGGCGATGAGGGCCGGGATAAGCGGGGTGTAGGCGAAGCGGGCAAGCCCGATGCCGACGAAGAGCGCCGCGAGCCCGGCGGCGGCAGCTCGCGCCGCAGCTCTCGGCGAGTAGAGCTCCCCCGCCGCAGCCCCTGCCATGCCGTTCTCCCCAGCCGTCGCCGGTCAGGACCCGGGCGCGCGCAGCGCGCCTTCCGGCGACTCACGAACTCGCGAAAGTCGGTACTAAGGGATTATGGCGAGATCGCGGGGGCGGGAGAACCGAAAGCTGCGCACGATGCGCGCATGGCTGCCATGCCGTGACCCTCGCCGCCGATCGTGGTCCGCACCCGCCGCGGCGCGCCGCGCCAAGCCCGCCTCGCCCTTGGCGGCGCGAATTTCGCGGCCCTCTCCGGCTTTCGTTCCTCGCGCAAGGGCCGACGGATATGGCAGGCTAAAGGCAAGGAAGGGCTAAGGCGGGGCGCATCATGTTTTCCGATCCGCGACGACTCGCCGTGGCGCTGGCCGGTCTCTGCACCTTTCTCGACCTCTATGCCACCCAGTCGCTGCTTCCACTCTTCGCCCGCACCTTTGCGGCAAGCCCCGCCGCGGTGAGCCTCACCGTGAGCGCCACCACCTTCGCCATTGCCCTGGTCGCTCCCTTCGTCGGCATCCTTGCCGACCTCATGGGGCGCAAACGCATCATCGTGAGCGCCATAGCACTCCTCGTCGTCCCGACCGCGCTCATCGCGCTTGCCACCAGCCTCGAGCAGGTCATCGTCCTGCGCTTCGTGCAGGGCCTGCTGCTGCCGCCCATCTTCGCGGTGACCGTCGTCTATATCGGCGATGAGTGGTCGGCCGCCGAGGTGCCGGCGGTCACGGGGATCTATATGGCGGGGGCGGCACTCGGCGGCTTTCTCGGGCGCTTCATCAGCGGGCTCGCGAGCGAGCTCTGGGGCTGGCGCAGCGCCTTCCTCGTGCTCGCCGCGGTGACCGTCGTCTCGGCCATCGTCGTCGGCCTCTTCCTGCCCCGCGAGCGGCACTTCATGCGCGCCGCGGGGCTGGCGACCGCACTCAACAGCATGGCCCGCAACCTGACGAACCGCCGCCTCGTCGCGACCTTCACGGTCGGTTTCGCCGTTCTCTTCTCCTTCGTCGCCGGCTTCACCTACGTGAACTTCTATCTCGCGGCTCCGCCCTTCGGCCTCTCGCCGGCCGGCCT
>DATNIJ010000077.1:0-5649 GCA_035604475.1 Alphaproteobacteria bacterium
CGCCTCCGCCGAGGAGGCAGCACTGGGCTGGGTGATCGAGCCCTCGACGGCGATGAACTTCGAGGTCTTCTATCGCGATCCGGAGTATGGCGGCATGCACCTCGAGGACACGGTGCTGGTGGGCGAGCGCGGCATCGAGCATCTCTCGCGCTTCCCGCGCGACATGATCGTGGCGGGGACATAGCGCGCGGCGGGCGATGATGCCAACTCTTGCAGCTACGAGCGTCACCCCCACCCCAACCCTCCCCCCTCGAGGGGGAGGGGGTTGCTTAGCTTGCTCGCCTCTTCCCTCCCCCCTTGAGGGGGAGGGTAGGGTGGGGGGTGTGGGGCGGCCTGGTTACCTGGTCCCGTAGCCATGCAGGACGAAAGTGGCAAGAGCGGCGAGCTCATCCCGGTGACGCTGCTCACCGGCTTTCTCGGGAGCGGCAAGACGACGCTGCTCGGCAGGCTGCTGCAGAAGCCCGGCATGGCCTCGACGGCCGTCGTCATCAACGAGCTCGGCGAGGTCGGCCTCGACCATCTCCTCGTCGCCAAGGGCGAGGAGAACATGGTGCTGCTCGATTCGGGCTGCCTCTGCTGCACCATCAGCAACTCGCTCAACGAGACGCTCGGCGACCTTTACTTCCGCCGGGTGCGCGGCGAGATCCCCCGCTTCAAGCGCGCGGTGATCGAGACGAGCGGGCTCGCGGATCCGGCGCCGATCCTGCACATGCTGATGACGGACTACTTCGTCTCCGCCCATTACGCACTCGACGGCATCGTGGCGACCGTGGACGGCGTGCATGGCGAGAGCCAGCTCGACGAGCATCCCGAGGCGATCAAGCAGGCGGCACTCGCCGACCGCATCATCCTGACCAAGGGCGATCTCGCCGGCGCTGTGGCACTCGCCGCACTCCGCGGCCGGCTCAAGGCGCTCAACCCGACGGTGCCCATCCTCGAGGCCGCCCACGGCGAGCTCGACCCCGCCTTGATCCTCGAGGCGGGCCTTTTCGATCCCGCGCGAAAGTCGCTCGACGTGCGCCGCTGGCTGCGCGAGGAGGCGCTCGCGGCCCAAGGCGAGGATCGCGATCACGCCGCCCACGATCACGCCGCGCACGAGCACGCGGCCCATCGCCATGACGACCGCATCCGCAGCTTCTGCGTCTATCTCGAGGGCCCGGCGAGCTGGCCGGGCTATGCGGCCTGGCTCAAGGCGTTGCGCGCCCTGAGCGGGCCGGACCTCTTGCGCGTCAAGGGTCTCATCGAGATCGAAGGTTCCGGCCGGCCCTACGTGGTGCAAGGCGTGCAGCACGTCTTCAGCCCCCCGCTCCGGCTCGAGGCCTGGCCGTCCGACGACCACCGCTCGCGCCTCGTCTTCATCACCCGTGGCATAGGGCGCGAGACGATTGAGGCGACGCTGCGCCTCCTGCGCGACCCGAGCCCCCTCACCCCGACCCTCTCCCCCTGAAGGGGGAGAGGGAGAAAGAGACAGCGCGCCTTGATCCCTCGCCCCCTTCAGGGGGAGAGGGAAGGGGCCCATCGCAAAGCGATGGGAAGGGTGAGGGGACGGCGATTTGCGCAGGGAACGCTTGGCTGGTAGGCTTTCTCGGCATCAACGAAGGAGAACCGCATGCGACCGTGGGATGGCATCATCAGCGAGGAGGAGCAGAGGCGTTATCGCGCGGCCGGGTTCGGGCGATCCTCCGGCATCGGCACGCGTCCGGGGCTCCTCATCATCGACGTGCAGTACCGCACGGTCGGCACCAAGCCGATGCCGTTCTGGGAGGCCGTCCAGGAGTTCGCCACCAGCTGCGGCGAGACGGCGTGGCGCGCGGTCGCCAACATCGAGACGCTGTTGAAGCACTTCCGCAAGAACGGCTGGCCGGTGCTCTATCCTTACGTGGCGCCCAAGGAGAAGTTCGACAGCGGCCGGCTTGCTCAAAAGAATCCGGCGCTGATGAAGGTCGCGGAGAAGGGCTACGCGTTCGTGGCCGAGATCGCCCCGCGCGAGGGTGACGTGCTGCTGCCGAAGAAGCACCCGAGCGCCTTCTACGGCACCCCACTCGCGAGCTACCTGATCGACCTCGATGTCGATACGCTCTTCGTCACCGGATGTACCACGAGCGGCTGCGTGCGCGGCTCGGTCGTCGACGCCTTCTCCTATAATTTCCGCGTCGTCGTCCCCGAGGACTGCGTCTACGACCGCAGCGAGGTCTCGCACGCGGTCAACCTCTTCGACATGTCCGAGAAATACGCCGAGGTCGCCCCCCTCGCGGAGGTCCTCAAGCTGCTCGAGCCGCTCACGCGCAAGGCGCACAAGCGCGCGGCCGGCTGAGCGGGCGCGTTCCGGTGACTGCCGCCGCGAGCGAGGGGCGTTGGGACCGCGAGGCGGACGTGGTGGTCGTGGGCTCGGGGGCGGCGGCACTCGCAGGAGCTCTCGCCGCGGCCGTCGGCGGCGCCAAAGTCATCGTGCTCGAGAAGGCCGCCGTCCTTGGCGGCACCACCGCCATGTCCGGGGCGGGCACCTGGGTCCCGGCCAACCACCACATGCTCGCCGCGGGGATGGCCGACTCCAAGGCCGAGGCGCTCGCCTATCTGCGCGCGACGGCACCGCCCGGCTGGTACCAGACGGAGAAGGCGCTGTGGCAGGCCTTCGTCGAGGCCGCACCCGACATGCTCGCCTTCCTCGAGGCGCACAGCCCGCTCCGCTTCGAGCTTGTCCATCACCCCGATCTTTACGTCGAGGTGAGCGGCGGCAAATTCACCGGGCGCATGGTCTCCCCGCTTCCCATCAGCCGCAACATCCTCGGCCCCTGGCGGGACCGCATCCGCCGGCCGTCCAAATCGCACATTTTCACCTATCGCGAGCTCATCGTGGGGACCGTGCTGAAGCGGCCGGTCGCGACGCTCCTCAAGATGGCGCCTGCGCTCCTCTACCGCTTCGCGACCCGGCGCGTCGGCATGGGGAACGCGCTCATCGTCGGCCTCGTCAAGGGCTGCCTCGATCATGGTTGCGAGATCATCGCACCTGCGCGAGCGGAGCGTCTCCTGACCGACGGTGCCGAGCCAACGCAAGGCCGCGTCATCGGCGTCGAGGCGCTCTCTCCGGAGGGTACGCTCGCCATCCGCGCGCGCAAGGGTATCGTGCTGGCGACGGGCGGCTTCGAGTGGGACCTCGAGCGTCGCGCGCGGCATTTCCCCGGCGAGCTCGGGCTCACCGGTGCTCCGCGCACCAACACGGGCGACGGCCACCGCATGGCCGAGGCGGTGGGTGCGCGGCTCGAGCACATGGATCAGGCGAACATCTATACCGCCACGGTCACGACCTACGAAGGCGAGCGCATGGCGCTGCCGCTCAACGAGCTCTATTCGCCGCACTGCGTTCTCGTCGACCGGAACGGCAAGCGCTTTCTCAACGAAGGCGATCCCAATCTCGGCGTCGCCCTCGACGCGCGCGACCCGGCGACGGGCCTGCCGCTCCATCTTCCGGCCTGGCGCATCTTCGACGCGCAATATGCCGCGCGGAACTGGTACTCGATGCGCGTCGGCCGCAAGGAGCCGGGCTGGTTCCGCGAGGCCGCCAGCATCGAGGCCCTCGCGCGCCGGATCGAGCTCGACCCGGCCGTGCTGGCCGCGACGATCGCGCGCTTCAACGGCTTCGTGGCCGCCGGCAAGGACGCGGACTTCCACCGCGGCGAGACGGCGTGGGAGAAGTTCTACACGGACGATCCCGCTCGGCCCGGCCGTAACGGCGCGCTCGGCACGATCGAGCGGCCGCCTTTCTACGCCGCCCCCTTTCACCGCGCCATCCTCGTAACCAAGGGCGGCCCCCGCACGAACGAGCGCGGCCAGGTGCTGCGCCGCGACGGCAGCATCATCGGCGGGCTCTACTGCGCGGGTGTCACGATGGCGAACCCCATCGGCTCCAAGGCGGTCGGTGCCGGGACGACGATCGGACCCTGCCTCGCCTGGGGCTACATCTGCGGCCAAAATCTCCTGCGCGAGAACGCGTGAGGAGGCTCAGAATTGCGGGCCGCCGGTGACGGGGAGCACCTGGCCCGTGATCCAGGACGCGTAGCGCGAGGCGAGGAAGAGCACCGCATGGGCGATGTCCTCGGGCTCGCCGATGCGGCGCATGGCGATGCGCTCGATCAGCCGGCGTTGGCCCTCGGGCCCGTAGGACTGCCATTGGCGCTCGTAATCCGGGCTCGTGCGCATGAAGCCGGGGGCGACCGCGTTCACGGTGATGCCGAAGGGCCCGAGCTCGTGGGCGAGCTGACGCACGAAGCCGATCTGCGCCGCCTTCGCCGTGGCGTAGCTCTGGATGTTGGTGAGGCTGACGCCGAGCCCTGCTCGGCTCGAGATCACCACGATGCGTCCCGCCTTCGCGCGCTTCATGCCGGGCACGACCGCCTGGGTCGAGATGAAGGCGCCGGTCATGTTGGCGTCGTAGATCTCGCGCCAGGCCTCCTCGCTCACCTCCTCGATCGGCAGCGGCCGCTGGCCGCGCACGCCGCCCGCCACGTGGACGAGTACATCGACGGCTTTCCGCGCTCCCTCGGCCTCGGCGACGAAGGCTTGCACTTGCTTGCGGTCGGTCCCGTCGACGATGCGCGTCTCGATGCGGCCGCCCGACGCGGGCCGCGCGCGCTCGCGGAGCTCCTTGAGCCCGGCCTCGAGCAGGTCCGAGGCCCACACCACCGCACCCCGCTCGGCGAAGCCGCGGGCGATCGCCTGACCGATGCCGCGCGCGGCACCCGTCACCACGACGGTCTCTCCTCTGAAGGCAATCTCCATGAGCCTTTCTCCGGCACTCGTCCGCGCGTCGCAAGCTAGAGGAAGAGACGAAAACCGGTCAAGTGCCGCGGCCGAGTGCGGGTCTTTGCTCTAGACAGCGGATGAGGGGTGCCCGAAACTGGGCCGTCGCCCATAGCCCGCCGCATCCTTGCCATGGCATCCGATCCCCAGCTCCGACGCATAGAAGAGACGGACCGACCGCAGGTCGAGATCACGGTCGATGGCTTAGCGCTCGAGGCACTCGCGGGCGACACCGTGCTCACCGCGATCCTCGTGCGCGCGCGCCGGCTGCGCGACAACGAGTTCGACGGCAAGCCGCGCGCCGGCTTCTGCCTCATGGGCGCCTGTCAGGAATGCTGGCTCTGGCGCGCGGACGGGCGCCGGCTGCGTGCCTGCACGACCCTCGTCGAGCCCGGCCTCGCGCTCACGACGCATTCCCCGCTCGCCGCATGGCAGCACAAAGGATCCTGATCGTCGGCGCCGGCCCGGCCGGCACGCGCGCTGCCGAGGCACTCGTGCGCCACGGCTTGAGGCCGGTCGTGGTCGACGAGTCGCCGGCAAGCGGCGGCCAGATCTATCGCCGCCAGCCCGCCCCCTTCAAGCGCACGGCCAAGACGCTTTACGGCTTCGAGGCCGCCAAGGCGACCCGGCTCCACGGCGTCTTCGAGGCACTCGCCGGTGCCATCGATTATCGGCCCTCGACGCTTGCCTGGCACGTCCACGAGCGGGTGCTGCATCTCTTCGACGTGACGAGCGAGCGCTTCGGCGAGCTGCCGTTCGACGCCCTCATCATCGCGACGGGTGCCGCCGACCGCGTGATCCCCTTTCCGGGCTGGACCAAGGCCGGCGTCTTCTCGCTTGGCGGCAGCCAGG
>DATNIJ010000078.1:0-6403 GCA_035604475.1 Alphaproteobacteria bacterium
CGAGGAGTTCGTCGAGAGCTTCACCTTCACGCGCTTCGAGCCCTCGGGCATGGTCGAGGGCAACGACGCGATCAAGATGTCGACCTCGATCCTCGACTACATGTTCCGCGAGCTGGCCATCTCCTACATCGGGCGCCACGATCTCGCGCACGCGGAGCCGCACGACCTCATGCCCGACACCCTCGGGCGCGGGGCCGCCGAGGGCGACCTGCCGCGCGGGACCGCCGACGCGCTGGGTGCTGTCGCGCGCGGCGCCTCCAACGGCTACTTGCGCGGCCATCTGCCCAAGTTTCAAGTGATCTCCGGGAGCCGTCCGGGCGGCAACGGGGCTGCCACCTCCGTCGTGGCGCAGGCCACGGCGGGGGTGGCGGTCGCTGGCGCCGTCTCGGTGGCGACCGCACACGCCCTGCACGGCGACGCCGCATCTGCCGTCGCCGTCAGTGCCACACTCGCCGAGGCGGCCGACTCCCGCCTCTCGCAGATCCGCGAGGCTCGCCTCAAGGGCTACGAGGGCGATGCCTGCGGCGAGTGCGGCAATTTCACCCTGGTGCGTAACGGCACCTGTCTCAAGTGCGACACCTGTGGCGCCACCAGCGGTTGCAGCTGAGAATACCGCCGGCCCGGCGACATAGGTGTACTCCTCCCTGACCTTGGGGGATGCGGCAGCGGCGCATCCCCCTTTTTTCGCAAAGCTCCCTTGGACACGCCTCGAGTGCGCTCGTCGACCTCGCGCGCGCGGCGGTCTGGTCATGCGAGCGCTTCGAGTAAGGCCTACGCCTCTTTGAGGTCCGGCGTATCGAAGCCTTCGGTGAACCAGCCGTGGGTCGGCCCGGCGCGGTCAATATGCTTTGGCCACAAGGCTTACTTGGCGTATCGTTGCGGGCAAGCTTAGGTCATCTCGGAAACGTCAGTTGGATAGAGGGGGGACGAAAAAATGCCGAAGTTTCTGATCAAAGGGAGCTACACCGCCGAGGGAATGAAGGGGCTGCAGAAGGACAAGGCGTCAGGCCGCGAGAAGTCGGTCGCGCGCGTCTGCAAGTCGGTCGGCGGCAAGCTCGATGCCATGTACTACGCGCTTGGGGATGACGACGTTCTTGCCGTCGTCGATCTGCCGAGCCATGTGCATGCGGCCTCGCTCTCCGTCGCGGTCGGGGCGAGCGGGATGGTCAGCGTGCGCACCGTGCCGCTTCTGACGGTCGCGGAAATGGACAAGGCGCTCGGCGAGGGCACGAAATATCGGCCGCCCGGCCGCTAAGTTGCGACACCGGTCCGGCCGCGCGCCCGCGCTGCCGGGTGCGCCCCGTGTCGGCTCAAGCCGCACTGCGGCGAGCCCGGCCTGATCAACCGGGCCAGCACATCCCTTAGCGTGGATGCGCGGAGTTTCGGACGACCGCCCGAAGATGCGCTCAACGATCCCACGCCTTCGACCTCCGCGATCTCCCTGACGTGAAGCGGCCCCGCCTCAAAAAGATCACAGACTTCGCACGGAAAAGCCTCCTCGGCCGGCGCATTCTCATTCGGAAGATTGCGCGGTCCATGGCTTCGAGGAGGGTCCGTCATGAAGCTCTTTGCGGCAACGGCCGTTGGCTTCCTCGTCATCCTTCCCGCTTTGGCTCAGCAGGCCGGTCCGGGACAAGAGGAGGCGAATTCTCCGCCGGGTCAGCACGTGCTTGCGCTGGCCCCGCAAGCGCCTCGCACCCCTCCCGCCCCGCAAGCCCGAGCCCGCTCACTGGCAGCCGTGCAGGCGGCTGGTGGCGGCTCGGAGGCCCCGCTGGGCGACCGGATGCGCCGGACCATGCCCATTGATGTCGCCATCGCGGCGGACTTCCTTCGCTTGCATGCCCGGCCGTTCTGACCGCCGGCAAGCAAGAGGGCTCGCAGGACCCCGCTCCCGGAAAACCCGAGACCTTACGTCGAGGCCCTGGTAATTTGGCGCTTCTCAAGCGAGAGAGGAGCGCCATGGCGCGACCCTATGCCCCGCTCGACCATGCCTCGATCGCGGTCGGCGACCTCGCGGCATCGGCCGCGTTCTACGATGCGGCCCTCGCCCCGCTCGGGCTTGCCCGCGCCAAGGCCGCGGCGCACGCGATCGGCTACGGCCCCGGCCACCCGGTCTTTTGGATCATCGAGCGCGGCAGCAAGGGGCGGGCGAAACCCGGCCTCGGGCTCCATTTCTGCTTCGGCGCGCGCACGCGTGCCGAGGTCGACGCCTTCCACAGCACTGCCCTTGCCCACGGCGGCAGCGACAACGGCGCACCCGGCCTCAGGCCCGAGTATCACCCCGACTATTACGGCGCCTTCGTCCTCGACCCCGACGGCTACAAGCTGGGTGCTGTGTGCCACCAGCCGGCGTAGCGGCCAAGCACCCGCAAGCGGCCGTCATTGCCGCGTCGCTTCCTTGAGATAGGCGATGAGATCCGCGCGCTCCTGATCATCCTTGACGCCGGCATAGCCCATGCGCGTGCCGGGAACGAACTTGGTCGGGTTCTGGAGAAACTTGTCGAGGGTCTGCTCGTTCCAGACAAGCCCTCCCTCGCCCGCCTTCTTCATCGCCGCGGAATAGGGGAAGCCGGGGACGCTGCCGGCGCGCCGGCCGAAGAGGCCGGCATGCCGCGGCCCCGTGCGATCGCGATCGATCGAATGGCAGGCCATGCATCGCCCGTAGATCTTCTCGCCGCGCGCCGGGTCTCCGGGCGGCAGCGCCGAGACGGCAAGCGGCACCGTCGCGGCAAGGACGACAAGTGCCGCCGCTCGCAAAGCGTTCATGCGCATGATGAGCTTGGCCGGCCGTCGCGGCCGGCAGCTACCCCGGGTTAGGAGACGAAAGCCTCGGGTACGGGAGCTTCGCCGAGCGCTTGGCGCAGGACCGCCCAGTGCATGGCTTCATCGCCGAGGATACTCCCCGCGGCCTTGGCGAGATCGCGGCTCTTGAAGAGCGGGAGGGCGCCGAGATAGGCGGACACCGCACCCCGCTCGAGCCCGGCAGCGAAGCGGAGCACGTCGGCTTGGCTCTTCAGCTTGTCGGTCGGGAAGTGATAGTCCGCGGTCTTCTTGGCCTCGACCGGCTTGCCGCCGAGCTTCTTGACCGTGCTGGCGAGGAGTTCGGCGTGCGCCTTGTGCTGTCCCTGGAAGGTGACGGCGAGATCGAGCACCGGCTTCTGCAAGAGGCCGCTTTCGGCGCCGACCTGATAGGCGGCGATCGCCTCCTGCTCGGCGCCAAGGGCGGTATTGAGAATGGTCACATCGCTCGTTCCCGTGGCACCACCCTTCTTCTCGGCTTCCGCGGCAAGGGCTTCGTTGCCGGCGAGGAGGGCTAGCGCGGCCGCCGAGAAAGCGGCCTTCCCGCTCCGCGCGAGGAAAGCACGCCGGGCAATCAGCTGGAACGTCGGGACGAAAATCTGCGGCATGGTTGCCTCCTCTATGATGGAACGAAACCGTGTCCTAGTGCCGGCCTTCAAGACTCCGAGCGTCACCCCCACCCCACCCTCCCCCTTCAAGGGGGAGGGGGACTTCGTTGCCTTGCCATGCACTTCCCCTCCCCCCTTGAGGGGGAGGGTTAGGGTGGGGGGTGTGTCACGCATCCATGATTCCAGGCACTAGCGCGGAACGGTGGCGAGCAAGCCGCCGTCAGTCGCGCTCGGCGGCGGGTGCGATCGCGAGGCGGCGAAGAACTTTGTCGATGACCCGGTCGCAGCGCGCGCCGTCGAAGGGAAAGCTGTCCTCGAGCACGCTCGCGAGCTTGCGGCCGAGGTCCTTCTGCAGCAATCCTCGCGCGCGGAAGAAGCGGGTGCGCACGGTCTCCGCCGGGACCTCGAGGATGGCCGCCGTCTCCTCGACCGAGAGCTGCTCGACCGCGCGCAGGACAAAGGCGGCGCGGAAGGCAGGCGGCAGCCTGTCGACCGCGCGCTCGAGCAGATGGCGGATCTCGGTGCGCGCGGCGTCCGCCTCGGGAGACGGCTGGAAGAGCGCGGCCGAGGGCGCAACTTCCGCGCTGAGCGGAAGCCGGGCGATCTCGTCGAGCTCGACCATCTCGCGCCTACGGCGCACGTAGGCGAGCGCCTCGTTCAAGGCGATGCGGGAGAGCCAGGTCGAGAGACTGGCTTCCTCGCGCCAGCTCGCGAGTGCCGCAAAGCCGCGCACATAGGCCTCCTGGACCATTTCCTCGGCCTCGAAATCATTGCCCACGACGGCGCGGACGAGGCGGAACAGGCGGCGGTTGTTGCGCCGCATGATGAGCGCGAAGGCTCGACCGTCGCCCTGCCGCACCCGGGCGACGAGCTCGGAATCGGAGGGCCCCTCCGCAACGGCCTTGAGGGCTGCTTCTGTCATGTCCGTTAGATGCGCGAGCTTGCGGAACGTTCCCGCAAAAAGATACGGCTTCACCGCCATTTGGGAAGGCAGGCCCTCCTCAAGGGGCGCGCCGCTCGAGCCGCATCGGCAAGCCGCCCTTGGGCCGGAGCGTGATGAGACCGAGCGGCTCCACCTCGTGGCCGGGTACGAGCTTCAGGCGAAAGTGCTGGGCCACGTCCGCCACGATGAGGATCGCCTCCTGCATGGCGAAGCCGGCGCCGATGCAGATGCGCGGGCCCCCGCCGAAGGGGATATAGGCGTAGCGGGGAAGGCGCTCGAGGTGCTCCGGCGCCATGCGCTCGGGGTCGAAGACGAGCGGGCGCTCCCACAGCTTCTCATGACGGTGGATGAGCCAAGGCGAGATCACCACGCTCGAGCCTTTGGGTACCTTATGCCCCTCGATCTCGTCGTCTGCCAAGGCCTCGCGCGACATGGTGTGCGCCGGCGGGTAGAGCCGCATGGCCTCCTCGATGACCATGCGCGTATAGCCGAGCTGCGGGACATCGTCGTAGCGGGGCGGGCGAGCGCCGAGCACGGCTTCGAGCTCGGCCTGGAGTCTCTCCTCGACCGCGGGATGGAGTGCTACGAGATACCATGTCCAGGCGAGCGCGTTCGCCGTCGTCTCGTGCCCGGCCGTGAAGATGGTCGCGATCTGGTCGCGCAGCTCGCGATCGCCCATGCCCTCGCCCGTCTCCTCGTCGCGCGCCGCTAGCAGCAGGCCGAGGAGATCGTCGGATCGCCTCGCTTGGTGCCGGCGCCGCTCGATGATGCCGTAGATGATCTCGTCGAGGACGCGCTCGGCACCTTCGATGCGGCGTGCCTGCAGCCGCGGGAGCCAGCGCGGCAGGCCCAGGAGATCGAAGAGCGCCGGCCTGCCGCCCAGGCGCTGATAGTCGCGCACGGCATCGCGCACTTCGTCCACGCGCTCGCGGATGTCGCTCGAGAACATGGTGCGCGTGATGATGTCGAGCGTGAGCCGCGCCATCTCCTCGGCGACGTCCCGCACCCCGCCTTGGCCGTGGCCCTGCCAAGCTTGCAGCATGTCGAGGGTCGCCTCGACCATCGCGGGTGCGAAGCCCTCGAGGCGCTTGGGGTGGAAGGCGGGCGCCATTGTACGCCGCTGGCGGCGCCAGGTTTCGCCTTCGCTCGTGAGCAGGCCCTGGCCGAGCGGCTTCAAGAGCTGGCGCGCGATGAAGCTCTTCACGTAATTGTCGGCGCGGTCGAGCAGCACGTGCTTCACCGCCGCGGGCGCGTTGGCGACGAGAACGCGGCGGAAGAGCATGCGCGTCTCGATGAAATCCTCGCGGAAGGCGTCGTCCGACCAGGCTGCGAGCGAGTTCTTGTGGAGGCGCCACGCCCGCACGAGGCCGGAGGAGCGGCGCGCCGGGCGGGGAGGTGCGGCAAGCTTGGGGGATGCGGGATCGCTCGGCTCGGCGCGCGCGGGAGCGGCGGCGCTAGACGCCATCCGAGCCTCCCTTGTCGGCACTCTCCTCCGCCGCTCCGGCGCCGCTCTCGATCGCCTCGTCGAGCGCTTCGAACCAGCCGGCATCCCAGGCGCCGTGCTCGTTCATGTCCGCCGGATAGGGGTTCTCGGTCACCGGCCGCCGCGCGAGATAGGCCCCGTAGCCGTCGAGATAGGCCTTGGGTGCCAACGCCGCGGCGGCGGACTCGCCGATCTCCGGCAAGGGGAGATCGAGCTTCTTCACGGAATCGCGGAACTCGCGGAATTCTGCGAGGATCGTCTCGTCGACCCCCATCGGGTGCTCCTCGAGCACGCGGCGCCCGCGCGGCGTAATGCGAAAGCGGCCGCCGTCGAGCGGCTCGATGAGGCCTGCCGCGGCGAGCTCCTGAAGCGCGGTGGCGACGCGGTCCGCGATCTCGCCGCGCGCGGCCTCGGCGTTCTCGTGGACTTGCACGAGTTGGCGCATCAGCCGCTCGATGCAATCGCCCGGCGAGGCATCCCTCGCGGCCGCGGCCTTGAGCGTCGCGAGCATGACGTTCGCCATGTTGATGAGCGGGACCTCGCCGATGTCCGTGGTCATGCTGCCCTCGG
>DATNIJ010000079.1:0-23721 GCA_035604475.1 Alphaproteobacteria bacterium
CTCGGCGAGCCTCTGCTGCTCGGCCGGGCGCGCGATGGCAGGGCCTTCGCGCTCGGCGGTCTTTGTCCCCATCGCGGCACTCCGCTTTCGCACGGCCGCTTCGACGGCGGCGAGATCGAGTGCTGCTATCACGGCTGGCGCTTCAATACCGAGGGCCGGTGCACGACCATTCCGTCCCTCATCGACGAAGACGGTGCCGATCTCTCCCGCATTCACGTGAAGCGTTACCCGTGCCGCGAGGTGCAGGGCAATCTGTGGGTCTACTTCGGCAAGGAGAGCGGTGCCTTGCCCGAGGTGCCGACCGTGCCCGAGATCGGCGAGTGCCGTCCCAAGATCGTCGAGGACATGCTTTTCGCCTGCCACCTCGACCACGCGGCCGTCGGGCTGATGGATCCGGCGCACCGCGCCTTCGTGCACGGCTCGGGCTGGTGGCGGCGGGCGCAGGCGATGCGCGAGAAGGCGTGCCAGGTCGAGCCGATCGCGCTCGGCTGGCGCGTCGGGCGCCACAAGACGCGCGACGGCTACGGGCTTCTCGGGCGCGAGGCGACGGCCGAGATCACTTTCCGCCTGCCGGGCGTGCGCGTCGAGCACGTCAAGGCGGGCGGTCGTGTGGTGTGCCATTTGACCGCGCTGACGCCGGTGAGCGAAAGCGAGACGCGCGTCAATCACGCGGTCTATTGGACGGCACCTGGGCTCTCGGCACTGAAGCCGGCCATACGCGCCTCGGTGCGGCGCATGCTCAGAGAGGACCGGCGCATCCTCGAGCTCCAGCAAGCGGGACTCAAGCACGGGCCCGAGCTCATGCTGATCGGCGACGCGGACGTGCAGGCGAAGTGGTACTACGCGCTCAAGGACGGTTACGCCGCGGCGCGCGAGTTGGGCCAATCCTTCCGCAATCCGCTCAAGGAGCGCAGCCTCGCCTGGCGCGGCTGAGGTGCCTTCTCCGCCGCGAGCGTCGGCCAAGCCTCAGCTCGCCAAGCGGTAGTCCTTGAACTGCTCGCGCAAGCGCGTCTTCTGGAACTTGCCCGTCGTCGTCTTCGGGATCTCTTCCACGAACTCGATCGCATCGGGCAGCCACCAGTTCGCGAACTTGGCGGCGAGGAAGTCCTTGAGCTCCGCCGCCGTGGCGCTGGCCCCTTTTTTGAGCACCACACAGGCGAGCGGGCGCTCCTGCCACTTGGCGTGGGGGATGGCGATCACCGCCGCCTCGAGCACGGCCGGGTGACCCATGAGCGCATTCTCGAGATCGACCGAGCTGATCCACTCGCCGCCCGACTTGATCAGGTCCTTGGTGCGGTCGGTGATCTTGATGTAGCCCTCGGCGTCGATGTTGACCACGTCGCCGGTGCGGAGCCAGCCGTCCTCGGTCCAGGTCCGGCTCTTCTCCTCGGGGTTATAGTAGGAGGCGGCGACCCAGGGTCCGCGCACCTGCAGCTCGCCCACGCTCGCGCCGTCCCATGGCGCCTCGCCCTCGTCGTTGATCACGCGCACCTCGACGAAGGGAAGGGCGATGCCCTGCTTGGCGCGATAGGCATAGCGGGTGTCGGCATCGGCCTGATCGAGCCGCGGCTTGATGGTGCCCATGGTGCCGACCGGCGACATCTCGGTCATGCCCCAGGCGTGGATGATGGTGATGCCGAGCTCGTCGAAGGCGCGCAGCATGGCCTCGGGGCAGGCCGAGCCGCCCACGAGCAGGCGCATGTTGGGCGGGAGGGGATATTTCGCGCGCTCCCGGCGCAAGAGGTCGAGCACGCCGAGCCAGATGGACGGCACGCCGCCGGCGCACGTCACCCCCTCGCGCGAGAAGAGGTCGAGGAGGCTCTCGGCGTCAAGGTGCGGTCCCGGCATCACCAGCTTGGCACCGGTGAGCACGGCGCCAAAGGGAATGCCCCAGGCATTGGCGTGGAACATGGGCACGACCGGGGCCAGGGTCTGGCGCATCGAGAAGTTCAGCACGTCCGGCAAGGAGATCGCCATCGTGTGCAGCACCATCGAGCGGTGGCTGTAGGCAACCCCCTTGGGCCTGCCCGTGGTGCCCGAGGTGTAGCACATGCCGCAGGCCTCGTTCTCGTCGAGCTCGGGGAAGCGGAAATCGCCGCTGGCCGTCTTGAGGAAGGCCTCGTAGTCCTCGTAGCCTTGGGGGACGGGCTTGCCGGTGAGCGAGACCACGAAGACGCGCTCGAGCTTCACCTTGTCGCGGAAGCGCTCGTAGAGCGGCAGGAGCACGTCGTCGACGATGAGGAAGCGGTCGCCCGCGTGGTTGGCGATATAGGCGATGTCGTCGGGCGAGAGGCGCAGGTTGAGGGTGTGGAATACTCCGCCCGCGGCGGGGATGCCGAAATAGGCCTCGACGTGGGCGTAGTGGTTCCACATGAGCGTGGCGACCCGCTCGCCGCGCTTGAGCCCGGCCTTGGCGAGGGCCTCGGCGAGCCGATGCGCGCGCCGGTAGAGGTCGGCATAGCGGTGACGGTGCAGCGACTTGTCGGGCAGACGGGAGACGATCTCGACCTCGCCGTGGAGCTTGCCCGCGTGCTCGAGCATCGCGCTCAAGGTCAGCGGGAAGCGCATCATGGTGCCTAGCATGGGTCCTCCCTCGCATCGTCGTCTTGTCGTTGAGCATTATCAAACCCCGCCCGCCGCAAGGGCGCAAGGGATAAGCGGGGGTAACGAGGGGGTTGGGAAGGAGCCGAGGGCGTTAGGCTTTGCCGCACCTTGCCGTCACGGCGCCGCGTGGAAGGCGCTGGTGAGGGCCTCGGCTTGCTTGAGCTGCTCCGGTGTCATCCGGCCCATGACGAAGCGGCGATTCTGCTCGGCCCCCGGATACTGGACCTGGGCCGCGAGTGCGAACCATTTGTAGGCCTCGGCGAGGTCGGCGGCGGGCCCGGCGCCGTTGAGAATCAGGAGGCCGGCATTGTACTCGGCCGCGGCGATGCCGTGGTTGGCGGCCGCGAGGGTGTAGTGCTTGGCGAGTGTCGGGTCCTTCGGGACGCCGTTGCCCTCCGTGTAGAGCTGGCCCACGAGGGACTGGGCCTCGGCATCGCCCGCGTCCGCCGCGATCTTGAGATAGGCTGCCGCCTTGACCGGATCGGGCGCGACCCGGGTCGGCTCGTCCTCGCTGCCGGCGCCATGGAGATAGAGGAGGCCGAGCGTCACATCGGCGGGCCGGTAGCCCTTGGCGGCGGCGAGGCGATACCACTCGGTCGCGAGCGCATAGCTGCGCGGGGTGCCGAGGCCGGCTGAGGCCATCTCGCCGATCATGAACTCGGCCTCGGCGTTGCCGTTTTGCGCGTCCTCGATGAGCTCGGTGTAGGCGAGCGCGTAGTCGCCGTGCTCGAAGGCCGCTCTGCCCTTGGCGAAATCGGCATGGGCGACGGGGCCGGCTAGGAGCGCCGCAAGGAGGACCAGGGTGGCGGCAAGTGGGCCCGCAGCGCGCGGGAGTTCGCCCGAGCGGCCGGCTCTAGGCGAGATCATGGCACTCCTCCCTCCTGGCGCTGCTCCGCCTGAGATATAGTGACGGGACCGCGGCGTGACACGGGGCTTTTGCGGCCCCTTGCGTCTGCGCCGGGGCTTTGCTTCAGTCGCCCGCAGCCGAGAG
Organism: Alphaproteobacteria bacterium; assembly: GCA_035604475.1. GTDB lineage: Bacteria > Pseudomonadota > Alphaproteobacteria > JACZXZ01 > JACZXZ01 > DASPPM01. The sequence continues at coordinate 3,596 of DATNIJ010000079.1, forward strand.
GAGCCATGAACCTCGCCGAGATGCTGATCAACGCCGCCCGTCATTCGCCCGGCCTTCCCGCGCTCGCCCTGGGCGAGAAGATGCTCTTCGACTACCGCACGCTTGAGCGCCGCGTGGCGAGGCTCGCAGGCGGGCTCAAGCGCCTGCTCGGCCTCGAGGCCGACGCGCGCGTCGCCATCGTAATGCGAAACGTGCCCGAATATGTCGAGGCGATGTACGCGTGCTGGCACGCCGGGCTCGCCGCGGTGCCGGTCAATGCCAAGCTCCATCCGCGCGAGATCGCCTATATCCTCGAGAACAGCGGCGCGCGCGTCTGTTTGGCAACCGCGGAGCTGGCGGCCGCCGTGGATTCGCTCCAGCCGCGGCCGGCGGCACTCGAGCGCATCATCGAGGTGGGAAGTGCCGACTATGCCGCCCTTCTCGGCGCCGAGGCCCTGCCGCCCGCCGAGTGCTCTGGCGACGAGACCGCCTGGCTCTTCTATACGAGCGGCACCACGGGCCGGCCCAAGGGCGTCATGCTCAGCCATCGCAACCTGGTGACCGCAGCACTTTGCTATTTCACCGACGTCGACGGCATCGCACCCGGCGACGGCATCATCCACGCAGCCCCCATGTCGCACGGCTCGGGCCTCTACGTGGTGCCGCACGTCGCCAAGGCCGCCTGCAACATCGTGCCGGAGAGCGGGGGCTTCGACGCGGCCGAGATCTGCCGCCTGGTCAACGCGCATCGCGGCGTCACCATGTTCTACGCCCCCACCATGGTGCGCCGCCTGCTCGACCATCCGGGGCTCAAGGAGGCCGATCTCGCCCGGCTCAAGACCATCGTCTACGGCGGTGCTCCGATGTATCTCGCCGACCTCAAGGAAGCGCTTGCCACCCTCGGCAACCGGCTCGTGCAAATCTACGGCCAGGGCGAGAGCCCCATGACCATCACCTGCCTCACGCGGCGGCATCATGCGGAAAGCGGCCATCCGCGCTACGAGCAGCACCTCGCCTCGGCGGGTACGGCCTATACGGGCATGGAAGTGCGTATTGCCGACACGGACGACAGGCCGCTTGCCGTGGGCGAGCTGGGCGAGGTGCTCGTGCGCGGGGACTGCGTGATGAAAGGCTATTGGCAGAACCCGGAGGCGACGGCGGACGCCTTGCGCGGCGGCTGGCTGCACACGGGCGACGTGGGCGTCCTCGACGAGGAGGGCTTCTTGACGCTCAAGGACCGCTCCAAGGACCTCATCATCAGCGGCGGCTCGAACATCTATCCGCGCGAGGTCGAGGAGGTGCTGCTCATGCATCCGCGTGTGCATGAGGTCTCCGTGGTGGGCCGCGCGCACCCCGACTGGGGCGAGGAGGTCGTCGCCTTCGTCGTCGCGGCCGCGGGCGAGCGCGTCGGCGCGGAAGAGCTCGATCGGCTTTGCCTGGACAACATCGCGCGCTTCAAGCGGCCCAAGGAATACCGCTTCGTCGAGGCACTGCCTAAGAACAATTACGGCAAGATCCTCAAGACCGAGCTCAGGGAGCGGCTCAAGGCGGAGTCGGAGTCGGCTGCGTCGCCGCCGCCGCGATGAGGAAGTGCCGCATGGGGTGAGGACCTACTACAACGGCAAATGTCCGGTCTGCGCCGCGGGGGTGGCCGACCAGCGCCGCCGCGCCGCGCGCGCGGGGGCGGCTTGCGAGTGGATCGACATCAACGAGGCACCCGCCGCACTCGCGGCCCACGGTGTCGTGGTCGACGACGTGCGCTTGAGGCTCCATGCCATCGACAGCGAGGGCCGGCTTCGCGTCGGGACGGAGGCCTTCGCCGCGATCTGGTACCAGCTGCCGCATTGGCGCTGGCTCGCTCGCCTCATCAGCCTGCCCGGCATAAGCACCGGCATGGGCTGGCTCTACGACCGCCTCGCCTACCGCCTCTACGCCTGGAACCAACGGAAGGGAAGGTGGTGAGGCGGGAGGCGGCGACCTTGCGCCGTGTATTCACCTCAGAGGCGCCCGCGTTTCTCCGATCGCATATGGACAGCGCTCGCGCGCGGGTCCTAAGGTCGCACCTCTACGGAGCGCGGGAGCAAGGGAGGACTTCGCCATGGCGGCGCGGCTCGAGGACAAGGTGGCGCTGGTGACGGGTGCCGGCTCGATCGGCCCCGGCTGGGGCAACGGCAAGGCGGCGGCGGTGCTCTTCGCGCGCGAGGGGGCGAAGGTGCTCGCGGCGGACTTGAGGCTCGCGGCGGCACTCGAGACCAAGCGCATCATCGAGGGCGAGGGTGGGGTTTGCGAGGCGGTTGCCTGCGACGTGAGCAAGGCGAAGGAGGTGGCGGCGATGGTTGAGGCCTGCATGAAGGCGTTCGGCCGCATCGACGTGCTGCACAACAACGTCGGCATCGTCGAGGTGGGCGGCCCGGTCGAGACCAGCGAGGAGAGCTGGGACCGGGTCAACGACGTGAACCTCAAGAGCATGTTCCTCACCTGCAAGCACTCGCTCCCGCATATGGAGCGGCAAGGCAAGGGGGCGATCGTCAATATCGCCTCCATCTCGGGCATCCGCTGGACCGGCGTGCCCTACGTCTCCTACTCGGCGACCAAGGCGGCGGTGATCCACTTCACCCGCGTGGTGGCGCTGCAATACGCGCGGGCCGGCATCCGCGCCAACTCGATCCTGCCGGGGCTGATGAACACGCCGATGGTCCATGCCTCGCTCGTCGGCGCCTATGGGGCGAATGCCGAGGAGATGGTGCGCAAGCGCGACGCGCAGTGCCCGATGGGCCGCATGGGCGATGCCTGGGACGTAGCTCACGCCGCGCTGTTCCTCGCCTCCGACGAGGCCAAGTACATTACCGGCACCGAGCTCATCGTCGACGGCGGCTTGACGGTCAACTGCGTCTGAAGGGTGCTATCGGCGCGCGCAAGGAGTGCAGCATGAGCGACATCCATTCGCAGACCCAGGGGTTCTCGCGCTGGCGCGAGGCGCGGTTGCGCGCGATGTTCCGCAAGGAGGACGTTGCCAGCTTGCGCTTCCTGGCCTGGCTCCGGAGCGGAACGCTGGCGGTCGTCGCCGTTTGGCTGCTCTCGCTCGCACATGCCCCGCATCTCGCCGAGCACCTGATCAGTTGCGCGTTGTTCGCCGGACTCGGCTGGGTCTATTACGCCCTCAGCCGGCGCGGCCGCAGCCGACCCTGGTACAGCGTCCTCTTTCCGGTCGTCGATGCGCTCGTCGTGCTCGACAATCTCCTGCCGATCATGCCCTGGAATGCGCCGTCGGTGCCCTTGCCCATTCTGCTGCGCTTCGGCAGCTTCAGCTTCCTGTTCGTGCCCTTGGCACTCATGGCGTTTCTCTACTCGCCCTGGCGCACGCTGTGGAGTGCGGTTGCCGCAGCGCTCGCCTGGTCGGCCGCCGTCCTCTATATCCTGAGCCAGCCGGGTGCGTTCGGCGAGACCAGTGTCATGCTCATGATGCACGAGGACCCGCGGCGCTTTCTCGCGACGATCCTCAACCCCAACTTCGTCAATCTCACGAGCGTCGAAAGCGACATCTTCATGCTGCTCCTGGTGGGCGCGCTGCTGTCGATCGTGGTTTGGCGCACGCGCGAGCTCGTGCGCCGGCAGATCGTCGTCGAGCGCAACCGCGCCCAGCTCGCCCGCTATTTCTCGCCCAACCTGATCGAGGAGCTGCAGGAGGTCAAGGAGCCGCTCGGACCCGGGCGCACACAGAGGGTCGCCGTGCTGTTCGCCGACATCGTCGACTTCACGCGCACCTGCGAGCGCCTGCCGCCCGAGCGGGTGATGGAGCTCCTGCGCAGCTTCGACCGGCGCATGGCGCGCGTCGTCTTCGCGCATCACGGCACGCTCGACAAATACATCGGCGATGCCGTGATGGCGACCTTCGGCACGCCGCGCAGCGGGCGGGAGGACGCGCTCAACGCGTTGAGATCGGCGCGGGCTATGATCGACGAGCTCGAGCGTTGGAACGCCAAGCGCACGGCGCGGGGTGCCGTCCCGATCCGCGTCGGCATCGGCGTCCACTACGGCGTCGCGGTGCTCGGCGACATCGGCGACGAGCGGCGCCTCGAGTTCGCCGTGATCGGCGACGCCGTCAATGTGGCGAGCCGCATCGAGCGCCTCACCCGCGTGCTCGGCAGCGACATCCTCATGAGCCAGGACCTCGTCGATGCGGCGCGCGAGGAAGCCCCGGCGGCGGCGGAAGCGGCACTGGCCGGCTTTGTCGTCGATCGGCCGCGCAAGCTGCGCGGTCGGCGCGAGCCGGTGACCTTATGGTCCTATCGCAGGGCAGCACCCGCCGAGGCTCATGCGGGAGCCGCGTGAGCCGGGGGAGACGCTTCTTTCTCCACTCGGGGCAACGGCGTGAATGCAGCTGTCGTGCTCACTCCGCCGACCGGGTCGGGCGTCGGCGGTTGGCGGTTGCGGCTATGCCTTGTTCCGCAAGGCAGCAGCCGCCCTCACCATGCGCGCGCCTCGATCGTAATCGCCTGACAGTTGGACCACGACGGCGGCGCAGGCCCAGCGCAATGGCGGCTTAAGCCACTCCCGGCCGCTTGAGCTTTATCGCGTCGGCCCTGACCTGTGCGAGGTCGTACTGCGCCTGTTGCACAAGCCAGCTTTCGGCACTGCCGCCGAAAACCTTGGACAGCCTGATGGCCATTTCGGGAGAAACTCCGCGCCGCCCGTTCACCAGTTCCGACAACGTGGTGCGCGTGACGCCAAGTGCCACGGCAGCCGCAGTGATGGTCAAGCCCAAAGGCTCAATGCACTGGCGCAGCACGAAGCCGCCCGGATGGGGTGGGTTCTTCATCGGCACGGCACGATCTCCTTTCAATGGTAATCGACGCGCTCCGTCACGCCGCGGCGGGTGAGGCCACGATGCGTCCCAAGCGCACGGCCGTGAGTCCGGGCTTGAGCGTGCGCGCCGGCATGATCGGCACGCAATCGTCGTAAGGGGTCCGCACCTCGCGCCCGCCGTCGCGCGCAAGGAGCGTGCCCGCCTCGGCGATCGTCTCGAGGCTGCGGCACGGCCGCGCGAAGGCGAAATCGTCGCTCGCGATGGTGACGACGTGCGTCACCTCGATGAAGCGCTGGCGCGGAAGCGGCCGTGACGAGAGATGCCCGGCGGCAGCGGCGAGGTCGAGCATGTCGAGTGCCGCCAGGAAGCGCAGCGCCGACTCGAAGGCGACTGCCGCACTGTGCGCCTCGAAATGCTGGCCGCATTCGACGAGAAGGGCGGCCTTCTCGCCCGTGGCCGCGCCGAAGCCGTCATAGTCGCGCAAGCGCACGCCGCCGGCGTGGCCTGCATCGGCGACGACGGTCGCAGGATAGCCCACCCGTCGCGCCAGCCGCAGGCCCTTCGCCGCGGCCCCGGAGAGTGCGAGCGCTGTCGTTCCATCCATCATCGAATGGAGATCGAGGAGATAATCGGCGGCGTCCGCCAAGGGCCTGAGCTCGCGCGCGCGCGCGAGCTCGCTGCTTTGTTGCGGCCCGTCGAGCTTGTCTTTGGACCACAGGCGGTTCATGTCCTCGTCGACGAAGCGCCCCTGGTCCGGCCGCTTGGGATCGATGCGCGCGTAGGCCGCGACATTGGCGAAGGCGAGCGTCAAGGTGCCGCGCGAAGGTGCCAACGCGGAGGCAAGCAGGCGGTCGAGTGCGGCGGCGCCGCAAGCCTCGTTCCCGTGCATGAGGGCCGTCATCAGCACATGGGGACCGGCACGACACCCCTGCCGGCGGTGGACGTAGTCGATCCCGGCGTTCCCACTCCGCCAGCGCGCGATGTCCTGGGGGCTCAGCCTCGCGGGCGGGCTCATCTCGGATAGGGCGCGCTCATGGCGGGCTCAGCCGCGCGCGACGTGCTCGAGGAGGCGCTCCATGAACGCCTCGCAGCGCGCGATCTGCTCGAGTGTCACCCATTCGTCGGGCTTGTGGGCCTGCTCGATCGAGCCGGGGCCGCAGACGACGGTCGGGATCTGCGCCTCGGAGAAGAGCCCCGCCTCGGTGCCGAAGGAGACCTTGCCCGCGCTGTTGCCGCCGGTGAGCTGCTTGACGAGGCGCGTGACCGCGGCCTCCTCGTCGGTGTCGAGGCCGGGCGAGTCCGAGAGCGCTTCCCAGCGAATGGCGGCCTCGGCCGTGACCGTCTTCATCTCGGGCAGGAGTTCGCGCTCGGCGAAGCCCTTGATCTCGTCGAGGAGCAGATGGGGATCCTCGGAGGGCAGCGTGCGGAACTCGAAATCGAAGGCGCAATCGCGCGGCACGATGTTGAGCTGAGTGCCGCCGCGCACCACGCCCGTGTGCACGGTGGTGTAGGGCGGATCGAAGCCGTCGTCGAAGGGTCCGGTCTTCTCGATGCGCTTCCTCATGCGCCGAAGCTGGGCGATGATCTCGGCGGCCATCTCGACGGCATTCACGCCGCGATGGGTGAGGGCCGAGTGCGCTTCGAGGCCGCGCACCGCGCAACGGCAGCCGAGCTTGCCCTTGTGCCCGCGCACCACCTGCATGAGGGTCGGCTCGCCCACGATGCAGAAGGCAGGGCGGACCGGCATCGCGTCGAACTGGGCGATGAGCCGCCGTGCGCCCAGGCAGCCCACCTCCTCGTCGTAGGAGAAGGCAAGGTGGATCGGCGTCTTGAGCTTGCGCTCGAGGAAGCGCGGCACGAAGGCGAGCACGACCGCGATGAAGGACTTCATGTCGCACACGCCGCGGCCGTAGAGCCTGCCCTCGCGCTCGACGAGGGCGAAGGGGTCGCTCCGCCAGTCCTGGCCGTCGACGGGAACCACGTCGGTGTGGCCCGAGAGCATGATGCCCGGACGGTCCCTTGGGCCGAGCGTGGCGTAGAGGTTGGCCTTGCGCCCGCTCTCGTCGTGGACGAGAAGGGCTTGGACGCCGTGGCCCGCGAGAAAGTCGCGCACGCACTCGATGAGGGCGAGATTCGAATCCCGGCTCACGGTCGGAAAGGCGATGAGCCGCTCGATCCATTCGCGGCTCCGGGGACGCGGCGTGCTCATGATCGCAATGCAGCTAGGACCCGAACTGTTCCTTGAGAATCCGTTCCTCGAGGTTGTGCTCGGGGTCGAAGAGCAAAGTCAAGCTGACTTTGCGGTCCTCGGCCACCTCGACCTCGACGACGTCGCGCGCTTCCGTGTAATCGGCGACCGCACTCACGGGCCGCTTCTCGGCCTCGAGAATGCGGAACTTCACCTTGGCCGAGTGGGGCAGGAGCGCGCCGCGCCAGCGGCGCGGGCGGAAGGGGCAGATCGGCGTCAGCGCGAGCACGCCCGAGCCCAGCGGAACGATCGGGCCGTGCGCGGAAAGATTGTAGGCGGTGCTGCCGGCGGGGGTGGCGATGAGGATGCCGTCGCAGATGAGCTCCTCGAGGCGGATGACGCCGTCGACGTCGATGCGAATCTTGGCACTCTGACGCGTCTCGCGCAGAAGGGACACCTCGTTGATGGCGAGCGCCTGGATGCGGCTGCCCGAGAGTGTCAACACCTTCATGCGCAGCGGATGGAGCTTGTAGCCCTGCGCCAGAGCCACGCGCCGCGGCAGCTGCTCCTCGCGGTACGCGTTCATCAGGAAGCCGATCGAGCCGCGCTGCATGCCGTAGATCGGCCTCTTGAGACCCATATAGCGATGGAGGGATTCGAGCATGAAGCCGTCCCCGCCCAAGGGAACGATCGCATCGGCCTCCTCCATCGGCACGTTGCCGTAGCGCGCCACGAGGCGCCGCAAGGCGTCCTTGGCCTTTTCCGTCTCGGAGGCGAGGAAGGCGAGCTTCGGCGTGGCGGCCATGGGGTCTCCATTGGGAAAGCTGAGGGAGTATAGCCAGCCGCCGCGGCGCGCCATAGGGGCCTTGCCAAGGGTGCGGCTCCGGCTCATCGTGGCTGGGCGTCAAGCCGAGGGGATCGCAATGACGGAAGGGCTTTCGCGGATGTTTGTGCTGACGCTCCTGACCCTGGCCGGCGTCGGGATGTCAGCCGAGGCGTGGGCGCAAACGACCCCGCCGGCCGCCGAGGCCGAGCGCTCCGGCGGCGACCGGGACGCCAACTACTATTACCCCCCACCGCAGACGCGCGAGGTCTATCGCTCCACAGCTACCACGCTCGCCGACTCCACGCGCGAGCGCCGCCTCGGCTTCGTCACCGGCATGACGCGGGAAATGCTGGACTACCACTATGCGCCGCAATTCATCATGTTCGCCAAGGGGGACGAGGCCAACAGGCTGATCATCGTCGCGATCAGCGACAGCGCCTACAACACGCTCTATCGCGCGCGCGCGCTCTTCGCCATGCTGACCGCGATCGCGCGGCTCACGCCCTACTTCAAGGAGAACTCGGTCAGCGCCGTCTACAATTTCTTCGATCTCTGCAAGCTGCTCGGCTTCACGCAGCTGACCTGGTCCGACGGCAAGACGCTCGCCCACCAGATCCAGATCAAGTAGAGCGCCGCTCGAGCAAGGGCCAAGCCGCCCATCGACCGGACTATGGTCCGGCAGGCTCCTTCGCAAAGAGCCAGCCGCAGGGTGCTACCGCGCATAGAGCGCCGGTCAATCGTCCTCAGGCGTGCTCGTACCAACCCTTCGTTGCGGACACGATGCGAACGACCGAGAGCATCACCGGCACCTCGATGAGCACTCCGACGACGGTCGCGAGTGCAGCGCCGGAGTTGAGGCCGAAGAGCGCTATCGCCGTGGCAACGGCAAGCTCGAAGAAATTGCTTGCGCCAATGAGCGCTGAGGGTCCGGCGACACAATGGGCGACACCCAGCGTCCGGTTCAGCCAATAGGCGAGGCCGGCGTTCAGATAGACCTGGATAAGGATCGGCACCGCCAGGAGCAGAATCACCAGCGGCTGCCCGAGTATCTGCTCACCTTGGAAACCGAAGAGCAGCACGAGCGTCGACAGCAGTGCCCCGAGCGATATCGGCCCAAGCCGCTTGAGCATGGCGGCGAGCCGCGCCGAGCCGCCGTGCGCCAAGAGGCCTCGGCGCCAAATTTGCGCGGCGATCACCGGGATCACGATATAGAGCAGAACCGAGAGCAGGAGGGTCTGCCACGGTACCGCGATTGCGGAAAGCCCGAGTAGAAGCCCCACAAGCGGAGCAAAAGCGAAGACCATGATGGTGTCGTTGAGCGCTACCTGGCTGAGCGTGAAGTGCGGCTCGCCCTCGACCAGATTGCTCCACACGAAGACCATCGCCGTGCAGGGTGCCGCGGCGAGCAGAATGAGCCCGGCGGTGTAGGAGGGAAGCTGGTCCGAGGGCAGCAGCGGTGCGAAGAGATGAGCGATGAAAATCCACGCGAGCAGGGCCATCGAGAAAGGTTTGACCGCCCAATTGATGAAGAGCGTGACGCCGATGCCGCGCCAATGCTCTCGCACCTGATGCAGCGCGCCGAAATCGACCTTGAGCAGCATCGGTACGATCATGAGCCAGACGAGCACGGCGACCGGCAGATTGACCTGCGCCACGGTGGTGCTGCCGAGGATCGCGAAGGGCGTCGGCATGAAGCGTCCGAGTGCAATGCCGGCCACGATGCAGAGCGCCACCCACAGCGAGAGATAGCGTTCGACGACGCCGAGATGGGCGCCGCTGCCGCGCCGCGCCGGTTCACCGCGGAGAGCAGCGCCGGAGCCCGATGGCGTTCCCGACTGGATCGTCACAAGGCGGGCCCGACGGAGGATGTGTCGAGAACAGTACGGCCGATCTCGTCGACTTTCCTCTTGAGCGCGATGCGGCTCAGGGCGTCCACGCGCAAATTGACGAAGATCTTGATGCGGTTCTCGAGCTCGCGTAGCGCCCGCCGGAACGCCTCGCGCTTCTCCCGCTCGCTGCCCTCGACCGCCGCCGGGTCGGCCATCCCCCAATGCGCGGTCATCGGCTGTCCCGGCCACGCCGGGCAGGGCTCGTTCGCCGCCTGGTCGCAGACCGTGAAGACGAAGTCCATCTGCGGCGCGCCTGGCTCGGCGAAGACCTCCCAGCTCTTGCTGTGAAGGCCGTCCGTCGGCAGGCGCAGCCTTTCAAGGATGTCGATCGCGTAAGGGTGCGGCGACGGCTTCGGATGGCTGCCGGCGCTGAAGGCGCGGAAGCGGCCCTTGCCCCAGTAGGTAAGCAGGGATTCGGCCATCAGACTGCGCGCCGAGTTCCCCGTGCAGAGGAAAAGCACATTGAAGATGCGGTCCGTCATGGTGCGCTCCAAGCGCTCTATCCGCAGCAGGATAATTTTGCCGCGATTTCGGGTGCGGTGGCCAAGCGCCGCGTCGACTCGGCGCCGAAGAGGGTCGAATAGAAGCGGACCGACTGAGCGAGGTCCTTAACGGCGACGTGCACGTGAAGGCGCTTCATGACCGAGTGCTCCTCGCGCTGGTGATTTCACGTTTGTCGCGGGTAGGTCGGCACAGGCTTGCGGATTGCCGCCGCAGCAGCTCTCGGTCAAATATGCGATGAGCGCATTCATGCGGCCGAAGTCGGCCGAATAGATGAGCGAGCGGCCGTCGCGCTCGCAGTCGAGCAGCCCCGCACTCTTGAGGTCCTTGAGGTGGAAGGAAAGCGTGGCCGGCGCCAGGCCGAGGTGCGAGCCGATCTCGCCGGCGGGCATGCCGGCGGGCCCGGCCTCGATGAGAAGCCGGTAGATGTCGAGGCGGCTCTCATGGGCGAGCCCGGCGAGGGCGGCGAGGGCGTTTATCTTTTCCATAGTTCGAATAATATGGAAATATAGCGCCTTCGTCAATCCCGCTCCTCGGCGTTACGGCCGGTGCGGCCTAAAAGGCGCGCCGCCGGACCACGTCTCACCCCGCGGCTCCCGGCAGGTAGCCGGAAATGCTATCTGACATCGGCGTCCTCCTGCCATCACATTGCCATTAGAGATGCGCCGTCGGCTCGATGCCCTCTATGAAATTTTCTGAGGCGGAAGAGCCGACATGTCCGACCCACGACCTTCCTTCGACCGGCCGACAGGTTTCATTGCACGGACGAAGGCACTCATGAATTTTCCGTCGACCTGCGGAGCGAGAGCATCCACATCGATCCCCTTGCCGGTCAGAAATTCCCTCGCGTCTTCCACGTTGTAGACGCGCGTCGGCTCGATGCCGATGGCCTCGAAGCCCGCTCGAGCGAGCTTTTCGGAATATTCCGCATCCGTCAGCGCGCCGGCGATGCAACCGACCCACAGCAGCAGGTCACGTCTAATCTCTGCCGGCACCTCGCCGCGCGTGACCACGTCGGAGACGGCGAAGCGGCCGCCCGGCTTGAGCACTCGAAATGCCTCGCGAAGCACGCGGTCCTTGTCGCCTGAAAGGTTGATAACGCAGTTCGAGATGACGACGTCGACCGAATTGTCGGGCAACGGAATATGTTCGATCTCGCCTTTGAGAAATTCCGCATTTTCGATGCCGGCCTTGCGCTGATTCTCGCGGGCGAGCGCGAGCATCTCGTCGGTCATGTCAAGACCATAGGCCTTCCCGTTGGGGCCGACCCGACGCGCTGAGAGCAGCACGTCGATGCCACCGCCGGAGCCGAGGTCGAGGACGATCTCTCCGGGTGCCAACTGCGCCAATGCAGTCGGGTTGCCGCAGCCGAGGGAAGCCAGGACGGCGGCCTCGGGCAATGCGGCGGTTTGCGCGTCATTGTAAAGATTGGACGTAATCGGGAAGCTGCGATCGCGGGCCGCCGATGTCCCGCAGCACGAGCCTGCCTGTGAGCTCACGCGCAACGCGGCCTGACTGTATTTCGACCTGACCGCCTCTTTTACGTTGATCTCGCTCATGGCCCTCGCTCCTTTCTAAAACGGACGATTCTTTCGGGCAGAATGGCTTTGCTCCGCGAGCAGCATTCGGCGTAGAGAAACGCCAGCAACGCGCGCAGCGCTGTGGGGTGCAGACATGGTGTCCTCCATCGCTCGGGCATCCTGTGCCGCCTTGGCCGTGGACGCCGATCGCAGTGCCCCCCGCAAAGCGTCGGTCAAGAAGCCGCGGCAGGTGGCCGCCAAGGCAGCGTACCCGCCGACTAGGCCGATGCCGACGATCCGTCGTACGGCGCGCTGGAGTGCCGCCACAGTGGCGACAGCGGCCGAAGGAGCCTGCCGGGCAGCGCGGCGGCGGTCGTCAAGACCCGCGGCCAAGCCGAACCTCGGGCGGGCGCAGCACGAACCGATGGGGCTGTGATCTGGCATGGCATCCTCCGTGGCGCCATTTCATGTCTACATAACTAGCAGTATAGTTATAAAGCTGCAAAAAAACACCCTCACGCCGCTTTCCGACGCCGGGGGGCCGGCAGCCCGATTCCCGTGCAGCACTCCTCCTTGAGGAAGGCGATCGCTTCGTTGACCCGGTCGAAGCAGGGCCGGCACAGCACCATGCGGCCTTGCTTCTGCTGCCCGACCAGGCCGGCGCCGACGAGACCGCGCAGGTGGAACGCGAGCGTCGAGGCCGGGATGTCGAGCCGGGCCTGAATGTCGCCGATGGGCAGCCCCTCGCGGCCCGCCTTGATCAAAAGGCGCAGAATGTCGAGGCGGGTGCGATTGCCCAGCTCGGCGAAGACCTTGGCGGCGGTGTCGGCTTGCATGGCTCGTCATATACGCCTTGGCGGCGTCGAAAGCAACTATATTTTTAGTTATGTGGTCTCTTTCCGCGGCTGCCTTGAGCCCGTGCTGAGCCCGCTCAGCCGCCGGTGACGCTCATGTGGCGCGCGACCGCGGGGCGCAGCTCGCGCCGGTCGATGACGAAATCGTGGCCCTTGGGCTTGCGCCGGATGGCCTCGCGGATGGCGGCCAAGAGAAGCGCGTCGTCGTCGCTCGCGCGCAAGGGGGCGCGCAGGTCCGCCGCATCCTCCTGGCCGAGGCACATGAAGAGCGTGCCGGTGCAGGTGAGCCGCACCCGGTTGCAGGCCTCGCAGAAGTTGTGCGTCATCGGCGTGATGAAGCCGATGCGGCCGCCGGTCTCGCGCGCGGTGAAGTAGCGCGCCGGGCCGCCCGAGCGGTAGTCGCTCTCCTCGAGCGCGTAGGCTTGGGCCAGCCGCGCGCGCAGCATGGAAAGCGGCAGATATTGGTCGAGCCGGACGGCGCTCCCGATCTCGCCCATCGGCATTACCTCGATGAAGGTGATGTCGTGGCCGTGTTCGTGGGCCCAGCCGACGAGCTTGAGCGCTTCCTCGTCGTTGACCCCCTTGAGCGCCACCGTGTTGATCTTGACCTTGAGGCCGGCGGCCTTGGCCGCCGCGATGCCGGCCAGCACCTTGTCGAGCTCGCCCCAGCGCGTAAGCGCGGTGAACTTCGCGGGCTCGAGCGTGTCGAGGGAGACATTGACGCGCCGCACGCCACAGTCATGGAGCTCGGCGGCATAGCGCTCGAGCTGGCTGCCGTTGGTGGTGAGCGTCAGCTCCTTGAGCTCGCCCGTGGCCAGGAGCCTGCCGAGGCCGCGGAAGAGGCTCATGATGTTGCGCCGCACCAGCGGCTCGCCGCCGGTCAAGCGCAGCTTCCTGACCCCGAGCCGCACGAAGGCCTTGCACGCGCGCTCCAGCTCCTCGAGCGTCAGTATCTCGGCCTTGGGCAGGAAGGTCATGTCTTCCGCCATGCAATAGACGCAGCGGAAGTCGCAGCGGTCCGTCACCGAGACCCTGAGGTAGGTGATGTGGCGCTCGAAGGGGTCGATCAGCGGCGTCTCTGTCATGGCGACGGTCTTGCCCGCTCTCGCTCGATGGCGTTGTCCGGCCCGCAATATGTAAGCTCCCTTTGCCCGCCTGTCAAAATGCCGAAAGATCGAGTGCGGCTCAGCCCTTGCCCGGGCCCCCCGGCTTGTCCCCTGCCTCCTTGCGCTTGGCCTCCCACTCCGCGCGCAGCTCCTTGCGCTTGGCCTCGATTTCGCGCTCCTTGAGATAGTCCTCGGTGGTGCGCGTGCGTGCGCGCGGGCGCGTCGCAAGCGGCGGGGTCTCGCTCTCGAAGGCATCGATGACGCGGCAATCCTCGCACATCTTCATGCGCTCGATGCGCGCCTCGTCCTGGTACATCCAATGACTGCCGGCGAGCCTGCCCATCACCTTCTCAATCGTCGATCGCGTCGCGAAGGGCCTGCCGCAGCGGACGCAGAGGAAGGGCTCCTCTTCCTTGAGGACGACGGCGCCCCGCGCGGCCTCGCCGAAGGCTAGGCGCGGCTCGAGCGTGATCACCTTCTCGGGACAGGTCACCTTGCACAGGCCGCACTGGATGCAGGCCTGCTCGACGAAGCTCAATTGCGGCTTGTCGGGGTTGTCGAGGAGTGCTGCGGTGGGGCAGGCGCTCACGCAGGCGAGGCAAAGCGTGCAGCCCTCGGCCGCGATGCGCACGCGCCCGAAGGAGGCTCCCGGCGGCAGGGGCAGAATCTCGACCGGTGCGGGGGCTACCTCATGGAGGTGACGCAGTGCGAGCATGGTGATGGCGCGCTTGCCGCCCAGGGGAAGGAAACTGCCGGCCTTGGGCGGGGCGGGCGTCGGCGAGCGCCACAGCGCCGCGGCGACCGCGTCGGGGTCCGCCGCGTCGATGAGCTCGAGCCGGCCGCTGCCGAAGCCCAATCCGGTGAGCAGGGCCTCGGCGAGCCCGAGCTGGCCCGGGAGGTTGCTGCGCTCCTCCGCGCGCTTGGGATCGACGAGCAGCAGCACTTGGGCAGCACCATAGGCGAAGGCGGCAGCGAGGAAATCGAAGCCGATCTGGCTCACCTCGTTGAGTGCCATGGGAATGACGTGGGCCGGCAGACCGCGGCCGAAGCGGGCAAGCGCCGCCACCATCTCTTCGCCGTGACCGCAGTCGTGCAGCAGGAGCACGGGGGTTTCCCCCCCGGCCGCGAGATAGGTCGAGAGCAGCGTGCCGAGGCGCTCGAGGAGCTTCTCGCGCGGCGGCAGCGCGTAGCTCGCGGCCCCGGTCGGGCACACCGAGGCGCAGCCGCCGCAGCCGCCGCAGAGATGCGGATCGATCGAGACCACGTCGCCCGCAGAGGTGATAGCGGACGCCGGGCAGACGTCGAGGCAGCGCGTGCAGCCCGTCTTGCGGCTGCGCGAATGCGCGCAGAGATCGGCGCGGAAGGCGATGTAGACCGGCTTGTCGAACTCGCCCGTCATGTCGGCAAGCTCGAAGAGGGCCTTCTGCACCGCGGCCGGGTTGGCCGTATCCGGCCGGAAATAGCCGTCGCGCTTGCGGTGGGAGGGGAAGAGGGGGCTCAAGCCGCTAAGATCGAGGATGAGATCGCAGCGCGACGCCGCACCGTCGCGCCCCACCTCGAAGCTGAGTGCCGCGCGCGAGGAAGGTGCCGCCGCCGCGTAATCGTCGACCACGATCTCGAAGGCGCCGAGATGGCCCTTGGCCGCGACGATGGTACCCTTGAAGAGCGGGAACTCGGTGACGAGCGGGGGCGTCACGGCGGCGGGCTCGCTCAAGAGCACGGTCACGTCGAGCCGGCCCTTGAGCTGCCGCGCCGCCTCGAGCGCCGCCTCGTCGCGGCCGTAGATGAGGAGGGTACCTTCCGACGTGAGCGAGAGAGCGGGCGTGCCCTCGACCTCGAGTGCCGCCTCCGCGAGGAGGGCCGCGATTTTGGGGGCCGCCTTGGCACCCTCGTCCGACCAGCCGGCCCGCTCGCGGATGTTGACGTAGGCGACCGGCTGCTCGCATTTGAGCGCCTCGCGCGTCTCCTCGAAAAGCGGCGCTTCCTGCGTGCAAGCGACGATGAGGGCTTCTCCGCCCGAGAGTGCCTGCTCATATTGGCCGAGCTCGGCGCGGCAGAGCTGGCGATGGGGTACGAGCGCCCCCTCGCTGCGGCACGCCTTGGCAAGCGCGCGGCCGTCGAGCGGCATGGTGCCCTCGCAGTTGCAGATGAGGAGCTTCTTTCCAACCGTCGCCACGCTCGATCCTCGCTCCCGCACCCCCAGGCGCCCGGCCACGCGTGTCCGAAGCTCGGCATATTAGCCTTTCGTCCCTTCCCCTTTCGACGGCAAAGTTGAAAGCGGCATTGCCTTTCGAGCCGCATGCGCCGCTATACTGGGCGGGGGCCGAATGAGGAGAGCCAGCCTTGCCCGAATTGATGAGTACCAAGGAGGTGGCCGATTACCTGCGCGTCAAGGAGCGCAAGGTCTACGAATTGGTGCGCGACGGCCGCATTCCCTGCACCAAGGTCACCGGCAAGTATCTCTTCCCCAAGCACCTCATCGATCTTTGGCTGTCGCAGAGCACCGACATTCCGGGCGGCGTGCCAGCCCCCGCGGCCTTGCCGGCGGCCCCTCCCGTCGTCGCCGGCAGCCATGACCCCTTGCTCGAGTGGGCGCTGCGCGAATCCCATTGCGGGTTGGCCCTCATGGCGAACGGCAGCCTCGACGGCTTGAAGCGCCTGGGGGCCTCGGAGGCGCAGCTCTGCGGCATGCATGTGCTCGACGCGGCCAGCAACGAATACAACGTCCCGCTGCTCAAGACCGCCTTGGCGAGGCTCGACATCGTGGCGCTCGAGTGGGCCTGGCGCGAGCAGGGTCTGGTGCTGGCGGCGGGCAACCCGCGCGGCATCGTGCACTTGAGCGATCTTGCGAGCAAACAGGCCATGGTGGTCGAGCGCCAGCCCGAGTCCGGCAGCCAGATTCTCTTCGAGCAGCTGCTCGAGCGGGAAGGCATCGCGCATAAGGCGCTCGCGCGGCTCGCCAAGCCGGCGCTATCGGAGAGCGACTTGGCGCTTGCGATCGCCGAGCGCAAGGCCGATGCGGGTCTCGCCATCCGTGCCGTCGCGCGCCAGTACGGGCTCGATTTCCTGCCGCTCGCGCGCGAGCGCTACGACCTCGTCATGCGCCGGCGCGATTATTTCGAGCCGGCGATGCAGACGCTCCTGGCCTTCACGCGAAACGAGCGCTTCGGTACCCGCGCCGCGGAGATGGGCGGCTACGACATCAGCCATCTCGGGACCGTGGTTTATAACAGCCCCTGAGGGCTCCGCAGCGTCGCGGTCACCCTCATGAGCTCCCCGCCTTCCTCGCGTTCGGGAAGAAGAGCTCCTCGCCGTTGATCTTGTAATTGGCGATCGCCCGTTGGCCCTCGGGCGAGAGGAGCCAATCGATGAAGGCTTGACCCTCCTTGGCCTTGATACCGGGGAACTTCTTCGGATTCACGAGTGTCACGCCGTACTGGTTGAACAGGCGCTTGTCGCCCTCGACCAGGATCTCGAGATCGCCCCGGTTCTTGAAGTTGAGCCAGGTGCCGCGGTCCGAAAGCGTATAGCCGCCCATGCCGGAGCTGGCGTTGAGCGTCGCCCCCATGCCGGAGCCGGTGGCACGGTACCAGCTGCCCGATGCGGCCTTCACGTCGATCGCCGCGTCCTTCCAGAGGTCGAGCTCCATCTTGTTCGTGCCGCTGTCGTCGCCGCGCGAGAGGAATGGCGCTTTGGCGGCGGCGATCCTCTTGAACGCCGCGACCGCGTCCTTGAGTCCGCGAATGTGCGCGGGATCGCTCTTCGGCCCGATGATCACGAAGTCGTTGTACATGACGTCGAAGCGCTCGACCCCGTCGCCCTTGGCCACGAAGGCGAGCTCGGACGGCTTGTGGTGGACGAAGAGGACGTCGCCGTCGCCGCGCGAGGCGATCGCGATCGCCTGGCCGGTGCCGACCGCCACCACCTTGACCTTGATCCCCGTCTTCTTCTCGAAGATCGGCAGGAGATACTCGAAGAGACCGGAGTCCTCGGTCGAGGTGGTGGAGACGACGACGATCGAGCGCTCCGCCGCGCGCGATTGGCCCGCAAGCGCAAGCATCGAAAGCGCTGCGATTCCGAGGAAGAGAAGGAGCACATGGCGCAGGCAATGACGTATCAGCATGAGGATCCTCCCTGCTTCAGGGTCGTGTCGGGCCTACCAGAGGAGCTCGCCGCGCACGAAGGCGCGCGCCTCCGGACTCGCGGGTGCGGAGAAGAAACGCTCGGCGCTCTCACGCTCGAGCATGCGGCCGCGGTGAAGAAAGATCACCTCGTCGGCCAGCCGGCGTGCTTGTCCGAGGTCTTGGGTGGTCATGACGATCTTGGCGCCCGAGTTGTGGAAGGCATTGACGATGTCCTCGACCGCGCGGGTCGCGGCGGGATCGAGGCTCGCCGTCGGCTCGTCGAGGAAGACCACGTCGGGCCCGAGCGCCCAGGCGCGGGCGAGGGCCAGGCGCTGCTGCTCGCCGCCCGAGAGCACGCGCGCGGGGCGCCGCGCGAGTAGTGAGAGCCCGGTGCGCTCGAGCGCTTCCTCGACGCGGCGCGCGCGTGTCCGGCGCTCGAGGCCTGCGAGACTGAGCGCGTAGTCGATGTTGGCGGCGGCCGAGCGGCGCAGCATGACCGGCCGCTGGAACACCATGGCTTGGCGCCGCCGCGCGCCCCTGGCACCCGGCCCGCGCCATTCCACGCGCCCGGAGCTCGGTTGGATGAGGCCATGGCAGAGCCGAAGCGTCAGGCTCTTGCCCGCACCGTTGGGCCCGAGAATGATCGTGCGCGGCCCGGCCTCGATCGCGAAATTCAGACGGTCGATGAGCCTGACGCCCCGCGCCTCGTATACGACATCTTCGAGCACGAGGGGCAGAATGGGGAGATCGGCGCGCATGGACACAGGTGCTAACCCTGAGCGCGCTGGGCGGTCTCCTTGAGGAGAGCCGCAGCCGCATTGACGCCAAGTGCCAACGCCATGAGAACCGCGCCGAGCCCGAGCGACAGCGCGAAATTGCCCCTGCTCGTCTCGAGCACCATGGCGGTCGTCATGGTGCGCGTGAAGTGGTCGATGTTGCCGCCGACGATCATGATCGAGCCGACCTCGCCCGCGGCGCGCCCGAAGCCGGCGAGAATCCCCGTCACCAGGCTGGATCGCCCGTCCCACAAGAGCGTGCCGATCGAGCGCACGACACTCGCGCCGAGCGAGCGCAGCTGCTCGTCGTACTCGCGCGAGAGGTCTTCTATCACCTGGCGGGTGAGTGCGGTGATGATGGGCAGGATGAGGCAGGTCTGGGCGATGATCATGGCCGTCGGCGTGAAAAGAAGGCCGAGCACGCCCAAGGGCCCGGCGCGCGAGAGCAGGAGATAAAGGACTAGGCCGAGGACGACCGGCGGCAGGCCCATGAGCGCGTTGACCAGCACGATGAGGGCATGCCGGCCCGGAAAACGCAGAAGTGCGAGCGCTGCACCGGCGGGGAGTCCGAGGAGTGCCGCGATCAACGCGGCCGAGAACGTCATGCGCAGCGACAGCCCGATGATCTCCAGGAGATCGGGGTCGAGCCCCACGAGGAGGCGAAAGGCCGCCCTGAAAGCCTCGCCGAAATCGTGCATCAGCCTGCCCCATGAGCGCCTTGGGCGCGGAAAGCCGTGTCGTTTATTTCCCTTTTTGTACGATATTTTGAGAGATTTTCAACAATTCGGCGATTTTATGCAAATATTTTAAGAGGCCCGCCAAGCGCCAAGGTGGCGCAGCCCTGGGCCGCGTCTTGCCGGGCGTGGTGCGGGGTCGCATATTGGGGCGGGCGAGAGCCAAGGGTGCGAGGCATGGCCGAGGGAGCTGCGACGCAGAAGACGAAGGCGGGAGCAAGGGCACGCCCGGCTGGAGCGGCGCTTAGCGAGTTCGCCCTGCGTCCGGACCCGAGCGATGCGCGCCTCACGCGCCGGGTCGCGGGCGTCGACCACGAAGACAACGCGATCGAGACCGCGGTCGTGGTCGAGCGGCCGTTGACGCTCTTCCTCAACGGCCAGGAGATCGTCACCATGATGACGGTCGGCGATCATCCCGACTATCTCGCGGTCGGCTATCTCCTCAACCAGAACATGCTGCGGCCGGACGACGAGATCACCGGCATCGAGCACGACGAGGAGCTCGAGCTTGTCGTGGTGCGCACCAAGCGCCGCACGAATTACGAGGAGAAGCTCAAACGCAAGGTCAGGACCTCGGGCTGCGCCCAGGGCACGGTGTTCGGCGACCTCATGGAGAAGTTCGACGAGATCAGGCTGCCCAAGGACGCGGTGCTCAAGACCTCCTGGCTCTACGCGCTCTCCAAGAAGATCAACACCTGCCCGAGCCTCTATCTCGAGGCGGGCGCCATTCACGGCTGCGTGCTTTGCGAGGAGGACCGCCCGCTCGTCTACATGGAGGACGTGGGCCGGCACAACGCGATCGACAAGATCGCCGGCTACATG
>DATNIJ010000080.1:0-11209 GCA_035604475.1 Alphaproteobacteria bacterium
CAGGTGCCGCCTCGAGGATCAAGGCGCCGGCCTTCATCACCAGCACGCGGTCGGAGATCTTGAGCGCCTCGCGCACGTTCTGCTCGACGAGGAGGATCGACATGCCCTGCCGCTCCTTGAGCGCGCGGATCGGCTCGAGCAGATCCTGGAACAGCTTGGGCGCCAGCCCGATCGAGGGCTCGTCCATGAGAAGGCAGCGCGGCCGGTTGAGAAGCGCCCTGCCGATCGACACCATCTGCTGCTGCCCGCCCGAGAGCAGCCCGGCGCGGCGGCGGTAGAAGGTGCCGACCTGCGGCAGCGCCGTCATCACCCACTCCAGGCGCTCCGCGCGCTCCCCGCCCGGCACCCCTGCCGCCCACATGCCCATGGCGAAGATCTCCGCGACCGTGAGACCGGGAAAGACGCCGCGTCCCTCGGGCATGAGGGAGACCCCGGCAGCCGTCATCTCGCGCGGCAGCGGCTCCGCGACAGCGCGGCCGTCCAGCAGAATCCGCCCGCTCGCGCGCCGCACCAGGCCATAGAGGGTCTTGAGCAGCGTCGACTTGCCGGCGCCGTTGTGGCCGATGAGGCACAAAACCTCGCCCGCGCGCAGCTCCATATCGATGCCGTGGAGGACCGGCTTGCCGCCGTAGCCGACGAAGAGGCCCTCGGTCGCGAAGACGGCCGGCCCGCTCACGCCGCATGCTCCCCGAAATAGAGGTTGGCCAGGTGCGGGTCCGCGAGGATGGCCTTGGGCTCGCCGTCCGCGATCAGCCGTCCGGAATCGAGGAAGACGATGCGGTCCGAGATGCGCTGCACGATGTCGAAATTATGCTCGATGATGCACACCGTGACCCCCTCGCGCGCCTTGGCGCGCAGGAGCTCGAGGAAGCGGTCGTAGGAACGCAGATCGAGCCCCGAGGCGGGCTCGTCGAGGAGCCAGAGCTCCGCATCCGTCGCCATGATGCGGGCGAGGCTCAGGAACTTGCGCTCGGCATAGGCGAGGTCGATCGCGCGCACCCGCGCCCTGTCGGAAAGCCCGGTCGCCTCGAGGATCGCAGCCGCGCGGGCGCTCTTCGCGCGCCGCTCGCGCCGCCCGCCCGGCTGCCACAGCCACGAGCTCCGCTCCATCACGCTGAGCACGTTGTCCTCGACCGACATGTGGGTGAAGAGACGCAGGTCCTGGAACGTGCGCGCGATGCCGAGTCGTGCGATCGCCCAATGCGGCATGCCCCTGAGCGAGCGGCCTTTCCACAGCACCTCGCCCGCATCGGGCGCCAAATATCCCGTGATGAGGTTGAAGAGCGTCGTCTTGCCGGCCCCGTTGGGACCCACGAGCGTGGTGATGACGCCGGCCTCGAGCGCCATCGTCACCTCGTTTATGGCAAGCAGGCCGCCGAAGCGCCGGCTCAGGCCGCGGATATCGAGAAGTGCGGGTACTGCCGCGCTCACTTGCGTTCCCCGAGGCTGCGGGCGCCGACGAGCCCGCCGGGCCGGAAGATCATCAGGACGACCATGGCCAGCCCGTAGATCATCTGCTGGATCGAGCCGATCTCGGTGTGCGGCAGGAACGAGAGGTAGCTCAGCCCCGCGGGCAGGAGTAGGAGCAGCACCGTGCCGATGATGGGCCCGAGGACGGTCCCGGTACCCCCGATGATCACCATCGCCATCAAAAGGATGGAGGTGTCGAGCCCGAAGCTCTCGACGTTGATGAAGCTGAGATAGAAGGCGTAGAGCGCGCCCCCGAGGGCGCAAAGCGCCGAGGAGACCACGACCGCGAGCGTCTTGATGAGCGCCACGTTCTTGCCGTAGGCGGCGGCGGCCGACTCGCTGTCGCGGATCGCGGTCAAGCTGCGGCCGAAGCTCGAGCGCACGAGCGCATAGGTGACGGCGATGACGAGTGACAAGCACGCCAAGGCCAAGGCGAGGAAGGCGTAGGGATCGGAGATGGGGACGCCGAAGAGCTCGGCGGGCGGGATGCCGATCACGCCGCCGATGCCGCCCGTCACCGATTTCCACTCCGCGAACACGGTCGTGCCGAGCACCTGAAGGCCGAGCGAGGCGGCGACGAAATATACCTCGCGCACGCGGAGTGCCGGGAGGGCCAACGCCAGGGAGAGGAGCGAGGCCACGAGTGCCGCCGCGGACACGGTCAGGAAGAAATCGCCCGTGACGTGCATCGCGATCCACGCCGCCGTGTAGGCGCCGACGCCGAAGAAAAGCGCGTGTGCCAAGGAGAAGATGCCGGCGTATCCCATGATGAAGTTGAGCGTGATCGCCAGGATCGCGTTGATGGCGATCAGCGTCGCCAGATTCGTCGCATAGGCGATCATGGCTCTCGGCCGCTACTGGGTCGCGACCCGTCCGAAGAAGCCGGCCGGGCGGAAGACGATGAAGAGGAAGAGCACGACGAAGGTGACCGCCTCGCTCCATTGAGGATCGAGCTGCCAAAGCGCCAGATTCTCGGCGAGGCCGAGGAGGAGGCCGCCGCACGCGGCACCGCGCAGGCTGCCCACCCCGCCGACGATGGTGGCGGCCAGGCTGATAAGCATCACGTGGTTGCCGAGTGCCGGGCTCAGGCCCGCGGTAGCACCCGTGAGCAAGGCGCCCGGGACGACGAGAAGGGAGCCGAGCGCAAAGGCGTAGGACGAGAGCCGCCTAGGGTCGAGGCCGAATACGCGAACGAGATCGGGATTTTCGGAAAGTGCGCGCAACGCCATGCCGACGTGCGTGCGCGTGAGGAAGAAGTGCAGACCGACGAAGCAGACGACGGCAGCCAGCACCGAGATGGCCGCGGTCGGCGGCGCATAAAGCCCGGGTGCAAGCTCGACGCTGCGGCTGAGCGGGGAAGAGATCGAGACGAATCCGCGTCCGAACGCGGTGCCCACGAGGTTTTGCACCACGATGGTGATGCCGAAGGAGGCGACGAAGACCGTGAAGAACGAGCCCTCGTGGCGCTGGATCGGCGCATAGACGAAGCGGTCGACGAGCACGCCGAAAATGCCGGCGCCCGCCGTGGCGGCGGCAAGGGCTGCGATCCACGGCGCGCCGGCCACGCTGTAGAGCTCGTAGAACACGTAGCCGGCGAGCGTGAAGGTGGCACCGTGCGCTACGTGAAAGATGCGCGTCGAACCGAAGATCAGGGAGAAGCCGACCGCGGTGAGGGCGTAAAGCGCCCCCACCTGGATGCCGTTGACGAGGAGCTGCAGGAAGAGCATCGGCGGCGGCACCCTGCCTCGACGGTCAGCGCTTCTTCACTCAATGCACGATATGGCCGTCCTTGCCGTCGACCTCGTTGATCTGCATCGGCATGATCACGGAGCCGTTCGCCTGGAACTCCGTCTTGCCGCCGACGAGGTTGAAGGTTCCGACGGCCTTGCGCTCCTTGAGCAGGTTTTCACCGGTGATGGCCTCGCCTTTCTTCTCGAGCCCCTGCGCGAGTATGGCGAAGAGCATCACGGCGTTGTAGTAGTTGGCGGCGTAGTAGTTCGGGGCCTTGCCGTACTTTGCCTTGAATTCCGTGACGAAGCGCTTGGTCACGGGGTCGTTCGACTCCCAGTCCATCCGCTGCGAGGTGTAGAGCGCGCCCTTGGCCTCCGGCTCCTGTTTGATCGCCGGAATGTCGAATCCGGAGTAGCTGACGATCAGCTGCGAGACGCCGTTGTCGCGGAACTGCTTGATGATCTGCGACTGCTGCGCGCCGAAGGAGGCTATGTAGATCACCTCGGGCTTCGCCTCGCGCGCCCGCGCGGCGATGCCGGCGAACTGCTCCGCATCGCGCGGGATCTTGAGCGCGCCGGCGAGCTCGCCGCCCACCTTGGGCAGCTCCGTTTGGAGCTCCTTGAGGATGGCGTCGCCGAGCGGATCGTCGACGTAGACAAGGACGAAGCGCTTCAGCTTCCGCTCGCTGACGAGGTAGGGCACCATCGCGCGCACCTCGTAGTTGGCAAGCGGGATGACGTTCCAGAAATAATCGCCGAGCTCGGCCAAGTCCGGGCCCACGCCGCCGCCGTTGACCGCCACCGTCTTCGAGCGCTCGGCGACGGGTGCGATCGCCTTGGAGACGCTGGTAAAGGCCGAGAGCATGTAGGGCACGCGCACCACGCTCACGAGCTTGTTGGCGGCCACCACGCCCGGCTGCGGCAGCGCCTGGCTGTCCTCGTAGTCCATGACGAGCGTCTTGGACAGCATGTGATCGGCGTTGACGTCGGCAATCGCCAGGTTGGCGCCCTGCGAGAAGATATCGCCGTACTGGGCATTGGGCCCGCTCAAGGGCAGGTCGGCGCCGATCGTGATGTCGTCCGCCGAGGCGGCAGCCGCCGCAAAAGCCGCGATCGCTGCCGCGGCAAAGCCGGCGAGGGCTCGTGATCTTGTGAGCATGGAGGTCTCCCTAAGGCTTTTCTGTTCTCGCGTGTGCGCCACGCGATGCGCTTTATCCTGAGCGAGTATCGGCAGATTGGCCGGCCAAGGCAATATAAAGTCGAGCGGAGAGCCGTCGCAACCGCAAGGAAGTCGCTCTTCCTGGGCCCCTTGTCCGAGGTAGAATGGGCGCTGACGGTGATTGCGGCGACGCCGCTCGGCCCGGTCTCGACCGCCGACGGCCGATCAAAGCTGGAGGAGAGCGCCATGAAGGAGATAGCGAGCGGCATTTACACCTGGTCCAAATTCTCCGAGCCGCACGGCTACGATTTCAACGGCCACCTCGTCCGCCACGCGAGCGGCAATATCTGCATCGACCCGGTCGAGCCGAGTGCGGCGGACCTCGCGGAGATCAAGCGCTTAGGCGTCGCCCGCATCGTCCTTACCAACCGCAACCATTCGCGCGCCGCCAAGGTAGTGCGCACCGCGACGGGAGCGCCCGTCGCCATTCATCCGGCGGATGCGCCCCATGCCAAGAGCCAAGGGACCGTCATCGACGAGGAGCTCGCCGTGGGTCAGAAGATAGGCCCCCTCACCGTGGTGGCGGCGGCGGGAAAATCGCCCGGCGAGGTGGCGCTTCATTGGCCCGAGCGGCGCCTCCTGATCGTGGGAGACGCGGTCGTCGGCAATCCACCGGGGAAGTGCGGGCTCCTCCGCGAGCAAGTGATGGACGACCCCGCGGCGCTGCGCCGAAGCGTGGCCAAGCTGCTCAAGCTCGACTTCGACACCATGCTCATGGGCGACGGCGTCACGATCCTCGTGGGCGCCAAGGCGCGCCTCAAGGAGCTGGTGGCGAGCTTCACCCCCTGACGGCGGCGCCGTGCATTCCCTTGACGCGCCGCAGCGGCGGGGCGCAAGCTTGCGCGAGACAAGGAGGGCACCATGGCCCGCAGCTTCCGCGACTACACCCCCGAAGGCGTCATCCCTGCAGCACTTCTGCCGTTCGACGAGGATTTCGCCATCGACGTTGCCTCCTACCGCAAGCATCTCCATGACCTCGCCGCCGTGCGCGGCGTCTCGGCGATCACCGTCAACGCGCATGCCACCGAGGTGCACGCGTGCACATTCGAGGAGCAGCAGGCCGTGCTCGGCCACACCATGGACGCGATCGGCGACCGCGTGCCGGTCGTCAATGGCGTCTATGCCGACGGCAGCCATCTGGCGGCGCGCATCGCCAAGATGGCCGAACAAGGCGGAGCAGCGGCCCTTCTCGTTTTCCCGCCGCAAAGTATGGCGATGGGCGGCCAACTTCGCCCCGAGATGGCGCTCGCCCACTTCAAGACGATCGCGGCGGCAACCGATCTGCCGATCATCCTCTTCCAGTATCCGCTTGCGGGCGGCCTCAGCTATCCTTTCGAGACGCTTCTGCGCCTCTTCGAGGAGGTGCCGCAGATCGGAGCGATCAAGGATTGGTGCAACGATGCGATGCTGCACGAGCGCCACGTGCGCACCTTTCAGAGCCTGCGTCGTCCGGTCAACGTGCTCTCCACGCACAGCGCCTGGCTGTTGAGCTCGCTCGTCACCGGCTGCAGAGGCCTCCTCTCGGGGGCGGGAAGCGTCATCGCCGACCTCCAGGTGGCGCTCTTCGAGGCCGTGCGCGCGGGCGACCTCGCGCGCGCCCAAGGGATCAACGACCGCATCTATCCGTTAGCACAGGCCTTCTACGCGCCACCCTTCCTCGACATGCACAACCGCATGAAGGAGACGCTCGTCCTCCTCGGCCGGCTGCCCAAGGCGGTGGTGCGCCCGCCGCTCGCCAAGCTCGGCGCGGCCGAGATCGAGCGCCTCAAAGCGGCGATCGCCGCGGCGCGTCTGAGCCGCGAGGGTGCCCTCCCCGTCGCGGCGGAGTGAGGGGTGCGGGTCGCCCTCGTCCTCCCGCTCGATGACTGGCGCCAATGCGCGGCCGCGGCACAAGCCGCCGAGGCGCTCGGCGTCGACGTGGTGCAATGCAATGAGACCAAGCACGATCCCTTCGCTCCCCTCGCCATAGCCGGGCTCGCGACGGAGCGCATCGCGCTCGCGACCTCGGTCGCGATCGCGTTTCCGCGCAGCCCCATGATCGTCGCCAACCAGGCCTGGGACCTCGAGCGCCAGACGCGCGGGCGCTTCGTGCTCGGCCTCGGCAGCCAGGTCAAGGGACACAATGAGCGGCGCTTCAGCGTGCCCTGGGTGGCCCCCGCGGCGCGCATGGGCGAATATGTCGAATCGCTGCGCGCCATCTGGCGAAGCTGGGAGACGGGGGCCAAGCTCGACTACCAGGGCAAGCACTACCGCTTTAGCCTGATGAACGAGGAATTCTCGCCCGGCCCCAATCATCTGCCCATGGTGCCCGTCACCATCGCCGCGGTCGGTCCCCTCATGCTCAAGACCGCTGCGCGCCTTTGCGACGGCGTGCGCCTCCATCTCTTCGCCACGCGCAAGTACATCGAGGAGACGGCGGAACCCATCCTCGCCGCGGGACTCGACGGCCGCGGCATGGCGCGGGAGAATTTCGAGGTGAGCGGCGGCGGCTTCGTGGTGAGCGGTCCCGACAGTCGGGCGGTGGCGGCTTCGCTCGAGCGCACGCGCCATCGGGTGGCGTTCTATGCCTCGACGCCCGCCTATCGTCCGGTCCTCGACGCGCACGGCCTCGGCGAGCTCGGCCAGCGTCTATTCGAGATGTCGCGGCGCGGCGAGTTCAGCCGAATGGCGCCGCTCGTCTCCGACGAGGTGCTCGAGCTCTTCGTCGCCTCCGGCACCTATGACGAGCTTCCCGCGGCGATCGAGCGCCGCTTCGGCGGCATCGTCGACACGGTGACGCTCGACTTAGCCCCCGGCGGCGACCGCAAGACCGCACTCAAGCTCGTGGACGCGATACACCGCATCCCCAGCCGCTTCGAGCGCTTCAAGACGCAAGCATCGCAGCCCTGATGCGATGAAAAGACGCAGCGCTACGCCGTGGATTTTTCTCTCGCGACGGCGCAACATGGCGGCTGATTGACCAAGCGTTCCCCCGGATCGCGGGGCGGCCCCGTGATCCGCCGCTTTCGCATCCCCGGGAGAGCCCCATGTCCGATCGTTACGCCCACTACCAGCGTCTTGAGTTCGACCGGCCGCATCCCCGCGTGCTCCGCGTCACCATGTCGAGCCCGGGCCGGCTGAATGCCACCGACCAGAAGATGCACGGCGAGCTCAAGTCGGTGTGGCGCGACATCGACGCGGACGAGAGCGTGTCCGCGGCCGTGCTTCGAGGTGCCGGCAAGGCGTTCTCCGCCGGCGGCGATTTCGACATGATCGAGCGCATCATCGACGACTTCCACACGCGCGCAGGCAACTGGAAGGAGGCGCGGGACCTCGTCTACAACCTGATCAACTGCTCGAAACCGATCGTCAGCGCCATGCGCGGCCCGGCGGTCGGCGCCGGCCTCGTCTGCGGGCTGCTCGCCGACATCTCGATTGCGACCAAGGATGCCCGCATCGTGGACGGACACACGCGCCTCGGCGTCGCGGCGGGCGATCACGCCGCGATTATCTGGCCGCTCCTCTGCGGCATGGCCAAGGCAAAATACTATCTTCTGCTCTGCGAACCGATTTCAGGTGCGGAGGCCGAGAGGATCGGTCTCATCTCGCTTGCGGTCGAGGATGCCGAGCTCGACGACAAAGCGGTCGAGATCGCGACGCGGCTGGCGGAAGGCGCCCCCCATGCGCTACGCTGGACCAAGTATGCGCTCAACAATTGGCTGCGCATGGCGGGACCGACCTTCGACGCCTCCTTGGCACTCGAGTTCCTCGGCTTCAGCTCGCCCGACGTGCGCGAAGGGCTCGCCTCGCACCGCGAGAAGCGCCGTCCCCGCTTCGCGCCGGACTCGAAGCTTTAGCGTTCGATTTAGGGAGCAACGCCGCCCCAAGCTGCCGTAAGCGGCGGAAAAAGCCGGAGCCGCCGGCCATAGAGTGAGGAAACTTTGCCGCTCAAGACCGATCCGATCCTGCCCGAGGCTCGGCTCCGTGCCATGAAGCAAGCCGGCCATTGGCGCGACCGCACGATCATCGACTACCTCGACGACCGCATCGCCGGCTCGCCGGAGCGCGTCGCCATCATCGACGACAACAGCATGACGGGCGAGCGCACCGTCTTGACCTACGCCGAGCTCGGCCGGCGGGTCGAGCGGATCGCCCTCGGCCTTGCCCGGCTCGGCCTAGAACGCGGCGACGTGCTCTCCTACCAGCTGCCGAATTGGTGGCAGTTCACGGCCCTTCACCTTGCCGCCATGCGGCTTGGCGTCATCACCAACCCGCTGATGCCGATCTTCCGCGAGCGCGAGCTCGAGTTCATGCTGCGTCTGGCCGAGACGAAGCTCTTCATCGTACCCCGCCGCTTCCGGGACTTCGATTACGCCGCCATGGCCGAGGGGCTGCGCCCGAAGCTGCCGGCCTTGAGCCGCGTTCTGGTGCTGGGTGGGGTGGGCGAGGCCGCCTTCGAGAGCCTGCTCCAGGCCGGCTCTGGGGACGCGAGCGCGCTCTTCGCCGGACGCCGGCCGAAGGCCGACGACGTGATCGAGATCCTCTACACCTCGGGCACGACCGGCGAGGCCAAAGGGGTCATGCACACCTCGAATACGCTCTTCAGCAATCTCGAGCCCTATGCGGAGCGGCTCGGCCTGGGTGCCTCCGACGTCGTGCTGATGGCCTCGCCGCTGGCGCACCAGACGGGCTTCATGTACGGCCTGATGATGCCGATCCATCTCGGCGGCACGGCGGTGCTGCAGGACATCTGGAGTGCCGACCGCGCGGCCGATCTGATCGCGGGGGAAGGCGTCAGCTTCACCATGGCCGCGACCCCTTTCCTCTCCGATCTCACCAACGCGGCCGAGCGTCGGCCGGCTGACTTCCGCAGCCTGCGCGTCTTCCTCTCGGCGGGAGCGCCGATCCCGCGCGCCTTGGCGCGCCGCGCGGCCGAGCATCTCGGCGCCCACATCGTCTCCGCCTGGGGCATGACCGAGAACGGGGCGGTCACCACGACGCGGCTCGACGATCCGCCGGAGAAGGTCTTCGAGACGGACGGCTGCGCACAGCCGGGCATGGAAATCCGCACGGTCGGCGAGGACGGGAAGGCGCTCCCGCCCGACCGCGAGGGACGCCTCCAGTGCCGCGGCTGCAGCAACTTCGTCGGCTATCTCAAGCGCCCGGAGTGGCATGCGACGGACAAGGAGGGCTGGTTCGAGACCGGCGATCTCGCGCGCATCGACGCCGACGGCTATGTGCGCATCACCGGCCGCACCAAGGACGTCATCATCCGCGGCGGCGAGAACATCCCCGTCGTCGAGATCGAGGGCCTCATCTATCAGCATCCGGCCGTGCTCGAGACCGCGATCGTGGCGATGCCCGATCCGCGGCTCGGCGAGCGCGCATGCGCCTTCGTCGTGACGCGGCCGGAGAGCTCGCTTACGCTCGCCGAGCTGATCGCCTTCCTCGAGGCGCGCAAGGTCTCGCGCCACTACCTGCCGGAACGGCTCGAGCTGGTGTCGGCACTCCCCCGCACGCCGAGCGGCAAGATCCAGAAGTTCCGCCTGCGCGAGATCGCCAAGGCGTTCGGCACGGCCGGCTGAGGCGGAGCCGAACAACACCCGCAAACGGAGGACGCCCTTTGATACTGGCCGAGGAGCACGAATTGATCCGTGACACGGCGCGCGAGTTCGCGCGACGGGTGCTCGCCCCGCGCTCCGCCGAGTGGGAAGCGGCCGGGCGGCTCCCGCGCGAGGTCCTCGGCGAGATGGGGGCACTCGGCCTCCTGGGCATGACCGTGCCGCCGGAATGGGACGGTGCCGGCGCCGATTACATCGGCTATGCGCTGGCCCTCATGGAGGTCGCCGCGGGCGACGGCGCCATCGCCACCATCATGAGCGGCCACAACTCGGTCGGCTGCATGCCGGTCCTCGAGTACGGCAGCGACGCGCAACGCGAGCGCTTTCTCAAGCCGATGGCGCGCGGCGAGATGCTCTCCGCCTTCTGCCTGACCGAGCCGCAGGGCGGATCGGAGGCGAGCAACCTGCGCACGCGCGCGCAAGCTCACGGCAACGGCTGGCGCTTGAACGGGCGGAAGCAGTTCATCACCAGCGGGGCCACCGCCGATCTCGCGCTAGTACTGGCGGTGACGGACCCGGCGGCGGGAAAGCGCGGCATCAGCGCCTTCCTCGTTCCGACCGAGAGCCCCGGCTACCGCGTCGGCCGCATCGAGAAAAAGATGGGGCAGAACGCCTCGGACACCTGCGAGATCATCTTCGAGGACCTCGATCTGCCGGCGGATGCCTTGCTCGGCAAGGAAGGCCAAGGATACCGCATAGCCCTCGGCAACCTGGAGGGCGGACGCATCGGCGTCGGCGCGCAATGCGTCGGCATGGCGCGCGCGGCCCTCGAGCGCGCCGTCGCCTACGCGAAGGAGCGCGTGACCTTCGGCAAACCGATCGCGGCGCACCAGGGTGTCGCCTTCCGCCTCGCCGACATGGCGACTTCGGTTGCCGCCGCCGAGCAGCTCGTGCTGCATGCGGCGGCACTGCGCAGCGCCGGACAGCCTTGCCTGCGCGAAGCCTCGATGGCGAAGCTCTTCGCCTCCGAGGCGGCCGCGCGCGTATGCTCGGACGCCATTCAGACGCTCGGCGGCAATGGCTACATGGTCGACTACGAGGTCGAGCGTATCTACCGCGCCGTGCGCGGCGCCCAGATCTACGAGGGCACCAGCGATATCCAGCGCATCGTGATCAGCCGCGCGCTGACCGGCCATTGAGGGAGTTGGGCCTCGGCATGCGCGCGGTCTTCGTCGAGCGGTTCGGGCGGC